>NZ_JBSFFN010000032.1:0-111813 GCF_053596135.1 Streptomyces sp. NPDC001770 | reverse complement strand
GCGTCGATCGCCTCCATGTCCAGCTGCGCGGGCGGCACGATCTCCAGGTCCACACCGCCGTTGATCCAGCGGGTGCGTACTCCGATGGAGTTGAGAACCTCCAGGAGCCGGAAGACCTCTTCGATGCGGGCGACGCGGCGCAGGACCGTACGGCCCTTGTTGAGGAGCGAGCCGCAGAGCAGCGCGACGCAGGCGTTCTTACTCGTCTTGACGTCGATGGCGCCCGAGAGGCGGCGGCCGCCGACGACCCGCAGGTGCATGGGGCCGGCGTACCCGAGCGACACGATCTCGCTGTCGAGAGCCTCGCCGATGCGGGCGATCATCTCAAGGCTGATGTTCTGGTTGCCGCGCTCGATGCGGTTGACGGCGCTCTGGCTGGTGGCGAGAGCCTCGGCCAATTGCGTCTGTGTCCAGCCCCGGTGCTGACGGGCGTCACGGATGAGCTTGCCGATGCGTACGAGGTAGTCGTCTGACATGTCGGCAGGCTATCTCACATATGAGATGTGCGTGCGTTCGGGCGGGGCGTTCGAGTGAAATGGTGACGAAGGTGTCGCACGGCCGTCCGTGGCACCGGGCGGGCGCACCCGGGATTCCGGGTCCCCGCCGCGGGGGAACGGTCGCCCAGGAGCGAACGTGACCCGCCGTCAGGGTTGCACGATCGCTCCATGAACGCATGGCCACCCGCCCGGCGCGGGGATGCCGGCCGATCCTGTCGTCCGTGTCCCGGGTCGGCCGGCCCCCGCGCGGCTCGCCGAGTTGCGGCAACGCCCCGGCAGTGCCCCGGGCAGTGCCCGACCCGGATAGAGCCCGTACGTACGGGTAGAGCCCGTACGTGGACCAGGAACACGTGGACCAGGAACCTGACGGGCTAGCGGCCCTCACCGAGCGCGCGATGCGGATTCACGCGCTGTACGACGAGCTGAATCTGGCGGCCCGCGGCCGCACCTGGAACCGGGAGGAGTTCATGCTCGGGTTCGTCGGGGACGTGGGGGACCTCGCCAAGCTCGTGATGGCGGAGGAGGGCGCGCGACCGCACCCCGCCGACGCGCCCGGTGGGCTCGCCCACGAGCTCGCGGACTGCCTGTGGTCCGTGCTGGTACTGGCCCGCCTGTACGGCGTCGACCTCGGGCGCGCGTTCGCCCGGACGATGTCCGAGCTGGAGGCCGCCATCGGGGCCGACCTGGAACGGGCGACGCGGCCCGGGGAGCGCGCATGACGGCGGAGGGATCGGGGGAGGGGCCGGGGGAGTCGGGGGAGCTGGGGGAGTCGGGGGAGCCCTTCGACCTGGCGGCGTACGAGGCGCGCGCCCGGAGCGGTCCGTGCTTCGTGTGCGCGGCGGTGACCCGGAGGCCCGGGTACCTGCACGAGGTGGTGTACGAGGACGCACTCCACATCGCGTTCCTGGACCGCTGGCCGACCCTCCCGGCGAAGGTGCTCGTGGCGCCCAAGGCGCACCTGGAGCACGTGGTCGCCGACCTCGACCGTGACGGGTTCCACCGGCTGATGGAGGTCGTCCGGCTGGTGGCGCGGGCCGTGGAGGCCGTCACCGCGCCCGAGCGGACGTACCTCTACTCGCTCGGGAGCCAGGAGGGCAACGCGCACGTCCACTGGCACGTCGCGGGGCTGCCTCCCGGCGTCCCGTACGCCGAGCAGCAGTTCCACGCCCTGATGGCCGAGAACGGCGTGCCGCACCGCTCCCCGGCGGACGAGCGGCGGCTCGGGCGGCGGATCAGGGAGGCGATCGGGGATGCGGTCGGGGATGCGGTCGCCGGGGCGGTCCGGGACCGTGCGCCGGGCTGAGCCGTTGGGGTGACGGCGGACGGGCGGCGACGGGCCGAAGACCACAGGGCCGACGGGGGTACGGCGGCGTAGGATGCGGAACCCGGTCACCCCGGCCCGGACCATGTGACGGAGGGCGAACATGCTGATCACTGTCGCGGACGTGGAAGCCGCCGCCGAAGGGATCGCCGGGCATGTCGTACGGACCCCGACCGTGCCGAGCCCGGGGCTGTCCGCGCTTTTGGGCGCGCCGGTCACCGCGAAGCTGGAACTCCTGCAGCGCACCGGCTCCTTCAAGGCGCGCGGCGCGACAGCGAAGCTGCTGACGCTCGGCGAGGCCCAACGGGCCGCCGGAGTCGTGGCGGTGAGCGGAGGCAACCACGGCATCGCGGTCGCGGTCATGGCCGGTGCGCTGGGCATCGGGGCGACCGTGGTCATGCCGCGCTCCGCCCCCGGCCGCGCCGTGGACATCGCCGAAACCTCCGGGGCGAGCGTCGTCCTCGCCGACACCATGCACGACGCGTTCGCCCTCGTGGACGAGTTCCGGGCCAAGGGACTCACCCTGGTCCACCCCTTCGACGACGCCGTCGTCATCGCGGCGCAGGGCACGGTCGGCCTGGAGCTCGCGGAGGACGCCGGGGAGCTCACCGACGTACTCGTCAGCATCGGCGGAGGAGGACTCGTCTCCGGGGTCGCCACCGCGCTGCACGCGCGCCGTCCCGGTGTGCGGATCTGGGGCGTGGAGACCGAAGGCGCGCGAGCCATGGCGGCGGCCCTGGCCTCCGGCGGCCCGGTGCCGGTCGAGCTGTCTTCGGTCGTCTCGACCTTGAGCGCCCCCAGCGCCTCGCAGCTCACGTACGAGCATGTCTCGGCGCTGGTCACCGAGGTCCTCACGGTGACCGACGCCGAGGCCGTGCGGGGCGCGCTCGACCTGGCCGAACACGCGAAGGTCTGGGCGGAGCCGGCCGCCGGATGTCTGCTGCCCGCGGCGCGCCAGGTTCTGGAGCGCGTCGGCGGGGACGCCAGGATCGGCCTGGTGGTCTGCGGAGGGAACACGACGGCCGCCGACATGACCGCCTGGGCCGATCGATTCGGTCTGCGCTGACCGTTCGGGCTCGGGCAGTGGCCGTCAGGTGTCGTACCGACCGTCCCAGGGAGCGGAGAAGCCGAGGCGCACCTGCCTCGGGGGGCCTCGACCCGCGGGACGAACTGGAACGCGCGGTGCCGGAACTGCCCGGCCGCCGCCCCGTGACCGGCAGGTGCCGGCTTCCGGGCCGAACGAGACAGGGCGCCGAGATCGAACGAGACAAGGTCGCCGAGATCGAGCCCCGGTGAACACGGGCGCCCGGGCATGACCGTTCGACGGCGATGTACTAGAGTTATCTCGACATCGAGATATCTGCCGAGGCGCACCGCAGCCGCCGCCCGGTAAGGGTTACCTAACTAACCCTTACCTTAGCGGATCGGCGAGAGGTCGTAGGCGGCACCACACGGCGCCCGCCGTGAGTGAGGCGCGGCGCGGTAGTACGCGCACATTGATGAAGGAGACTGTCGTGTCGGCGAACAGCTTCGACGCCCGCAGCACGCTGCGCGTGGGCGACGAGTCGTACGAGATCTTCCGGCTGGACAAGGTGGAGGGCTCCGCTCGCCTCCCGTACAGCCTGAAGGTGCTGCTGGAGAACCTCCTCCGCACCGAGGACGGCGCGAACATCACCGCCGACCACATCCGGGCGCTGGGCGGCTGGGACTCCCAGGCCCAGCCGAGCCAGGAGATCCAGTTCACGCCGGCCCGCGTGATCATGCAGGACTTCACCGGCGTTCCCTGCGTCGTGGACCTCGCCACCATGCGTGAGGCCGTGAAGGAGCTCGGCGGCGACCCGGCGAAGATCAACCCGCTGGCCCCGGCCGAGCTGGTCATCGACCACTCCGTCATCGCCGACAAGTTCGGTACCAACGACGCGTTCGCCCAGAACGTCGAGCTGGAGTACGGCCGGAACAAGGAGCGCTACCAGTTCCTGCGCTGGGGCCAGACCGCCTTCGACGAGTTCAAGGTCGTCCCCCCGGGCACCGGCATCGTGCACCAGGTCAACATCGAGCACCTGGCCCGTACGGTCATGGTCCGCGGCGGCCAGGCGTACCCCGACACCCTCGTCGGCACCGACTCGCACACCACGATGGTCAACGGCCTCGGCGTGCTGGGCTGGGGCGTCGGCGGCATCGAGGCCGAGGCCGCGATGCTCGGCCAGCCGGTCTCCATGCTCATCCCGCGCGTCGTCGGCTTCAAGCTGACCGGCGAGCTGCCGGCCGGCACCACCGCCACCGACCTCGTGCTCACGATCACCGAGATGCTGCGCAAGCACGGCGTCGTCGGCAAGTTCGTCGAGTTCTACGGTGAGGGCGTCGCCGCCACTTCGCTGGCCAACCGCGCCACCATCGGCAACATGTCGCCGGAGTTCGGTTCCACCGCCGCGATCTTCCCGATCGACGACGAGACCCTGAACTACCTGCGCCTGACCGGCCGCGACGCCCAGCAGGTCGCGCTCGTCGAGGCGTACGCCAAGGAGCAGGGCCTCTGGCTGGACCCGGCCGCCGAGCCGGACTTCTCCGAGAAGCTGGAGCTCGACCTCTCCACGGTCGTTCCCTCCATCGCCGGCCCGAAGCGCCCGCAGGACCGCATCATCCTCGCCGACGCCAAGGCGCAGTTCGCCCAGGACGTGCGCAACTACGTCTCGGACGACGAGGAGTCGGGCAAGGAGTCCTTCCCGGCCTCCGACTCCCCGGCCGCCGCCAATGGCGTCCCGTCGAACCCGACCACGGTCACGGCCCCCGACGGCACCACGTACGAGATCGACCACGGCGCCGTCACCGTCGCCGCGATCACCTCCTGCACCAACACCTCGAACCCGTACGTCATGGTCGCCGCGGCGCTCGTGGCGAAGAAGGCGGTCGAGAAGGGCCTGACCCGCAAGCCGTGGGTCAAGACCACCCTCGCCCCGGGCTCGAAGGTCGTCACCGACTACTTCGACAAGGCGGGCCTGACCCCGTACCTCGACAAGGTCGGCTTCAACCTCGTCGGCTACGGCTGCACCACCTGCATCGGCAACTCCGGCCCGCTGCCGGAAGAGGTCTCCAAGGCGGTCAACGAGCACGACCTGGCCGTGACCTCGGTGCTCTCCGGCAACCGCAACTTCGAGGGCCGGATCAACCCCGACGTCAAGATGAACTACCTGGCGTCCCCGCCGCTGGTCGTCGCGTACGCCATCGCCGGTTCGATGAAGGTCGACATCACCAAGGACGCCCTCGGGGTCGACCAGGACGGCAAGCCGGTCTTCCTGGCGGACATCTGGCCGTCCGAGGCCGAGGTGAACGACGTCGTCGCCAACTCCATCGGCGAGGACATGTTCAACAAGTCCTACCAGGACGTCTTCGCGGGCGACGCCCAGTGGCAGGCGCTGCCGATCCCGACCGGCAACACCTTCGAGTGGGACTCCGAGTCCACCTACGTCCGGAAGCCCCCGTACTTCGAGGGCATGACGATGGAGACGACTCCGGTCGAGGACATCACCGGCGCCCGGGTGCTCGCCAAGCTCGGCGACTCGGTCACCACCGACCACATCTCCCCGGCCGGTGCGATCAAGGCCGACACCCCGGCCGGCAAGTACCTCACGGAGCACGGCATCGAGCGTCGTGACTTCAACTCCTACGGCTCGCGCCGTGGCAACCACGAGGTCATGATCCGCGGCACGTTCGCCAACATCCGCCTGCGCAACCAGATCGCGCCGGGCACCGAGGGCGGCTTCACCCGCGACTTCACCCAGGCCGACGGCCCGGTGTCGTTCATCTACGACGCCTCCCAGAACTACCAGGCCGCCGGCACCCCGCTGGTCATCCTGGCGGGCAAGGAGTACGGCTCCGGTTCGTCCCGCGACTGGGCAGCCAAGGGCACCGCGCTGCTGGGCGTCAAGGCCGTCATCGCCGAGTCGTACGAGCGCATCCACCGCTCGAACCTCATCGGCATGGGCGTCCTCCCGCTCCAGTTCCCGGAGGGCCACACCGCCGAGACCCTCGGCCTCACCGGCGAGGAGACCTTCTCCTTCACCGGCGTGACCGTGCTGAACGACGGCACCACCCCGCGCACGGTCAAGGTCACCACCGACACCGGTGTGGAGTTCGACGGCGTCGTCCGCATCGACACGCCCGGCGAGGCGGACTACTACCGCAACGGCGGCATCCTGCAGTACGTGCTCCGCAGCCTGATCCGCAAGTAGGCCCGAGCGGCGCGCACACCGCGCCGCGTGAAGCCGACGAAGGGGCCGCACCACCCCGGACGAGAGTCCGGCGGGGGTGCGGCCCCTTCCGCGTGCCCGTACAGTGCCCGGGTCGTCGCGGTCGTCGTGGCGGGGAGAGGCGGTTCGGAACGTGGCATCCGGGGTGGGGACGAGGGAACGGCTGGCGGGCGCGGCGCGGGACGCGCTGGGCGGAGGACGACGGCTGGAGGCGGTCGAGCGGGTCACGGGCGGCAGCAAGAAGGGCGTGTACCGCCTGGTGATGGACGACGCGACGACGGCGGTCGCCTACCTGTGGGACGAGGCCGAGAACTACTGGCCCGCCGCCGAGGGCGACGACGACCTCACCGACCCGTTCTCGCCCGGCCTCGGGATCGATCTGTTCCACGCCGCGCACGCGCGTCTGGACGCCCTCGGTGTCCGCGTCCCGGCGCTCCGCCTCCTCGACCGTGACGGCGCCCACGGCGAGGGCGGCCTCGCGATCGTGGAGGACCTCCGCGGAGAGAGCCTGGAAGAGCTGCTGGCGCGCGACCGGCACGCCGCCGGCCCGGTCATGGCCCGGCTCGCGGAATCGCTGAGGGCCATGCGGGGACACCGGGCACCGGCGTACGGCAAGGTGGCCGTGGTCGACGGCGGAGGAACCTCGCGCGGTTCCTCGTGCGAGGAGGTCGTCCTCGGCCGAGCCCTGCGCGACCTCGCCGAGGCGGCCTCCCGCGATCCCCGGATCGCGGACGCCCGCGACCGGCTGGAGGAGCGGCTGCGCGGCCTGGCGGCGGAGGTGCGGCCGCGCGCGGAGTACGCGGTGGTCCACGGTGAACTGGGCCCCGACCACGTACGCGTGGACGTGAACGGCAACCCTGTGGTCATCGACATCGAGGGGGTGATGTACTTCGACGTCGAGTGGGAGCACGTCTTCCTGCGCATCCGCCTGCACGACGCCTACCGGCCGCTGGAGGCGGACGGGCTAGACGAGGACCGGCTCGCGCTGTACATGCTCGCCCAGCGGCTCTCGCTGACAGCGGGCCCGCTGCGTCTGCTCGACGGAGACTTCCCCGACCGGGCCTTCATGGCGGGCATCGCCGAGTACAACCTGAAACGGGCGCTGGAGCTGGTCCGTCTCTGAACTCCCGCCGCCGCACGGCCCGTCGCACACAGAAACGGGGCCGCCGCACATGTTCAGCACATGCGGGGCGGCCCCGTTCACCGTTCCGGCCCGACCGGAACGGAAGACCCTACGAGCGGTGGGCCTTGATCAGCTCCTGGTACCAGCGGTAGCTGTCCTTCGGGGTGCGCTCCTGGGTGTCGTAGTCGACCCGGATGATCCCGAACCGCTTCGCGTACCCGAGGGCCCACTCGAAGTTGTCCAGCAGCGACCAGACGTAGTAGCCCTGGACCTCCACCCCGGCGTCCATGGCGGCCTTGAGCGCCGTCAGGTGGTCGCGCAGGTACTCGACGCGGTCCGTGTCGTGCACGGCGCCGTCCGCGTCGACGGTGTCGTACTCGGCCGAGCCGTTCTCCGTGATGTGGATGGGCGGCAGGGCGTCGCCGTAGGTCTTCTTCAGATCCGTCAGCAGATCGGTGAAGGTCTCCGGCACGACCGGCCAGCCCATCGCCGTGCGGCGGACATCCGGGTACTCCGTCTCGCGGAGCCGGTTGTCGGTCGCCACCCGCAGCGCCGGGTCGGCCTCGCGGTACGGGGCGTCGGCGACGACGATCGGGCGGTAGTAGTTGATGCCCAGGAAGTCGAGCGGCTGGGAGATCAGCTCCAGGTCGCCGTCGAGCCGGAAGTCCTGGCTGGTGATGAGCTCGCCCCAGGTCTCCTCGTCGCTCGCCGGGTAGCGGCCTGCCAGGATCGGCTCGGTCCACACCAGGTTGTGCTGGGTGTCCGCGCGGAGCACCGCACCGCGGTCCGCGTCGGTGTCGGCCGCCGGGAGGTTGCGGTCCAGGTTGAGGGTGATGCCCGCGTCGCGGACGCCCGCGGCGCGCAGCGCCTTCATGGCCAGGCCGTGGCCGACCAGCAGGTGGTGCGCGGCGGCCAGCGCGCCGGTGCCCTCCTTGGCACCCGGGGCGTGCCGGCCCACCGAGTAGCCGAGGAAGGCGCTGCACCAGGGCTCGTTGAGGGTGATCCAGCGCGGCACCCGGTCGGCCAGGTGCTCGGCCACGATCGAGGTGAACTCGCCGAAGCGCTCCGCCGTCTCACGGACCCGCCAGCCGCCCTTGTCCTCCAGGGCCTGCGGAAGGTCCCAGTGGTAGAGGGTGGCCGCCGGCTCGATGCCCGCTTCGAGCAGGTTGTCGACCAGACGCGAGTAGAAGTCCAGGCCCTTGGCGTTGGCCGGGCCGCTGCCGGTCGGCTGGATGCGGGGCCAGGCTATGGAGAAACGGTACGAGTCCACGCCCAGGTCGCGCAGGAGCGCCACGTCCTCGGGGTAGCGGTGGTAGTGGTCGCAGGCCACGTCACCCGTGTCGCCGCCGTCCGTACGTCCCGGCGTGTGGCTGTAGGTGTCCCAGATCGAGGGGCCGCGGCCGTCCTCGGTCACCGCGCCCTCGATCTGGTACGACGCGGTGGCCGCACCGAACACGAAACCCGGAGGGAAGACAGGGAACTCACTCATGAAAAGCCCTTACTTGACCGAGCCGCCGGTGATCCCGGCGGCGATGTACTTCTGGGACAGGACGAGCAGCACGGCTGCCGGGATCGCCGACAGCACCGCCGCGGACATGACCGAGCCCCAGTCTCCGACGTGCGCACCGATGTACTGGTAGATGCCGAGGGTGATCGGCTTCACGTCGTCCGTTGTGTTCAGTGTGAGGGCAAACATGAAGTCGCTCCAGGCGTACAGGAACGAGAACAGCCCGGCGGTGATCAGGGAGTTGCGGCTCATCGGCAGAACAACCTGGACAAAGGTACGGAACTTGCCCGCGCCGTCGACCTCGGCGGCCTCGATGACCTCGCGCGGGATCGCCACCATGAACGAGCGCATCAGCACGATCGCGAACGGGATGCCCAGCGAGGCGTCCGCCAGCATCAGACCGGCGTACGAGTTGACCAGCCCCAGGTCCACGTAGGCGCTGTACAGGGCGTTGGCGATGACGATGCCGGGGACCATCTGCGTGATCAGGGTGCCGAACACGACGGTCTTCGTACCGCGCAGCTTGAACTGGGCGAGCCCGTAGGCGGCCGGCGCGGAGAACGCGAGGCAGATGACCACGGCGCCGAGCGCGACGCCGAGCGAGGTCAGCAGGTGCCCGCCCTGCTCCTTGAACGCGGAGCTGAAGCCCGAGAAGTCCAGGCTGTGCGGGACCGGGGAGACCTCCAGCAGACCGGACTCCGGCTGGAGAGCCGTGTTGACCATCCAGTAGAGCGGGAAGAGCATCACGCAGAGGATGACGATGCCGATGATCGTCGCGCCCCAGCGGCGCTTCGGCCGGTTCTCGGCCGGGCTGCCCGGAGTGCGGGCCGAAACGGCGGGAGTGGTGGTCGCCATGCCGTTCACTTCCCCTCGTTGCGGTTGGCCCGCAGGTAGAACACCGCGAAGACGGCGGAGATCAGGATCAGGATGTTGCCGACCACCGCGCCCGCGCCGAAGTCAAGCTGGGCGAAGGAGTTCTGGTACGTCAGGGTGCCCAGGGTCTGGGTGGAGTCGGCGGGACCGCCGTCGGTCAGGGCGAGGACCAGGTCCAGGATCTTGATGGTCGACATGAAGCCCAGGACCAGCACCACGGTGATGACCGGCTTCAGCAGCGGCAGGGTGATCGAGCGGAACTGGCGCCAGGCGGAGGCGCCGTCGAGCGAGGCCGCCTCGTACATCTCCTTGGGGACCTCCTGGAGGCCGCCGTACAGGATCACCATGTTGAACGGGATGCCGATCCAGATGTTCACCATGATGACCGAGATCAGCGCCATGCCGGTGCTGCTCAGCCAGGGGGTGTCACCGGCGCCGAACAGGCCGAGGAAGGAATTGAGCACGCCGGTGTCCTGGTCGAGGATGCGGCGCCAGACGACACCGGACACGACCATCGGGACCAGCCAGGGCAGCAGGATCAGCGACCGCAGCACCCCGTTGAGGGGGAAGCGGCGGTTGAAGAACACCGCGAGGGCGAGGCCGATGCAGAACTGCCCGATCAGCGAACCGATCGTGAAGAGGATCGTCTGCCAGAGGGCCTTGCCGAACAGATCGTCCTGGAAGACGTTCTTCCAGTTGTCGAGCCCGTTGAAGGGCGCCTCACCCGTGAAGAAGGTGGACGGCGTGTAGTGCTGGAAGCTCATCACCACGTTGCGGACGAGCGGGTAGCCGAAGAACAGCAGCATGAAGATCACGGCGGGGGCGATGAACCCCCACTGGGCCAGCGTGCGGCGGCGCTTGAGCGAGCCCGGCTTCGGACGCCTGGCCGCGGGCGCCGCCACGGGTGCGGACGCTCCGGACGCGGCAGCGGGTGCGGAAGCAGCGGTTGAAGACATGTTCGGATACCTCAGTTCCCGCTCGCGACACGCTGCTGGGCGTGGTGGAGGGCCGACTCACTGGACTGGCCGGTGAGGGCCGACTGGAAGGCGCTCTGCAGGGCCAGGGACACGGAGGTCCAGCCGGAGCCGAGCTGCGCGGTGCGCGAGCGGGCGGTGGCCACCTGGTCGGCGAGCGAGCTGAGCGACGGCACCTTCTTGCGCCACACGGCGGCGGCCTTCTCGTTGGCCGGGATCATCCAGCTGTTCAGCGCGTAGGTGACCTCCTCCTGCTCGCTGGTCATGCAGTTGACGATCTTCGCGGAGGTCTTCTCCCGCGCGGTGTCGCCGACGTCCGGGATGGTCAGCATCCCGCCGCCCAGCGGACCCACCGAGTCCTCGCCGGCCTTCGGCACGGGGATCTGCGCGATGCCCCAGTGCAGGTTCTTCTTCGTGTTGAGCGTCTCGACCTGCCACGGACCGTTGATCATCATGGCCGCGTTGCCCGCCATGAACTGGTCGTTGACGTCGGCCTGGGTCCAGTTGACGGTGGACTTGGAGAGGGAGCCGTCCTTGATGAGGGACTTCCAGTAGTCCAGCGCCTGGACCACCTGCGGCGAGTCGAGGTCGGTCTCGTCGCCGCCGTTGGACCACATGAACGGCGTGAACTGGTAGACCCCGTCCTCCGCGCCGCCCGCGCTGAGCGCGATGCCGTAGCTCCCCTTCTTGGTGAGCTGCTTGGCGGTGGCCTGCATCTCGGCCCAGGTGGTGGGCACCGGCAGCCCGGCCTTGTCGAGGATGTCCTTGTTGTAGAAGAGCGCGAGGGTGTTCACCGTGCGCGCCGCCCCGTAGTACGTGCCCTTGTACGAGCCGTAGTCGAGGATGCCCTGGGGGATGTCCGCGGTGGAGACGCCCAGCTTCTTCAGGTCGAGCAGTCCGCCGGTCTCGGCGAACGTCGGCATCTCGGAGCCGTCGAACTGGATGATGTCGGGCAGCGACTTCGAGGAGGCCATCCGCAGCGACTTCGTCATGACCTGCGCGGCCGGTACGGACTGCTGCTCGATGGTGACGCCCAGCTGCTTGCTGCAGCGCTGCAGGGTCGCGGCGTCCCAGCCGTGGTACGAGTCGTCCGTCGAGGAATTCAGGACGGTGAACACGCTCGCGTCCCGCTGCTGGCCGCAGCCGGAGAGGGCTACGGCGCCGACGAGCGCGGAGACAACGGTGAGCGGGACGATGACCCGCCGGTCGAGACGGCGGCGCCGCTGGCGCGATCCGTCCGTTATGTGTGCTGTCACGAGGGATGCCCTTGCGTGGGGAGTGGGCCGGGCTCCGGGAGGCAACGGTGTCTCCGGGAGGGGTGTGTACTCCGGGTACGGGTCCGGCTGGTTCCGTACCCGGCGGAGGGTGATCCGCGCGCACGCGCGCGGGTCACCCCGGCCGTTGGATCAGTGGAACCGGTCCGCGGAAGCGGAAGCGGTGGTGAAGCGGTCCGACATGTCTGCCTCGTGGTCGACGGGCCGGACGGCCCCTCGGCCGCCGGTCTATTTGTTCACTAGAAGTACTAATACATCTGAAGTTGTTGTCGCACCAGACCTCTTCTGTGACACAACGGTCACTCCGGGGCAACTTCACCGTCGTGTGCCGGTCCACATCGCCCTGAGTGTCGATATTCCGGGTCGATCCAGAGCAATCGCAGTGCATTTGTTTTGTGTACGATCAAATGAGACTCCCGGGAACTGGCAGGTCGACGGCCGTACGCGGCCCGCCACGGTGGTGCCGTGCGCGCGGCGCCCGGAAGACCGGGGACGTGCGCAGGCTCCCCGGCCGGGCCGTGAGCGTCCCCGCATCCCGGCGTCCCCGTACCTCCGGAAGGCGAACCCCGGACCGACCCAGCAGACCGAACCCGCAGACCGGACCCCGGGCCGACCGCCCGGACCGGACCTCCGGGCTCCCGAGCCCCCGGGTTCCCGAACCCGCGGACTCCCGATCCTCCGAACCACTGCAGAACGGCTAAGGACCCCCCATGAAGTTCACCGACGGCTTCTGGCAGATGCGGGACGGTGTGGTCGCCTCGTACGCCACCGAACTCCGCGATCTGCGCCTGGACACCGACCGGCTCACCGCCTACGCCGCGGTCAAGCGCGTCGAGCGGCGCGGCGACACGCTCAACGCCCCGCTCATCACGGTCGAGGCGTACTCGCCCGCCGAGGGCGTCATCGGCGTGCGGGTCACCCACCTCGCCGGCAGGCGCAACCCCGGTCCGGAGTTCGGCCTGCCCGGCGCCACCGGGGACGCGACGGCCACCACCCGCCGGGAGAACGGCGCCGCCGAGCTCACCAGCGGCCCGCTCACCCTGCGGCTCTCCGACTCGGGCGCCTTCGGCCTGGACTTCCTGGACGGCGAGGGCCGCCTGCTGACCGCCGCCGGCCGCAAGGGCACCGCCTTCGCCACCGTGCCGGACGGCGGCCACCACATGGCCGTGCAGCTCGCCCTCGGTGTCGGCGAGACCATCCACGGGCTCGGCGAGCGCTTCACCCCGTACGTGAAGAACGGCCAGGTCGTCGACATCTGGCAGGCGGACGGCGGCACCAGCAGCGAGCAGGCGTACAAGAACATCCCGTTCTACCTCTCGTCGCGCGGCTACGGCGTCTTCGTCAACCACCCCGGCAAGGTCTCCTTCGAGGTCGGCTCCGAGGCCGTGGGGCAGGTGCAGTTCAGCGTCGAGGACCAGACGCTGGAGTACTTCGTCATCGCCGGACCCACGCCCAAGGACGTCCTCGCCCGCTACACCGCCCTCACCGGCCGCCCTGCGCTCCCCCCGGCCTGGTCCTTCGGCCTCTGGCTGACGACCTCGTTCACCACCTCGTACGACGAGAAGACCGTCACCTCGTTCGTCGAGGGCATGGCCGACCGGGGCATCCCGCTCTCCGTCTTCCACTTCGACTGCTTCTGGATGCGCGAGTACCAGTGGTCGGACTTCGAGTGGGACCCGGAGGTGTTCCCGGACCCGGTCGGCATGCTCGCCCGGCTCAAGGCGCGGGGCCTGCGGATCTGCCTCTGGATCAACCCGTACATCGCGCAGAAGAGCGCCCTGTACGCGGAAGGTGCCGATAAGGGCTACTTCGTCCGCACCGCCGGCGGCGACGTCTGGCAGTGGGACAAGTGGCAGGCCGGCATGGCGCTGGTCGACTTCACCAACCCCGAGGCGACCGCCTGGTTCCAGAGCAAGCTCAAGGTGCTGCTCGACCAGGGTGTCGACGGCTTCAAGACGGACTTCGGCGAGCGCATCCCCACGGACGTGGTCTGGCACGACGGCTCCGACCCCGAGCGGATGCACAACTACTACACGCACCTGTACAACAAGGCCGTCTTCGAACTCCTGGAGAAGGAGCGCGGCCAGGGCGAGGCCGTCCTCTTCGCCCGCTCGGCGACCGCCGGCGGCCAGCAGTTCCCCGTCCACTGGGGCGGCGACTGCTGGTCCTCCTTCGGCGCGATGGCCGAGTCGCTGCGCGGCGGGCTCTCGCTGAGCCTCTCCGGTTTCGGCTTCTGGAGCCACGACATCGGCGGCTTCGAAGGCACTCCCGACCCGGCCGTCTTCAAGCGCTGGCTGGCCTTCGGCCTCCTCTCCTCGCACAGCCGGCTGCACGGCTCCTCGTCCTACCGCGTGCCGTGGGAGTTCGGCGACGAGGCGGTGGACGTGGCCCGGCAGTTCACCGAGCTGAAGCACCGTCTGATGCCGTACCTGTACGGAGCCGCCGTGGAGGCCCACCGCACCGGCGTCCCGGTGATGCGCCCGATGCTGCTGGAGTTCCCGGACGACCCGGCGACCCGCACGGTGGACCGGCAGTACCTGCTCGGCGGGGACGTGCTGGTGGCCCCGGTCTTCACCGAGGACGGGCAGGTCGAGTACTACGTCCCCGAGGGCACCTGGACGCACCTGCTCTCCGGCGAGACGGTCACCGGACCGGCCTGGCGCCAGGAGACCCACGGCTTCGACAGTCTCCCGCTGCTGGTCAGGCCCGGCGCGGTCCTGCCGCTCGGCGCGGACGTCTCGCGCCCGGACGGCGACTGGCTGGAGGGGCTCGAACTGCGCGTGTACGCCCCCGCAGGCACCGGTGACTTCACCCGCACGGTCACCGTCCCCGACCTCACCGGCGCTCCCGCGGCGACCTTCCAGGTGGTCCGCGAGGGCGAGACGGTCCGTGTGACCTCGGACACGGCCCGCCCGTACACCGTCGAGCTCGTGGGCGAGGACTCCCTGCGCGTGGTCCGCGGCTGATTCGTATACGACCCGGAAACGACCCCGATACGGCCACCGCCCCCGGTGACGCGCCCTTCCCGCCCGCGCGTCACCGGGGGCGGTGCGCGCGCGGGCGGGTGGGCCGCAGGCCGCGGCAGGGCCCCCCGCGGGCGGGCGCGTCGCGGGGGCGGCGGTCCGTACGGAATGCGATCGTGGTCCGGCGGGTTTGCATGATCGCAGCGACACGCACGAAGAACGGACGCACCATGGGCGAGTTGATCCTGATCCGGCACGGCGAGACCGAATGGTCCCGGAACGGCCGGCACACCAGCTACACCGATCTGCCGCTCACCGAGTTCGGCGAGACCCAGGCCCGCGCGCTCGTCCCGCTCCTCGCGGACCGGCAGATCGGGCTCAGCCTCGTCAGCCCCTCGGTCCGCGCCCGCCGCACCGCCGAACTGGCCGGGCTCACCTCGCCCCGCATCATCCCGGAGCTGCGCGAATGGGACTACGGCGGCTACGAGGGCATCACCACCGTCGACATCCACCGCACCCGCCCCCTCTGGAACCTCTGGACCGACGGGGTCGAGGCAGGTCCCACCGCGCACCCGGGTGAGAGCCCGGCCGAGATCGGCGAGCGGGCCGACAAGGTGCTCGCCGGGGTACGCGCGACGGCCGAGGGCCTCGCGAGCGACGAGGACATCGTGCTCGTCGCGCACTCCCACTTCCTGCGCGTGCTCACCGCCCGCTACCTGGACCTTCCCCCGGCCGGCGGCAACCTCTTCCAGCTGGCCACCGGGGCGATCTCCCGGCTCGGCACGGAGCACGGGCAGCCCGTGATCACCGCCTGGAACCTGGCCCTGCCCGAGAGCCTCGTCCGCGAGGTCCGCCGGGAGCGTTGAGCCCGCCCGTGCGCCACGGCCGCTGAGCCCGCCCATGCGTCGCGTCCGTTGAGCCCGCCCGTGCGCCACGGCCGCTGAGTGGCGGCGGGCGGTCGCGTGCACCGCGCCCGAGGAACACCTGAGTAGAACGGCCGGCACCGGAGGACACGGTGCCGGCCGTTCTGCTCTGGTGATCCTCGCGGGCCTGCCGGGCCCCTTCCGCGTCCGCCGGGCCGTTCCGCTTCGGCCCGTACGGTCTTGTTGCCTTCATTTCTTGCACGTTCGGGAATTGAACGCAGTCGCACCGATGATGTGGGTGTACGACATGGACTCGCCCGATTCGTCCGGATCGAATTCCTCGCGCTCCAGGCGGATATCGCGCGTGTTTCCCGTCCTGATCGGTGTTTGACGCCATTTGTTGTGACCCGGGCAGTGGGGATTTCGCCGGAAACGGGCACTCCGGGCGCCCCGTGCGGACCCGTGTGACGGTCGGGTGATCCCGTGTTTCCGGGCGGTTACGGGAGAGGTGCCGGGCGAATCGTCGAAATACCGGAAATGCTGCCGCCGGGCCCAGGGCGCACGGTGCCGACGTATCCGCGAGGTCTCAACTCGGGAAAGACTCCCGGGCAAACCTGCATTCGATCTTGCTCCTCCGGCCGCAAGTGGACTATACCTGTCGGCGTCTGCACAGCCGTTTCACACGGTTGCGCACTCGGAGGGGTGCGGGGGAGCGGTACGAGGCACGCCTTGAGCTGCTTCGCTGTACGTTCTTCCGACACGCCAGGCCGAGCCAGGCAATCCGGTACGTCTCTCTGCATGACCCAAGCGCAACCGACCGCGCGGTGGCGGGACCCTTCGCCTGAGGCGAGATCTCGACGGGTGACCGGTACACCGCCTGAGTCCTGATGAAGGTGAGGACTTGAGCATGGGATCGACCTCCGCCCACAACAATGAGGGTCTCGGCCGTCGCGATCTGATCAAGCGGTCCGCCGCTCTCGGCGTGATCACCGTTCCCACGATGAGCTTCCTGGCGTCCTGTGCCAGTGGCGACAGCGGCTCCGACGAGAAGGTCGAGAAGGGCACCAAGTCGGCGGAGAACCCGCTGGCCGTCAACGAGAGCGCACCGCTCGAACTGGTCATCTTCGACGGCGGGTTCGGCACCAAGTACGCCGAGGACGCCAAGGCCGTCTACGAGAAGACCTACCCCAAGGCCAAGGTCACGTTCTCCAAGACGCAGAAGATCCAGTCGGTCCTCCAGCCGCGCTTCAACGGCGGTACTCCGCCGGACCTGATCGACAACTCCGGTGCCCAGCAGATGGACATGGGCGTCCTGGTCGGCAAGAAGCAGCTCGCGGACCTGACTCCGCTGCTCGACTCCCCGTCCATCGACGACCCGAGCAAGACGGTGCGCGACACCCTGCGCCCGGGAATCGTCGAGATGGGCCAGTTCGACGGCGACCCGGTCTGGATCATGTACTACGCCTACACCGTCTACGGCGTCTGGTACTCGCAGACCGCCCTGGACAAGCTCGACGCGACGTACCCGGAGAACTGGGACGACATGCTCGCGCTCTGCGCGAAGGCGAAGAAGAAGGGCATCGCCGGCTGGACCTACGCCGGCAAGTACCCCTACTACCTGCCGTTCTCGCTCTACCCCTTCATCGCCAAGATCGGCGGCTCGGAGGTGCTCGACGCCATCGACAACCTGGAGCCGAAGGCGTGGGAACACCCCGCCGTCAAGGCCGCGTTCGAGGCGTACTACGAGCTCTACAAGAAGGGCTACGTCCTGGAGGGCACCCCGGGTCTCGACCACCGCGGCTCGCAGGGCGCGTGGGCCAACGGCAAGGCGCTCTTCATCCCCAACGGCTCCTGGGTGGAGAACGAGGAAGCCGCCATCATCCCCAAGGACTTCAAGCTGTCCGTGGGCGCTCCCTCCAGCCTCGACTCCTCGGACAAGATGCCGTTCGGCACCATCTGGGCGTCCGGCGGTGAGCCCTTCATCGTCCCGGCCAACGCGAAGAACGCCGAGGGCGGCATGGAGCAGCTGCGCATCATGCTCAGCGAGGCCTCCTCGAAGTCCTTCACCACCAGCACCAAGTCCCTGTCCGCCTACAACGGCGGCACCGACGGCATCGAGCTGTCGGACGGCCTCAAGTCCGGTGTCGCCGCGCTGGAGAAGGCCGGGACCAACGTCGTCAACCCGCGCCTGCAGGACTGGTACGTGAAGCTCCAGAAGGAGCAGATCGGCGTCTCCGGTCTCGGCGAGATGATGGCCGGCCGCGCGACCCCCGCCGAGGCGATCAAGAAGATCCAGGGCTACGCGGACGCGGCGGCCAAGGACCAGTCCATCAAGCACTTCAAGCACCAGTGATCCACGCGTCACCAGCGGCGGCACGGCAGGAAGGTCGGAGTCGGTAACGATGCAGCACGGTAAATACCGGTTCATAGTCGGGTTCTTGATCGCCCCGATGGCGTTGTACGTCATCTTCGTCGTCTGGCCCTTCATCCAGTCCATCTACTACTCGTTCACGGACTGGACGGGGCTGAGCCCCGACTTCGAGATGGTCGACTTCGACAACTACACCAAGATGTTCAAGGACGACGTCTTCTGGAAATCGCTGGAGCACAGTGTGCTGCTGGCGATCCTGCTGCCGCTGGTGACGCTGGGGCTCGCCCTCTTCTTCGCCTTCATGCTCAATGTGGGCGGCCGGCGCCGAAAGGGCGCGGTCATCTCGGGCGTGCGCGGATCGGGTTTTTACAAGATCGCCTACTTCTTCCCACAGGTTCTCTCCATCGCGATCGTGGCGATCCTCTTCCAGTTCGCCTTCGACCCCGCCCAGGGCATGATCAACGGCTCGCTGAAGGCGTTCGGATTCGAGCACCTGCCGAACTGGCTCGGCGACCCGAAGCTCGCGCTCTGGTGCATCATGGCGGTCCTCGTCTGGTGCACGACCGGCTTCTTCGTGGTGCTCTTCTCGGCGGGCATGGCGTCCATCCCGAAGGACTTCTACGAGGCGGCCTTGCTGGACGGGGCGAGCAGGTTCACCACGTTCTTCCGGATCACGCTCCCGCTGCTCTGGGACACCGTGCAGTCGGGCTGGGTCTACATGGGCATCCTCGCGCTGGGCGCTGAGGGGTTCGCGGTGGTGAACATCATGAGCGTCGGGCCCGGCGGGCCGGACTACTCGACCACCGTCCTGCCGCTGTACGTCTACCAGGCGGCGTTCCGTGACGGACAGGCCGGATACGCGACCACGATCGGCGTCGCCCTGCTCCTCGTGACCCTGGCGTTCGCCGCCGTCGTCATGAAGCTGGGCCGGCGCGAGCGGCTGGAGTACTGATGAAGACCACTGACACCCCGCCCGCCCTCCGCGAGGAGGCCGGAATCCCCGGTCAGCGGAGCGCCGGGGCCGGCTCCGCGGGCACGTCCCGGGCGAAGCGCGGCGAGGGACACGTCCTCAACGTGTTCTCGCACGGCGTGCTCGTCATCTGGGCGGTCCTGGTGATCCTGCCGCTGTTCTGGGCCGTGATGTCCGCCTTCAAGTCGGACAAGGCCATCTTCAACTCCCCGTGGGCGCTGCCCGACTCCCTGAGCTTCGACGCCTGGGGACGGGCCTGGAACCAGGCGCACATGAGCGAGTACTTCCTCAACACCGTCCTGGTGGTCGGGGGATCGCTCATCGGCACGCTGGTGCTGGGTTCGATGGCCGCGTACGTACTGGCCCGGTTCGAGTTCCCCGGCAACCGGTTCATCTACTACTTGTTCGTCGGCGGCATGAGCTTCCCGGTCATGCTGGCCCTGGTCCCGCTGTTCTACGTCATGGACAACATGGGGCTGCTGAACACGATCCACGGCCTGATCCTCGTGTACATCGCGTACTCGCTGCCGTTCACCGTGTTCTTCCTGACCTCGTTCTTCCGCACCCTGCCGACCTCGGTCGCGGAGGCGGCGCTGATCGACGGCGCTTCGCACACCCGGACCTTCTTCCAGGTGATGCTGCCGATGGCGAGGCCGGGGCTGATCAGCGTCGGGATCTTCAACTTCCTCGGGCAGTGGAACCAGTACATGCTGCCCACGGTGCTGAACACCGACCCGGACAAGCGGGTGCTCGCGCAGGGCCTGGTGGAGCTCTCCACCAGCCAGGGGTACAAGGGGGACTACTCCGGGCTGTTCGCCGGACTCGTGATCGCCATGCTTCCCGTCCTCGCCGCGTACATCGTCTTCCAGCGGCAGGTGGTGGCCGGCCTGACCGCCGGAGCACTCAAGTAGCACCGCCGCTTCATCCAGGCTTCACCACGGAACCGCCCGACCGCCTCCGGCCGTTGGGCGGTTTCGTCCGTGTTCCCCCGAATTCGGCCGGCCTCATGTGGGGAGGTGCCGCGCTCATACGGGCTCCGCACGCTCAAGGTCTTGACGGGGCACACCCTGGAACGGTCAGCTATTGGTTCACATGTTAGAGAAAACGGCAGGAGTGAGTGAGTCGATGGAGACTCCGGGGTCGCAGACATCTCTGCATAGGGCCAATCTCGAGCGGGTCGTACGTGCCGTGCGCATGGCGGGGTCACTCACCCAGGCGGAAATCGCCAGGAGTACCGGCCTCTCCGCGGCCACCGTCTCCAACATCGTGCGCGAGCTGAAGGACGGCGGCACCGTCGAGGTGACCCCCACCTCGGCGGGCGGCCGCAGGGCCAGGAGCGTCTCGCTCAGCGGCGACGCGGGCGTCGTGATCGGGGTGGACTTCGGCCATACGCACCTCCGGGTGGCGATCGGCAACCTGGCCCACCAGGTCCTCGCCGAGGAGTCCGAACCGATGGACGTGGACGCCTCCTCCGCGGAGGGGTTCGGACGGGCGGAAGCGCTGGTCAACCGGCTGATCCGGACCACCGGGATCGGGCAGGACAAGATCATCGGGGTGGGGCTCGGAGTGCCCGGCCCGATCGACGTGGAGTCGGGCACCCTCGGCTCCACGTCGATCCTGCCGGGATGGACGGGCATCAATCCCAGCGCGGAGCTCGCCACCCGCCTCGGCGTGCCCGTCTACGTCGACAACGACGCCAACCTCGGGGCCCTGGGGGAGCTGGTCTGGGGGAGCGGGCGGGGGGTCCGGGACCTCGCGTACATCAAGGTCGCCAGCGGGGTGGGGGCCGGTCTGGTGATCAACGGGGCGATCTACCGGGGGCCCGGGGGGACCGCCGGCGAGATCGGCCACATCACCCTCGACGAGGCCGGTCCGGTCTGCCGCTGCGGCAACCGCGGATGCCTGGAGACCTTCACCGCCGCCCGGTACGTCCTGCCGCTCCTGCGGCCCAGCCACGGACCGGACTTGACCATGGACCGGGTCGTCCAACTGGCCCGCGAGGGCGACCCGGGGTGCCGCCGGGTGATCGCCGACGTAGGCCGGCACATCGGCAGCGGCGTGGCGAACCTGTGCAACCTCCTCAACCCCAGCCGGGTCGTACTCGGCGGATCGCTGGCGGAGGCAGGGGAGTTGGTCCTCGGACCCATCCGCGACTCCGTCGCGCGCTACTCGATCCCGAGCGCCGCGCGACAGCTCTCGGTACTTCCCGGGGCGCTCGGCGGCCGGGCCGAGGTGCTCGGCGCGCTGGCCCTCGTACTGAGCGAGATGGGCGATTCGACCCTGTTGGAGGCCACTCTCTCGCCCGGCACTCCTGCCTTCACTTAGATAACGAATGGCACCGTTGTCATCTCGTTAAGTATTTACTCCTTGACGCCGCCCTTGCGGCCGAGTTGACTTCCGTCCACCTCGGCCGCAACGTCGCGGCCTCGTCAGGGAGGTTCGAGTTATGAACACGCGTATGCGTCGTGCCGCTGTCGCCGTTGCCGCCACCGCCATGGCGGTCTCGCTTGCCGCTTGTGGGAGCGCCAAGGAGTCCGGTGGCAAGTCGGACGACACGTCGTCCGCCAAGAAGGGCGACGACCTCAAGATAGGTCTGCTCCTTCCGGAGAACGCCACCGCTCGTTACGAGCAGTTCGACAAGCCGATCATCGAGAAGAAGATCAGCGAGCTCACCGGCGGCAAGGCGAAGGTCGTCTACAGCAACGCCAAGCAGGACGCCACGCTGCAGGCGCAGCAGGTCGAGACCATGATCACCAACAAGGTCGACGCCCTCATCATCGACGCGGTGGACTCCAAGTCGATCGCCAACAGCGTGCAGAAGGCCAAGGACGCGGGCATCCCCGTCGTCGCCTTCGACCGCCTCGCCGAGGGCCCCATCGACGCCTACACCTCCTTCGACAACGAAGAGGTCGGCCGGGTCCAGGGCAAGGCCCTCCTCGAGGCGCTGGGCGACAACGCCTCCAAGGGCCAGATCGTCATGATGAACGGCGCGATCACCGACCCGAACGCCGCACTCTTCAAGAAGGGCGCCAAGTCCGTCCTGGACGGCAAGGTGACCGTCGGCAAGGAGTACGACACCAAGGAGTGGAAGCCGGAGAACGCCAACGCCAACATGGAGGCGGCGATCACGGCTCTCGGCAAGGACAAGATCGTCGGCGTCTACTCCGCCAACGACGGCATGGCCGGCGGTATCATCACCGCCCTCAAGGCCTCCGGCCTGAAGACCCTCCCGCCGGTCACCGGTCAGGACGCCGAGCTCGCGGGTGTTCAGCGCATCGTCGCCGGTGAGCAGTTCATGAGCGTCTACAAGCCGTACGCCCCGGAGGGTGAGGCCGCCGCCACCATGGCCGTCTCGCTGGCCAAGGGCGAGAAGATCGCCGCGTCGGTCGCCACCTCCACGGTGGACAGCCCCACCACCAAGGGTGTCCCGACCTACCTCGTCCCGGTCGTCTCGCTGACCAAGGACAACATCAAGGACACGGTCATCGAGGACGGCGTCTACACCGCCGCCCAGATCTGCGCCGGCCAGTACAAGGCCGCCTGCGACGCGATCGGCCTGAAGTAGTCCCACCCGCCGGACCCCGCCGCCGCCTCCACGCGGCCGGCGGGGCCCTGGCAGGGACCGGCCCCGCCCCGGTGGAGCAGCCGGCCCCGGGCCCGCCGCTCAGCGGCCCGCCCGCCCGAAGCCTGTCCGGCGCCCCGCCCCTTCATCAGCCCCGCTAACGGGCGGGGCGCCGGACGGAAACGCTTCCTCGCTTTCTCTTCTGCTCAACCACCGCGCCTCCCCCCAGGCGCGGCATCCCCGCCGGTCAGGCGGCGAAGGAGATGGTTCACGTGTCCGCTACGCCCGTGTTGGCGTTGCGAGGGATCTCGAAGCGATTCGGTGCCGTACAGGTACTCACCGAAGTCGAGCTCGAGGTCCACGCCGGTGAGGTCGTCGCCCTGGTGGGCGACAACGGAGCCGGTAAATCAACGCTGGTCAAGACCATTGCCGGTGTCCACCCCATCGATGACGGCGTCATCGAGTGGGACGGCAAGCCGGTCCACATCAACCGCCCCCAGGACTCCCAGGGCCTCGGCATCGCGACGGTCTACCAGGACCTCGCCCTGTGCGACAACCTCGACGTCGTGGGCAACCTCTACCTCGGCCGGGAGCTCCGCCGCTTCGGCATCCTCGACGAGGTCGAGATGGAGCGCCGCTCCCGCGAGCTGCTCTCCACGCTCTCCATCCGCATCCCCAGCGTCCGCATCCCGATCGCCTCGCTCTCCGGCGGTCAGCGCCAGACAGTGGCCATCGCCCGTTCGATGCTCGGTGAGCCGAAGCTGGTCATCCTCGACGAGCCGACGGCCGCCCTCGGCGTCGAGCAGACCGCCCAGGTCCTCGACCTGGTCGAGAGGCTGCGCGAGCGCGGTCTCGCGGTCATCCTCATCAGTCACAACATGGCCGACGTCAAGGCGGTGGCCGACAAGGTCGCCGTGCTGCGTCTCGGCCACAACAACGGCGTCTTCGACGTGAAGACCACCTCGCACGAAGAGATCATCTCTGCCATCACGGGCGCCACGGACAACGCCGTGACCCGTCGTGCGGCGCGCACCGCGGAGGTTTCGAAGTGACCACGGACAAGACCTCCACCGCCACGGCGGAATCGCCGGTCGTCAACCAGGAGGCCGCCGACGGCGCCGCCACCGCGGTCGACCCCCGGCTGCTCGTCCGCGAGCAGGGTTTGGGCGGCTACTTCAGCGAGTTCAAGCGCAAGATCAGCGCGGGTGACCTGGGTTCGCTTCCGGTGATCATCGGTCTGGTGATCATCTGCATCGTCTTCCAGAGCATGAACTCCGAGTTCCTCTCCGCGAAGAACATCACCGACATCTCCGTCACGATGGTCGCCACCGGCATGATGGCCGTCGGCATCATCTTCGTGCTGCTGCTCGGTGAGATCGACCTCTCGGTCGGCTCGGTCAGTGGTGTCTCGGGCGCCCTCGTCGCGGTGCTCACCATCACGCACGGCATGAACGAATGGCTCGCCATCCTCGTCGCCATCGTCAGCGGTGCGGTGATCGGCGCGATCCACGGCTTCTTCTTCGCCAAGATCGGCGCCCCGGCCTTCGCCGTCACCCTGGCCGGCCTGCTGTTCTGGCTCGGCTTCATGCTCAACCTGCTCGGCGACACGGGCACCATCAACCTGGACAGCAAGGGCGTCGTCGGCCAGATGACGACGTACTACTTCACCGACGTCGCCGCGGCCTACGGCCTCGCCACCGTCGGCGTGGTGGCCTTCTTCCTGTCGGCCTTCTTCGACAGCCGCCGCCGTGAGGCGGCCGGGGTCCCCTCCCGCCCGCTCTCCGACATCATCGTGCGCACGGTCGTCCTGGCGGTCTTCGCCTTCGCCGCCGCGTTCATGTTCAACCAGGACCGCGGTCTGCCCCTGGCGTTCGTCCTCTTCATCGTGGCTCTGGTCATCACGGACTTCGTCCTGCGCCGCACGGCCTACGGCCGGAAGATCTTCGCCCTCGGCGGCAGCGTCGAGGCGTCCCGCCGCGCCGGTATCAACGTCACCGCGATCCGCGTCTCGGTGTTCGCCATCGCCGGTACGTTCGGGGCCATCGGCGGCCTGTTCTGGGCCTCCAAGATCGCGTCCGCCAACCAGAGCGCCGGCACCGGCGACCTGCTGATGAACGTCATCGCGGCGGCCGTCATCGGCGGCACCAGCCTCTTCGGCGGCCGGGGCCGCACCTGGAACGCCCTCCTCGGCGTGATGGTGATCGTCTCCATCCAGTACGGTCTGAACCTCGAAGGCATCGCCACCCCGGTCCAGTACATGATCACGGGTGCCGTCCTCCTGGCGACGGTCTGCATCGACTCCGTCACCCGGAAGACCCAGAAGACGGCGGGCCGCGCCTGAACCACGGCTCCGCGCGGGTGCCCGGCGTCCCCCAGGGGGTGCCGGGCACCCGCGCGTCCGTGTGCGACGCGTGTTCCCCCTGTGTTCGAGGCCGGTCCCCGGGGACGACCGGCACTCCCGGGGTAGGAGCATCCAGCGCGAGGTCGCGGCGGGTGCGCGACGCCGGGCGCCACGCCCGGTGGCACTCCGGGCGTGAGAAGGAACGCACCGCCCGATGCCGCGGCCCCGGGCCGGAACATTAGACTCGTCCAAATCGACACGCTCGACCAGCTCACACGCAAGGAGGCACGGGTGGACCTGCTGACCCGCATCGAGGGACCGCGCGACCTGGACCGGCTCAGCCTCGACCAGCTGGAACAGCTCGCCGGGGAGATCCGTACGTTCCTGGTCGACGCCGTGTCCAAGACCGGTGGGCACCTGGGCCCCAACCTGGGCGTGGTCGAGCTGACCATCGCCCTCCACCGGGTCTTCGAGTCGCCCCGCGACAAGGTCCTCTTCGACACCGGCCACCAGAGCTACGTGCACAAGCTGCTCACGGGCCGCCAGGACTTCTCCCGGCTCAAGAGCAAGGGCGGCCTGTCGGGGTACCCCTCGCGCGCCGAGTCCGAGCACGACGTGATCGAGAACTCGCACGCCTCCACCGTCCTCGGCTGGGCCGACGGCCTCGCCAAGGCCAACGAGGTGCTGCGCAAGGACGACCACGTCGTCGCCGTCATCGGCGACGGAGCCCTCACCGGCGGCATGGCCTGGGAGGCGCTCAACAACATCGCCGCCGCCAAGGACCGCCCGCTCGTCATCGTCGTCAACGACAACGAGCGCTCCTACGCGCCCACCATCGGCGGCCTCGCCAACCACCTCGCCACCCTGCGCACCACGGACGGCTACGAGCGCTTCCTCGCCCGCGGCAAGGACCTTCTGGAGCGCACCCCCGTCGTCGGCCGGCCGCTCTACGAGACGCTGCACGGCGCGAAGAAGGGCCTCAAGGACTTCATCGCACCCCAGGGCATGTTCGAGGACCTCGGCCTGAAGTACGTCGGCCCCATCGACGGCCACGACCTCGAGGCCCTGGAGTCCGCCCTGCTGCGCGCCAAGCGCTTCGGCGGACCGGTCATCGTCCACTGCATCACCGAGAAGGGCCGCGGCTACACCCCCGCCCTCGAGGACGAGGCCGACCGCTTCCACGCCGTCGGCAAGATCCACCCCGACACCGGGCTGCCCATCGCCACCTCCGGCCTCGACTGGACCTCCGTCTTCGGCGAGGAGATGGTCAAGCTCGGCCGGGAGCGCGAGGACATCGTCGCGATCACCGCCGCCATGCTCCAGCCGGTCGGCCTCGGCAAGTTCGAGGAAGAGTTCCCCGAGCGCATCTACGACGTCGGCATCGCCGAGCAGCACGCCGCGGTCTCCGCCGCCGGCCTCGCCACCGGCGGACTGCACCCCGTCTTCGCGGTGTACGCCACCTTCCTCAACCGCGCCTTCGACCAGGTCCTGATGGACGTCGCCCTGCACAAGTGCGGCGTCACCTTCGTCCTGGACCGGGCCGGCATCACCGGCACCGACGGTGCCTCGCACAACGGCATGTGGGACATGTCGATCCTCCAGTGCGTGCCGGGGCTGCGGATCGCCGCCCCGCGCGACGCCGACCAGGTCCGCGCCCAGCTGCGCGAGGCCGTCGACGTCGACGACGCGCCCACCGTGGTCCGCTTCTCCAAGGGCGCGGTCGGCCCGGCCGTCAAGGCGGTCGGCACCGTCGGCGGCATGGACCTGCTGCGCGTCCCCGGCACCGACCGGCCCGACGTGCTGCTGGTCTCCGTCGGCGCGCTCGCACCCATGTGCCTGGAGATCGCGGACCTGCTCGACGCCCAGGGCATCTCCACCACCGTGGTCGACCCCCGCTGGGTCAAGCCGGTCGACGAGGCCATGGCCCCGCTCGCCGACCGCCACCGGGTCGTCGTCACCGTCGAGGACAACAGCCGCGTCGGAGGTGTCGGCTCCGCCGTCGCCCAGGCGCTCCGCGACGCCGGCATCGACCTGCCGCTGCGCGACTTCGGCATCCCGCCGGTCTTCCTCGACCACGCCTCGCGCAACGAGGTCATGGCCGAGATCGGCCTCACCGCCCCGGACATCGCCCGCCAGGTCACCGGGCTCGTCGCCAAGCTCGACGGCCGCTACGAGACCCGCGACGCGGAACCCGCCCGCGACTGACCCCGCGCCCTCGACCCGCTCCGGACGCCGTCCGGCGCACCCCCGCGTACCGCCGAATGGGCCGGTGCCGCCTCCCTGTACGGGTGGTGGCACCGGCCCGTTCGCGCGACATGCCCCGCAAGGCGTCCCGCGCCCGGGGGACCTCCCCATGATGGCGCCCACGACGAGTGCGCGGAGGTACGCAGGTGAGCGTGGAGCAGGGGACACCCCCCGGCCGGGACGGGCTGTTCCGGACCAAGACGATCGAGCAGTCCCTGCAGGACACCGAAGAGCCCGAGCACGCGCTCAGGAAGTCGCTCTCCGCCCTCGACCTCACGGTCTTCGGCGTCGGAGTCGTCATCGGCACCGGCATCTTCGTCCTCACCGGCAAGGTCGCCAAGGAGACCGCGGGCCCCGCGACCGCCATCGCCTTCGCGGTCGCCGGCGTGGTCTGCGCGCTGGCCGCCCTCTGCTACGCCGAGTTCGCCTCCACGGTCCCCGTCGCGGGCTCCGCGTACACCTTCTCCTACGCCTCGCTCGGCGAACTGGTGGCGTGGATCATCGGCTGGGACCTGGTGCTGGAGTTCGCGCTGGGCACGGCGGTGGTGGCCGTCGGCTGGTCCGGGTACGTACGCTCACTGCTGGACAACGCGGACTGGGCGCTGCCCGACGTGCTCTCCGGCACCGACGTGGCGTCCGGCTTCGGCTTCGACCTTCTGGCGTTCCTCCTCGTGCTGGTCCTCACCGCCGTCCTGGTGCTCGGCATGAAGCTCTCGGCCCGGGTCACCACCGTCGTCGTCGCCATCAAGGTGGCCGTCGTCCTGATCGTCATCGTCGCCGGGCTCTTCTTCATCGACTCCGGCAACTACTCGCCCTTCATCCCGGAGGCAGAGCCTCAGCCGTCCGGCACCGGGCTCGACTCCCCGCTGATCCAGGCGGTGTTCGGCTACGCGCCCACCAACTTCGGCGTGATGGGCATCTTCACCGCCGCCTCGATCGTCTTCTTCGCCTTCATCGGCTTCGACGTGGTCGCCACCGCGGCCGAGGAGACCCGGCACCCCCAGCGGGACATGCCCCGGGGCATCCTCGGGTCGCTCCTCATCTGCACCGTGCTCTACGTCGCCGTCTCCGTCGTGGTCACCGGCATGCAGCACTACACCGAACTCTCCGTGAGCGCCCCGCTGGCGGACGCCTTCAAGGCTGTCGGCCACCCCTTCTACGCGGGCGTCATCAGCTTCGGAGCCGCCGTCGGGCTCACCGTCGTCTGCATGATCCTGCTGCTGGGCCAGTCCCGCGTCTTCTTCGCGATGAGCCGCGACGGGCTGCTGCCCCGGTTCTTCTCCGTGACCCACCCGAAGTACCGCACCCCGTACCGTCCGACGATCCTGCTCGGCGTCGTCATCGCGATCGTCGCCGGATTCACCAGCATCGACGAGCTGGCGACCCTGGTGAACATCGGGACGCTCTTCGCGTTCGTGGTGGTGGCCCTCGGCGTGATCGTGCTGCGCCGCACCCGCCCCGACCTGCCCCGGGCGTTCCGTACCCCCTGGGTGCCGCTGCTCCCGGTCCTCTCGGTGGCCGCCTCGGTCTGGCTGATGCTCAACCTGCCGGTGGAGACCTGGCTCCGGTTCGCGGTCTGGATGGCGCTGGGCGTGGTCATCTACCTCGTGTACGGGCGCAAGCACAGCCGGCTGGCCACCGGCGGGCGGTGACCCGCACGGAGACGGAGGAGGGGCGTGCGGTGACCCGCACGCCCCTCCTCGTTACCGCACGCCGGCTACGGGCCGTCAGCCGCCGGTCGCCGGGGACTTCTTGGCGGACTCGGGGATGGTGGAGTCCGTGCGGATCGCCTTCCACAGGTCGTCGGACTGCGGGTGAGCGGCCACCACCCGGTTCGGGTCGGCCTTGTCGTACTCCACCGGCAGCATGATCGTCTCCATGGTCGACGGGTCGACGCCGTTCATCGAACGGGCGAACTCCGCCAGCGAGGTCAGCGAGGCGAGGCTGGAGTCGGTGGTCAGCGACTCGGTGGCGGCACTGGCGATCTTGTACGACTTGGTGGGGCTACCCAGCAGGTCCTGCTTCTTGACCTCCTTCAGCAGCGCGAAGAGGAACTGCTGCTGGAGGCCGATCCGGCCGAGGTCGCTCCCGTCCCCGATGCCGTGGCGGGTCCGGACGAAGGCGAGCGACTGGGTGCCGTCGAGCTTGTGCGTACCGGCGGTGAGGTTCAGGCCGGACGAACTGTCCTTGATGGGCTCGTCGACCTTGACGGTGACACCGCCTATGGCGTCGACGAGACCCTTGAAGCCGGCGAAGTTGATCTCCAGATAGTGGTCGATCCGCACGCCGGACATCTTCTCGACGGTCTTGACGACGCAGGCCGGACCCACCTGCGAGTAGACCGAGTTGAACATGACGCGCTCGGCGGACTTCATCGTGGAGCCGTCGCTCTTGACGCACTCGGGCCGGGTCACCAGGGTGTCGCGGGGTATCGAGACCGCGACGGCCTCGGTGCGGCCCTCGGGTATGTGCACGACCATCGCCGTGTCCGACCGTGCGCCGCTGACGCCGCCACCACCGCCGAGCGCCTTGTTCTCGGCCCCGGCCCGCGAGTCCGACCCGAGGACGAGGATGTTCTGTCCGGACGTCGGCAGCTTCTCCGGCCGTTCCTTCTCGTCGAGCTTGGAGTCGATGTCGACGGACGTGATGTTGTTGTCGAGGTCGCGGTACATCCAGTAGGCGGTGCCGCCTGCCGCGATCAGCAGGACGAGGACGATGCCGAGCGTGATCTTGAGGCCCCTGCGGCGCTTGCGCTCCTTCCGGCGGCCCCGCCCTCGCCCGTGCGATGCCGGAGGGCCGTTGTGCGGATCAGGTGTGCTCTCGTCGTGGCTCATCGTGCCGAGTCCTCAAATCTCGTCGCCCGTCGCGGGCAGGGAAGTGCGCGGGACCCGGGTGGGGGGTGAACCGGTCCGTGAAAGTCGACTGACCGAGCACTATAGAACAGATGAGCGCTTGAACAGGTGGGCGAGGTGAATTTTGGGGTGGATGATGCGTAGGTTTGGTGTCGAACTATTATTCGCGCATGACTTGGTTGATTACGGGCGGAGCGGGGTTCATCGGGTCCCACGTCGTGCGTGCGATGCTGGCGGCCGGTGAGCGGGTCGCCGTGCTCGACGACCTCTCGACGGGAGATCCCTCCAGGATTCCCGAAGGCGTCCCCTTCGTGAAGGGGTCCACCCTCGACGGCGCCTGCCTGAGGCGCACCCTGCGCGAACTCTCGGTGGCGGGCGTGGTGCACCTCGCGGCGAAGAAACAGGTGGCCGAGTCCGTCGCGCGCCCCCTGCACTACTACCGCGAGAACGTGCACGGCCTGCAGACCCTGCTGGAAGCGTGCGCGGAGAGCGGTGTCGAGGCGTTCGTCTTCTCCTCGTCCGCGGCGGTCTACGGCATGCCCGACGTCGACCTGGTCACCGAGGACACGCCCTGCGCTCCGATCAATCCCTACGGCGAGACGAAACTCGCCGGAGAGTGGATGGTCCGCGCCGCGGGGAAGGCCCACGCGATGGCCACCGCCTCCCTGCGCTACTTCAACGTGGCGGGGGCGGCGACGCCGGAGCTCGCCGACGGAGGCGTCTTCAACCTCGTCCCCATGGTCTTTGAGAAGATCACCCGCGGCGAGGCCCCGGTGGTCTTCGGCGAGGACTACGCCACCCCGGACGGCACCTGCGTGCGGGACTTCATCCACGTCGAGGACATCGCGTCGGCGCACCTCGCCGCGGCGCGGCACCTGCTCGCCCGGGGACCCGGTACCGACCTCGTCCTCAACATCGGCCGCGGCGAAGGCGTCTCGGTGCGCCGCATGATCGGCCTCATCGGTGAGGTGACCGGCTACGGAGCCGACAGCGCGCCCGTCGGCGCCCCGCGCAGGCCGGGCGACCCGGCGCGGGTGGTGGCGTCGGCCGCACGGATCAGGGACGAGCTCGACTGGTCCGCCCGGCGCGACCTCCGGGAGATGGTGACGTCCGCCTGGGACGGATGGTGCCTCCGGCACCCGGACGCCCGCCGCTGAACCGACCGCGCCACCCTTTGCACGCGCAGCCTCCCCTCCGCAGTCCACCACGCCCTGTTTCCCGCGCCCTCGTCCTCCGAGGGCCTCACGCCCCTGGAGGGTGACGGCCCACCATGAACGGTGTCTCCCCCGACGGAGCCGGCTGGACCGGAGTCGCTCCCGCCTCCCCCGGAACGGGGGTCACGGCCCCCGAGGGGTCCTGGCTCCTGACGGGCCACGACGGAAGGCTGACCTTCTACGTGCACGTCGACGGCGCCGTCCTGCGCTGGACGGAGGAGGCTCCCGGCTCGCGGTCCTGGGCCGGGCCGGTCACCCTTCCCGCCAAGGACGTCACCGGGCTCTCCGTGTTCCGGGGTCCGAGTGGCTACGCCCACTTCCTCGGCCGCCGGTCGCGTCCGCGTACCGACGACTGGACCGACGTGGACATCGTGCACGCGACCCAGTACCAGACCGGTCGGCCGGTGACGGTGTGGCATTCCCTCGGAAACCCCTTCAAGGACCCGGCCCGGGCCGTCGAGGTCGGTGACCCCGCGGGGGCCGTGGCCGCGGACGGCGCCCTCCACGTCTGCGTCCCCACCGGACCAGGCTCGCTCGCGCTGCGCCGTGAGGACGGCCGGGGCCGGTGGGAGGCGTGGTACGAGCTGCCCGGCACGGGCGTCACGGACCAGCCGGTTCTCGCGACCGGCTCGGCAGGTCTGGTGGAGGTGCTCGTCCCCGCGCGCACCGGTGCCTCGCACTTCTGCCGGCAGAAGCCGGGCGGTCCGCCGACCCCGGGGTACCGGACCGGTGCGATCCCGCTGCCCGGGTCCGTGAGCGCGCTGGAGACGTCGCCCGGAGGTCTGACGTACTACCTGACCGACCTGCGCAACTCCGGCGTGACAGCCGTCCGCGCGGGACGCCGGCCGGTGCCCCTGGGCGGCGAGCCGGGGGACGGACGGATCAGCGCGGTGCGCATCACGCTGGACGGAATCGACTGCACGGTGCTCGCCTTCCGGGGCCTGAGCGGCACGGTACGGCTCGGCGTCTGCGCGACGGAGGGGGAGCGCGACGGCGTGTGGTGGACGGACACCGGCAGGAGATGCGCCGGTGATCCCGCGCTCGTCCTCGACGGGCGCGGAGCGTTGGCCGTCGCTGTCGTCGGTACCGACGGACGCCCTGCCGTGGCCCGGCAGGAGGCCGGCCAGGGGCTGTCCCTGAGCGACTGGCACCGGATATGAGCCCCGTGGCGCAGGGCACCCCCGGAAAGGACGGACGACGTGGCCCGCAGGGCGAGTGACGGTGCGGCAGCGAGGCCCGACGCCTCCGGTGCCGTGCGCGACGACCTCCGGGAGGTGACGATCGTCGCGGGCGGTCCGGGCGACGCGGCCCGCCTGGTCTCGTCCGAGAACCCCGGGACGGCGATTCGGGTGCTGTGCGCCGAAGAGGGGAGCAAGGACGAACGGGCCGCCCTGGAGGGCGCGCTCGCCGAGGCGTCCCGACGCGGGTGCGCGGTGCGCGGCGGCCCGGTGTACGCCGGTGGGGCGGGCGGCCCCGGGGAGCCGCTCCTGCGGGAACTGCGCGGACTGCGTCCCCGGTGGGTCCGGATCGCCGACCCCGACCCGACGCGCGTGGACTTCGACGCGGACGCGGGGGTGCCCGTGCACGCGGAGCCCCGCCGCGCCGCCGCCGCCCTGGCGGCGCTGGCCGCGGTGCGCGCGCTCCAACTGGAGTCGGGGGTACCGGTCTTCGTGGAGTGCCGCAGGGACGCGGACGAGGACTTGGGCGCCGCCGCCGGGTCGCGCTATCCGCGTACGACGAAGTGGCTCACGGAGGGGTTCGACGGTCGGCTGACCGCGTTCCTGCCGTCCGCCGCCGGGGTCGTGCGGTGGACCCAGGCGGAGCCCGGCGGCACCGGGTGGCTGGGGCCGGAACTGCTGCCGGGACCCCGCCTGATGCCCGGGCTGTCGGTGGTGCAGGACCCCTGCGGGTTCGTGCACCTGTTCGCTCTGCGCCGGAGCGCGCGTGCCGACGGGGGCGACGACGTCGAGATCGTGCACGCCGTGCAGTACCGCACCTGGCGTGCGCTCACCCCTTGGCACTCGCTGGGCACTCCCAACCCCGGAGACCGGTACAAGAGCAGGGAGGGGGGATTCCCCGCGGCCGGTTTCGACCGCGCCGGCGGCCTCTTCGTGTTCGCCCGGAACTTCGGCCACAGCGTGAGCTTCCGTCATCAGTCGCCCGACGGGGCGTGGACGCCGTGGTACCACCTCAGCGGTCTGCGGGTGGCCGACGAGCTGGTGGCCGTCACCACGGCGCGCGGGGAAGTGGAGCTGATGGCCCGCACCCGTGACACAGGGGCGGTGGTGCGCTGGCACCGTACCGGGGACGAAGGCACGTGGACCGAGGACCGCGGCGTTCCGTTCACGCCCGTGCCGGGGTCGATGGCGGCGGGGGCGGAGCCCGGCACCGTCCTGTTCCGTGACGCGTCGACCCGCGAGCCCGCCGTCTGGTGGCCGGGGGCCGCCGCCCCGCTGCCCCTCGGGGGCGGTGGCGGCGACGGGCCGCCGACCGGCGTCCTGGGGGTGGACGTGGACGGCTGGACCTGCACGGTGCTCGTGGGGTCGGGTTCCGACGGGCGGCGTCTCGTCGGCGGCTACGTGGAGGGGCGCCCGGACACGGGAGTGTGGTGGAGCGGGGTGGGTACCGCCGCGGCCTTCTCGCCGACGGCCGTCCGCGCGCGGAACGGGGCGCTCACCCTGGCGGCGCTCACCGCCGACGGGCGACTGGCGGTCGCTCACCGCACGTCACGGTCGAACGGTCTGGAGTTCGATTCCGGGCACACGGTGTGACCGATTCTGATCGCTTATACCGCACTGAAGATCAAAACGATGGCGACACCAGTTCACATCGGATGAGTTTTTGATAAAGTCTGGAGATCTTTCATGTGAACAACCGGGGGAGACCTGGTGAACATGGAGGCGCCTCGTTGTCTGCCCATGCATGGCCGAGGGCTGTTTGCTGGTTCTCGTGACTGAGGGGTTATGGCCAAGCTGTCCCTGCGTGCCGTCCAGAAGCTGACATGCAAGAAGCGTGACGCGTGGTGGACGGTGGTGCTGGTCGACCCCGTGGCGACCCGCATGCTGATCGTGATGGCGCGGTTCCGCTTCATCACCCCCAACCGTGTGACCTGGGCGGCGCTGTTCGTGGGGCTCGGTTCGGCCGGGTTCTTCCTCAAGGGCGACCCGCTGTCGCTCGCGATCGGCGCGGCGCTCTACCACCTCAGCTTCATCTTCGACTGCATCGACGGGAAACTGGCGCGGCTCAAGGGCAACGGCACGGTTTTCGGCGGTTGGCTCGACTATGTCTTCGACCGCATCCGGGTGCTCTTCTGCGCACTGGCCCTGATGGGCGGTCAATACCTGCGGACCGACGACGAGCGCTTCCTCCTCGCCGCGCTGATGGTCGTCTTCCTCGACATGCTCCGCTACGTCGACGCCCTCCAGATCTACAAGATGCGCATGTCGATGCGCGCGAAGATCGAAAAGGTGACGAAGGAGAAGCGGGACGCCGAGCGCGCGGCGGCGGTCGAGGCGTCGGCGGGCCGGGTGGCCGCGGAGGCGGAGGGGCAGCAGATCCAGTTCATGGAGGATCTGCTCCGGGAGAATCCCGAGGCCGAGGCGGAGACGCTCAAGGCGCAGTCCGACGCCGCCCACGTGGTGGACCTGCACGCCCAGTTCCGCCACCGCTTCCCGTGGTACCAGCGTGTACGCCACGCCATGCTGCGCAGCCGCATCAGGCCGCACCTCATCAGCGGCATCGAGTTCCAGATGTTCATCTTCATCGTCGGCCCGCTGATCGGCCGGATCCTGATGACCACGCTGGTGTCCGCGATCCTGCTCGGCGCCTTCGAGCTGATCATCATGTACAAGTTCTGGCTGTCCACCAGGGACTTCACCAAGGTGATGGCCGAGCTGAGTTCGACCCCTTCCACGGCGGGCACCATCGCCCCCCAGATGCACCGGGGGCGGCACCGCCGCGGGGTCGAGGAGAAACTGCGGGACGCGGAGCGGCTGCTGGAGAAGCAGCCGGAGGGCGACCCCGGCTTCCAGCCGTACCCCCAGCCGTACCCGGTCCAGGACCCCGCCATGCCGTATGCGTACCAGGGGGAATGGCCGTCAGCAGAAACGTATCTTCAGCCTGATCGCGGCTACGGCCACCCGGTTCAGGGCGAGCGGTACTACGCCGCCGCCTACGCGCCCCAGCCTGAGCGAGACGGATACCCGGGCGACCGAGAAGGCGATCGATGAGCCACGAACAGGACACCCCCGACGTCTGGGTGACCGTCGTCATCCCCGCCTACAACGCGGCCGCGACGATCGGCAAGGCACTCCAGTCGGCCGTCAACCAGACCTACGAGCTCGTCGAGATCGTCATCGTCGACGACGCCTCGACCGACGACACCCTCGACATCGTCAAGAGCTTCGCGGGCAACAACCCGCGGGTCCGCGTTCTGCGCCGGCCCACCAACAGCGGGGGCGTCGGAGCGCCGCGGAACATGGGCATCGCCCAGGCCGCGGGCGAGTACGTCATGTTCCTCGACGCCGACGACGAACTGCCCCCGCGCGCCTGCGAGCTCCTGCTGGCGGGCGCGCTGGAGAGCGGCAGCGACATCACCGCCGGCAAGGCGGTCCGGGTCAACCGGGCCACCGGCGAGACCGAGGGCTGGGCGCCGGAGGTGTACGCCATGCGGCGCACCGTGCCCGGACTCGCCGAGTTCCCGCTGATGCTGAACGACCCCATCGCCGCGGCGAAGCTGTACCGCGTCGAGTTCCTGCGCGGTAGCGGGGTCTGGTTCCCGGAGGGTGTGTTCTACGAGGACACGTACTTCTCCACCACGGCGGGCTGCCTCGCCGACGGCATAACCGTCATCACCGATCCCGTGTACCGCTGGATGTGGGAACCCGAGGGCGGCTCGATCACCGGGCGCACCGGCGAACTGCGCAGCATCAGGGACCGCGTCGCCGTGCACCGCGCCACCGACGCGTTCCTCATGGAGCGGGGCCTGTGGTCGCTGAAGGTCCGCAAGGACTCGAAGTTCCTCGCTCACGACCTGCGGCTGTACATGCGGGCGCTCGCGGCGGGCGACCCGGAGTTCCAGCAGGGCTTCGCCGAGATCGCGAGCAACTACCTCCGCTCCATCAGCGAGGAAGCCTTCGAACTGTGCGACCCGATCGACCGGGTGCGCGCCTACCTCCTCATGTACCAGGAGACCGAAGCGGCCCTGACGACGCTGGACTACGCCCAGCGCAGGAGCACGCTCTCCTCCTTCCTCGTCGAGGAGGAAGGGCGCGTCTACTGGTCCGGCGACCATCTGCACCTGCCGGACGCGCGCCGCATGCTCGACGTCACGGAACTCGGGCTGTCCGCGGCGAACCTCTCCCAGGTCCCGCTCTTCGCCCAGCTCGACGGCTGGAAGACCGACGGGTCGGAACTGCGCTTCGAGGGCCGGCTCGCCAATCGGTTCGGACGGATCAAGGCCGGCGACGACCTCCGGCTCTCCCTCGCGGTGCGCAACCGGCACTCCAAGAAGGACGTCGTGACGCCGATCGCCCACAACCGGGTCGGCGAACGGTTCATCGACTTCGACGGAGTGGTGGACCTCGCCGCCGCCCTCGGGAAGGAGTTCTTCGAGAGCACCGTCTGGAACGTTTCGGTCGTCGTCGAGTGGAACCGCAGCCGCTCCCGGTCGCCCCTGAACGTGCGTGACGCGGAGCTCACCGGACTGGCCTTCCACGCCCGGGACGAGGAACTGGAGGGATACCGCACGGTCAGCGGCAACCTGGCCGTGCGGTGCGCCGCGGCGGGACGCCGGACGTTCGAGACCGAGCAGAACGACCCCGACGCGCCGTGGATGTGGTGGCGCGGCCGGATGCACCCGCCGATCACCTCCCTCGACTACCCCTTCGAGATGGCGGTCGTCGTCCCCTGCTACAACGTCGCGAAGTACCTCGACGACTGCCTCGGCTCCATCGCCGCGCAGGTGGGGTTCGTCGCGACGCAGGTCATCCTCGTGGACGACGGGGCCACCGACGACACACCGCGGATCCTCGACCGCTTCGCCCGCCACTACGCCAACGTGACCGTGGTCCACCAGCAGAACGGCGGGCTCGGGAACGCGCGCAACAACGGCCTCGACCTGGTCACCGCGCCCTACGTCACCTTCCTCGACTCCGACGACATCCTCGGGGAGGACGCCCTCTCGAAGCTGCTGATGGCGGCGTGGCGCAACGGATCGGAGGTCGTGGTCGGCGACCTGGTGAACTTCCCCGACCGCCCCTACGGCCCGTGGAAGAAGTACTTCGGCAAGGGCGACCGGGTCGTCGACGACTTCGCCGCGGTGCCGGACCTGATCTTCAGCGGCTCCGCCTGCAACAAGCTGTTCAGCACCGGCCTCCTGCGCCGTCTGCAGGTGCGCTTCGGCGAGGGCGTCCACTTCGAGGACGCCTGGGTGACCCTGCCGAGCATGCTGCGGGCCAACTCCCTCAGCATCGTCGACGAGCCGGTCTACTACTACCGGGGCCGCCCGGACGGCTCCTCCATCATGGACTCCCTCTGGAGCAAGCCGGCGAACTACCACGACCATCTGCGGCTCAACCACTTCCTGCTGAACTACACGGCGGAGGAACCCCAGGACGTCCGGCGCATGTTCCAGCGCTACGTCACGCGCACCTACAAGGGGTTCCTGTGCAACGCGCGCAACGTGATGGCCAGGTCGCAACTGGCGGAGATGTTCCCGGACATCCGCAGGCACTACGCCCAGGTTCCGGACGACGTCATTCTCGAATACGCCACGAACCCCGCCCAGCAGCTCGACCACTACGCCGCCAAGAGCGGCAACTTCGAGCTCTTCTGCGACCCGGCTCCGGCGCTGGAGAGCGCGCCGCTCGTGCTGGAGATCGACAGCGAGGGCTTCTACCGGACCTTCCCCGGAGGGGCGGTGGAGACCCGGACGGCGCGCGTCAACGACCCGAACGTCGTGGTCGAGTCGGTCCGCACCCGGGGTGACGTCCTGGTCGTCGAGGGCTGCATGGCCTTCCCCGGCATGGACCTGAGCGGGCCGCTGCTCAACGGGCTGGAGTTCGTCCATCAGACCAAGCACGCCAAGATCGCGGTGCCGTTGCGGCAGGTCGCCCGCCGCGACCTGTGGAACGCGCGCAACGAGCGGGACCTGTACGCCGGCTGGTACGCGGAGATCCCCGTCTCCGAGCTGGTCCGCGGGAAGTTCGGCGTGGGGGACTTCCGTCTCCGGGTGCTGCGCCAGGACGGTTCTCGTCAGCGCAACGTCGTCATGAAGGCCCGCCTGCCGTTGCACCGCCTGAAGGGCCCGGGAAAGATCGCCGGACACCCCTACCTGCTCACCGTCGGAGGCCAGGAAGCCCTCCATCTGCGCCTGGTCGACCGCACGGCGGGAGCCAGGGCGAAGCACGCCCTCTGGCGCCTCGCCCGTGAAATGCGCATCCTCAAGACCCGCAACCCCGGCTGGCGCATGCGCCTCGCCTACTGGCTCGTCCACCCGTTCCTGAACTCCCGCGAGATCTGGCTCATCGGCGAACGCTCGGACACGGCCCAGGACAACTCGTACCACTTCTTCGCGTGGATGCGGACCCATCGCAAGCGCCGCAATGCGTACTACGTCATCGACAGGAATGCCGCCGACTACGCCAAGGTCGCCAAGTACGGCAATGTCATCAAACTCAACTCCTTCAAGCACCGGATGTACCTGCTCCACGCCACCAAGTTGATCGGGTCGTACGACTCCGAGTCGTACCTGCTGCCCGAGGGCTACCGGAAGGTCCTGTTCCTGCACCGGTTCGGCGAGCTGCTCAAGTACCAGCGCGTCTTCCTGCAGCACGGCATCATCTACAACGACGTGACCACCGGCGTGGACCAGCGGATCACCAGCTACGACATGATCGTCACCACCGGCCGTCAGGAGCGCGAGTACCTCGCGCTGGAGGCGGGTTTCGGCGACCGCGCGGTCCTCGCGGGCCTGCCCCGCTTCGACGCGCTGACCCGTACGGCGACGGACCGGCCCCGCATCCTGCTGATGCCGACCTGGCGGCAGTGGATCGTGACCGCCTCGTACAAGAAGTCCGCGGGACCCGCGAAGACGGCGTTCACGCAGTCCGAGTACTTCCGCTTCTACCGCTCGCTCCTCTCCGACCGGCGGCTCGTCACCGCCCTGGAGCAGTTCGGGGTCGATCTCGAATTCTTCCCGCACTACGAGATCCGTCCCTACCTGCACAACTTCCGGATCGACTCCGCCACGATCCGGGTGGCCGACCCCACGTCCCGCGACGTCCAGGACGCCATGCGGGAGTGCTCCCTCATGGTGACCGACTACTCGTCCGTCTTCTTCGACGTGGCCTACATGGGGATTCCCCTCGTGTACGTGCCCTTCGACGAGGAGGACTTCTACGGCCGCCACTACAAGCGGGGCTACTTCAACCTCTCGGAGCACGGGTTCGGCCCGGTCTGCCGGACCGTCGACCAGGCGGTCGACGAGATCATCGCCGCCATGAGGCGGCGGTTCACGGTCGAGAGCCCATATCGGGAGAGGGCCGAGCAGTTCTTCGCCCACCAGAACGGCGGGAACTGCGAGCGCTCCTTCGAGGCCATCGACGCGCTGGGCTCCGCGCCCGCGTACCGGCTGGCGCCGAAGGGGCCCGTCGGAGAACTCACGACTCGGCTCCCGGTCGGTCCCGCGCGTCCGCCGCACGGCGCCGACACCACCGAGCCGGCCCGGAGCGACCGGGTCCGGCAGGACGCGGGGTGGGAACGTGCTGTCTGACCATTCGGCCGGAGCCGAGGGGCCCCGCCGGATCTTCCTGGCCGGGGACTCCGTGGTCGTCCACCGGGAGCAGAGCAAAGCCCCGATGGCGGGGTGGGGCCAGGTGTTCCACTTCTTCTTCGGGCCGGAGGTGGAGATCGTCAACTGCGCCCGGGCCGGCGCCAGCGCCCGTACGTTCGACGAGCGCGGCAGGCTGGACTGGATCCTGCAGAACATCCGCCCGGGCGACTACCTGCTGACGTCCTTCGGCATCAACGACGCGAAGCCGGAGGAGTGGCTCAGAAGCGAGGCGTACGGGGACTTCTCCCGGCATCTGAGGAGGTTCGTGGACGGCGCGCGCGAACGCAACGCGCACCCCGTCCTGATCAGCCCGCACGAGAGGGACACCTACGACGTGCACGGCAATCTGCCGCGCAGCATCCCGGAGTACGCGATGGCGATGCGCGACCTCTCCGTCGAGACCAGCGTCCCCTGCATCGACCTCTACGAGCAGAGCCTCGTCTGGTGGGAGCAGTTGGGGCCGGAGAACATCCGCCCCTTCTTCCTGCACCTGAAACCGGGCGAGCACCCGAACTACCCCGAGGGCTTCGACGATCCGGGTCATCTCGTGCCCGCCGGAGCCATCGCCTGCGCGCGGTACGTCGCCTACGCGATGGTGGCGCAGAAGATCGTACCGGCCCACTGGGTCGTCAACCTCGACCGCGCGGAGTTCCCTGCGGACTGGGTGGTCTGGCTCGACGACGAGACGCACAGGGCGCTGACCGAGGCGCGTACCACAGGGACCGGCTGAGAACCTGATGTCCGTGAACACCTTCTCCGTCGCACGCATGCGCAGCGTCCAGAAGGACGACCCCTCGATCGTCTGCCACCTGGAACTCGCCGCGAACGCCGATCCCCGTCGGCCCGTCCGCCCGGGGCAGCGGATCGACTTCGAGTGGAAGCTCACGCCGCTGGGCGAGGGGACGCGTTACTACGGCTACCTCATGGCCGACTCGTTCGCGCGGGTCGCGACCATCGACGGCATGGCCGGGATGAGTCTCCTGCCGTCCGGCGACCGGTACGCCACCTCCACCGGTCCGGGGACCGAGCGGGTGGCCAGGTTCACCCTGGAGGTGAACAGGCACGTCGCGCCCGACGCCTTCCTCGTCCCCGTCCTGCGGGCGGGGATCATCGCGGACGGTGGCACGGGCCTCACGTCCACCACGTTCTCGCTGAAGAACCACGGATTCCGCATCGCCTCCCTGCCGCCGCTGGGGCGGAGCATGGTCGTGATGCCGGGGCAACGGGGTGTGCTGAACGGCCTCGCCGACGTCTGGGACGAGACGGTGAAGCTGGTCGGAGTGGGCCCGGCACGGCACGGAGTGACCAGCGTCGACGGCGACGGCGCGGTCAGCTACAGCCCGCACCGAGGCCACGTCGGATACGACTGGTTCGACTACGTGCTGGACGCGGGCGACGGTCGCCTGAGTTCGGGCCGCGTCACGGTCCACGTGGGCGACCTGGGAGGCACCCCGGGCATCCTGGGAGCCGCCTGGGTACCGCGCGGCTGACGGCCCCGCACGCACGCCCCCGCACGCACGGCGCGTTGCGCCGCGGCCGCGCGGCGGACGGGCCGCGCGCAGACCGGCGGTACGAAAACGGGCCGTACGGAGGAGTCCTCCGCACGGCCCGTCCACGACAGCCGGGTGTTGTCCGGCCCCGGGTGTTACGCCGGTACGCTCGCCACGCCCGGCGCCAGGAACGGCTTGCCGTTCACGCGCGCGGAGACGCCCGCGCGGTCCAGGTACGGGGTGATGCCGCCCAGGTGGAACGGCCAGCCCGCGCCCGTGATCAGGCAGAGGTCGATGTCCTGCGCCTCGGCGACGACGCCCTCGTCGAGCATCAGGCCGATCTCCTCGGCCACCGCGTCCAGGACGCGGTCACGAGTCTGCTCCTCGGTCAGGACGGAGTCGCCCTGTTCCAGGAGGGCGGCGACCTCGGGGTCCAGCTCCGGCTTGCCGGAGTCGTAGACGTAGAAGCCGCGCTTGCCGGCCTTGACGACCGCCGCGAGGTTCGCCGAGACGGTGAAGCGCTCCGGGAACGCGCGGTGCAGCGTCTCGGAGACGTGCAGACCGATCGCCGGGCCCACCAGCTCCAGCAGGACCAGCGGCGACATCGGCAGACCGAGCGGCTCGACGGCGCGCTCGGCGACGGCGACCGGGGTGCCCTCGTCGATGACGTTCTGGATCTCGCCCATGAAGCGGGTGAGGATGCGGTTGACGACGAACGCCGGGGCGTCCTTCACCAGCACCGCGGTCTTCTTCAGCTTCCGGGCCACGCCGAACGCCGTCGCCAGCGCGGCGTCGTCCGTCTGCTCGCCGCGCACGATCTCCAGCAGCGGGAGGATCGCGACCGGGTTGAAGAAGTGGAAGCCGACGACCCGCTCCGGGTTCTTCAGCTTCGACGCCATCTCGGTGACCGAGAGCGAGGAGGTGTTGGTGGCGAGGATCGCGTGCGCCGGGGCGACCGCCTCGACCTCCGCGAACACCTGCTGCTTGACGCCGATCTCCTCGAAGACGGCCTCGATGATGAAGTCGGCGTCGGAGAAGCCCTCCGCCTTGTCCAGCACACCGGTCACCAGGGCCTTGAGGCGGTTGGCCTTGTCCTGGTTGATGCGGCCCTTGCCGAGCAGCTTGTCGATCTCGGCGTGGACGTAACCCACACCCTTGTCGACGCGCGCCTGGTCGATGTCCGTGAGGACGACCGGTACTTCCAGACGGCGCAGGAAGAGCAGCGCGAGCTGGCTGGCCATCAGGCCGGCGCCGACGACACCGACCTTGGTGACCGGACGGGCCAGGCTCTTGTCCGGAGCGCCGGCCGGACGCTTGGCGCGCTTCTGCACCAGGTTGAAGGCGTACAGACCGGAGCGCAGCTCACCGCTCATGATCAGGTCGGCGAGCGCCTGGCTCTCGGCGTCGAAGCCGGCGCCCAGGTCACCGTCCTTGGCGGCGGCGATGATCTCCAGCGCGCGGTAGGCGGCAGGGGCCGCGCCGTGCACCTTGGAGTCGGCGATGGCCCGGCCGCGCGCGACGGCCTGGTCCCAGGCGTCACCGCGGTCGATCGCGGCGCGCTCGACGGCGATCTCGCCGTTGAGGACGCCGGCCGTCCACACGAGCGACCGCTCCAGGAAGTCCGCACCCTCGAAGAGCGCGTCGGCGATACCGAGCTCGAAGACCTGCGCGCCCTTGAGCTGGCGGTTCTGGTTCAGCGAGTTCTCGATGATCACCGAGACCGCGCGGTCGGCGCCGATCAGGTTCGGCAGCAGCACGCAGCCGCCCCAGCCGGGCACCAGACCGAGGAAGACCTCGGGCAGCGAGAAGGCGGGGAGCGCCTTGGAGACGGTGCGGTACGAGCAGTGCAGGCCGACCTCGACCCCGCCGCCCATCGCCGCGCCGTTGTAGTACGCGAAGGTCGGGACCGCGAGGCCGGAGAGACGGCGGAAGACGTCGTGGCCGCTCGTGCCGATCCGCACCGCGTCCTCGTGGGTCCTGAGGACTTCGAGGCCCTTGAGGTCGGCGCCCACGGCGAAGATGAACGGCTTGCCGGTGATGCCGACGCCGACGATCGAACCCTCGGACGCCTCCTTTTCGACCTGGTCGATCGCCTCGTCCAGGTTGGCCAGCGACTGCGGGCCGAAGGTGGTCGGCTTGGTGTGGTCCAGGCCGTTGTCCAGCGTGATGAGGGCGAACCGGCCCGCACCCGCCGGGAGGTCGAGGTGGCGCACGTGCGCCTGGGTGACGACCTCGCCCGGGAACAGCTCGGCCGCTCCCTTCAGCAGCTCGGTGGTGGAGCTCACTTGGTGCCTCCGTCGGCGTCGAAGTGCGGGTTCTCCCAGATGACCGTGGCGCCCATGCCGAAGCCCACGCACATCGTGGTGATGCCGTAGCGGACCTCCGGCTGCTCCTCGAACTGGCGGGCCAGCTGCGTCATCAGACGGACGCCGGAGGAGGCGAGCGGGTGGCCGTACGCGATCGCGCCGCCGTACTGGTTGACGCGCGGGTCGTCGTCGGCGATGCCGTAGTGGTCGAGCAGGGCGAGGACCTGCACCGCGAACGCCTCGTTGATCTCGAAGAGACCGATGTCACCGATGGCCAGACCGGCCTTGGCCAGCGCCTTCTCGGTCGCCGGGATCGGGCCGTAGCCCATGACCTCCGGCTCGACGCCGGCGAAGGCGTACGAGACGAGACGCATCCGGACCGGCAGGCCCAGCTCGCGGGCGACGTCCTCGGCGGCGAGCAGCGAGGCGGTCGCGCCGTCGTTGAGCCCCGCCGCGTTGCCGGCCGTGACGCGGCCGTGCGGGCGGAACGGGGTCTTGAGGCCCGCGAGGGACTCCATCGTGGTGCCCGGGCGCATCGGCTCGTCGGCGGTGACCAGACCCCAGCCGGTCTCGCCGGCCTCGGCGTTGGTGCGGCGCACCGAGACCGGCACCAGGTCCTGCTGGATCTTGCCGTTGGCGTACGCCTTGGCGGCCTTCTCCTGCGAGCGCACGGCGTAGGCGTCGGCGCGCTCCTTGGTGATCTGCGGGTAGCGGTCGTGCAGGTTCTCGGCGGTCATCCCCATGAAGAGGGCGGACTCGTCGACCAGCTTCTCCGAGACGAAGCGCGGGTTCGGGTCCACGCCCTCGCCCATCGGGTGGCGGCCCATGTGCTCGACACCGCCGGCGACGACGACGTCGTAGGCGCCGAAGGCGATGGAACCGGCCGTCGTGGTGACGGCGGTCAGCGCGCCCGCGCACATGCGGTCGATCGAGTAGCCGGGGACGGACTGCGGCAGACCGGCCAGGATTCCGGCGGTCCGGCCGAGGGTGAGGCCCTGGTCACCGATCTGGGTCGTCGCGGCGATGGCGACCTCGTCGATCCTCGCGGGGTCCAGGTCCGGGTTGCGGCGCAGCAGCTCCCGGATGGCCTTCACGACGAGATCGTCGGCGCGGGTCTCGTGGTAGATGCCCTTCGGGCCCGCTTTGCCGAACGGGGTGCGGACGCCGTCGACGAAGACGACGTCCCGGATGGTACGAGGCACGATGGCTCTCCTCCAGGGTGCGGGATGGCACTGCTGCGGGGCACGCCCGGAAGCGTGCCGCCCGCCCTCATGCTACTCGCGGGTAACCAGACTGCCCACCCCCTGCGGCCGGAGCGTCGAAGGTCACACGTGCTCAGGGCTTCGTACAGGCCGCAACCTGGCGCGATTTCGATCCTCGCGGTACGCGACCGGCGCCCCGCCCCCGGATACGACGACACCCCCGGTCGGCCGTGAAATCCGGTGACCGGGGGTGTCGGGTGTCAGGAGCCAGGTGCCGTCGTGCGGTGCGGGGGCGCCCCGTGTGCCGGGAGGCGCGGGACCGCCGCCGGAGGGGCGTCGTACCCGGGTGTCAGGAAGCCGGGCTGGTGTTCAGCGCGTCCAGCAGCAGCGGGGCCACAAGACCGATCTGCCAGCTCCGTGCGCCGTACCCCGCGAGCAGGTCCTCGACCGCGCCCGGGGTGGCACTCTTCGGCGGCTCCCAGCAGACCCGGCGCACGGTGTCCGGGGTGATGAGGTTCTCCGGCGGCAGGTGCAGCCGCTCGGCGAGCTCGGAGACGGCGGCGCGGGCGGCCGAGAGCCGGTCCGCCGCCGCGGGGTCCTTGTCCGCCCAGGCGCGCGGCGGCGGCGGGCCCGCGAGCTGCTGGCCGGGCTGCGGCAGCTCGGACTCCGGCAGCGCCTTGGCGCGGTCCACGGCGGCCTGCCATTGCTCCAGCTGGCGCCGGTTCACCCGGTGCCCGAAACCGGGCAGCGCGGACAGCGCCTGGACGTTGGCGGGCAGCGAGAGCGCGGCCTCCACGATCGCCCCGTCGCCGAGCACCTTGCCGGGGGAGACGTCGCGCCGCTGGGCGATCCGGTCGCGGGTCTCCCACAGCTCCCGTACGACGGCCAGCTGCCGGCGCCTGCGCACCTTGTGCATGCCCGAGGTCCGGCGCCACGGGTCCTTGCGCGGCGGGGCGGGCGGCGCCGACGCGATCGCGTCGAACTCCTCGCGGGCCCATTCCAGCTTCCCCTGGCGGTCCAGCTCCTTCTCCAGGGCGTCCCGCAGGTCGATCAGGAGCTCGACGTCGAGCGCCGCGTAGCGCAGCCACGGGTCGGGGAGCGGCCGGGTGGACCAGTCGACGGCCGAGTGGCCCTTCTCCAGGGCGTACCCCAGGACGTTCTCGACCATCGCGCCCAGGCCGACCCGGGGGAACCCGGCCAGGCGGCCGGCGAGCTCGGTGTCGAAGAGGGACGTGGGGAGCATGCCTATTTCGCGCAGGCAGGGAAGGTCCTGCGTGGCGGCGTGCAGGATCCACTCGGTGCCGGTCAGGGCCTCGCCGAGACCGGACAGGTCGGGGCAGCCGACGGGGTCGACCAGGGCGCTGCCCGCACCCTCGCGGCGCAGCTGCACGAGATAGGCGCGCTGGCCGTAGCGGTAGCCGGAGGCGCGCTCGGCGTCGACGGCCACCGGGCCGCTGCCGGCGGCGAAGGCGGCGATCACCTGTGCGAGGGCGTCGTCGTCCGCCACCACCGGTGGAATGCCCTCGCGCGGTTCCAGCAAGGGGATCGGCGCCGGGGCGACGTCGTCCGGGGGAGCGCCCCCGGTGGTTCGCAGTGTCGTGTCTGCTGCGGTCTCTTGGGCGTCGGTCACCCGTCAAGGGTATCCGTGTATGCGCGACACCCGACGACGGAACGTTCCGTCGTCGGGTGTCGGGCGCGTAAACCGGCCGGATTCGGCATTCCCGCCGGTGCGGGCGCCGGTGGGGATGGTCAGTGGATGATGCCGGTCCGCAGGGCGACGGCGACCATTCCGGCGCGGTCTCCGGTGCCGAGCTTGCGGGCGATGCGGGCGAGGTGGGACTTGACCGTGAGGGCGGAGAGGCCCATCGAGACGCCGATGGCCTTGTTGGACTGGCCTTCGGCGACCAGGCGGAGCACCTCCACCTCACGGCCGGACAGTTCGCGGTAGCCGCCCGGGTGGCTCGGGGAGCCGGGAGGCCGGCGGTGCATACGGGCGGCGTTGGCGCCGATGGGGGCGACGCCGGGTCGGTTGGGGTGGCCGATGTTGGTACGGGTGCCGGTGACGACGTAGCCCTTGACGCCGCCCGCGAGGGCGTTGCGTACGGCACCGATGTCGTCGGCGGCGGAGAGGGCGAGACCGTTCGGCCAGCCTGCGGCTCGGGTCTCGGACAGCAGGGTCAGCCCGGAACCGTCGGGCAGGTGGACGTCGGCAACGCAGATGTCGCGCGGGTTGCCGACGCGGGGGCGGGCCTCCGCGATGGACGACGCCTCGATGACGTCACGAACTCCGAGGGCCCACAGATGGCGGGTCACGGTGGAACGGACGCGCGGGTCGGCCACGACGACCATGGCCGTCGGCTTGTTCGGGCGGTAGGCGACCAGGCTTGCGGGCTGCTCTAGGAGAACGGACACCAGGCCTCCTGGGGGAGTGGCGGGACGGGCCGGCTCGGGGATGAAGCCGGGGCGAACCGTGCTTGAAGGGTCATTGACCTCTTCGGCAGCAGACCCGTCCTCCTTTAGAGGAAGATCACGATTTGGTGAGTAACAATTCGGACAAATCGGACGCGCGATCGATTGTACGACCATCGGGCCGGCGGTCGGCCGACCCGGTCGGAGAGCGTCGGGCAGTGTGCGTCGCGCGGTCTGCGTAGTCCGTTGTGCGCGAACGTGATCCACCCGGGACCGGCCACCCGGGTCCTCCGTGCGGGTCGCGCTGGATCAGGCCCCCGCGGGCCCAGCGCGATCCAGGCGCCGCCCCGCAGGCGGGACTTCTACAGCACGCCCTAGGCCTGCGGCCCCCGCCGCTGCGGCAGGGTGACCACCGTCGCGTCGGCCGGACCGGACGGCGGCAGGCCCGCGATCTGGCAGAGCAGGTCGCCCCAGGCCGTCAGGTGCCCCGCCGTGTCCGGGACCCCGCCCGGCCCTTCGCCGGGCGTCCAGGACGCGCGGATCTCGATCTGGGTCGCGGGACGGCGGCTGCCCAGTTCGCCGAAGTAGTGCGACCCCGCCCGGGTGACCGTGCCGCCCGCCGACCCGTAGGCGAGTCCGCGCGCCTCCAGGGCGCCCGTCAGCCAGGACCAGCACACCTCGGGCAGCAGCGGGTCGGCGGCCATCTCCGGTTCCAGCTCCGCCCGTACGAGCGTCACCAGGCGAAACGTTCCCTGCCAGGCGTCGTGGCCGGCCGGGTCGTGCAGCAGCACCAGGCGCCCGTCCGCGAGGTCCTCCTCGCCGTCCACGACCGCCGCCTCCAGGGCGTAGGCGTGCGGGGCAAGCCGCTGCGGCGGCCTGGTCGCCTCGATCTCCAGCTCGGGACGGAGCCGCGCCGAGCGCAGCGCCTCGACCGCCGACCGGAACCCGGGCGGAGTGGGTTTGCTCTCCGCACCGTCCTTCCGGGAAGCGGGGTCGGAATGATCGGAGAACTGTTCCTGCGCCGGAGCCATGCGGGGAAGAGTAGGCGGAACGCGGGCCGCGCGCAGGGAGAGACACCCTGGTGGGACCGTGCACCTTGGGGCTTCGTGCGAAGATTCTGTGCGTGAGTGCCAATGACCGCCCCTCGGGCCAGCTGACGACGACCTCCGCCACCCACGACTCGGCGTTCCTGAAGGCGTGCCGACGTGAACCCGTGCCGCACACCCCGGTCTGGTTCATGCGCCAGGCGGGCCGGTCGCTGCCGGAGTACCTGAAGGTCCGCGAGGGCATCGCGATGCTCGACTCCTGCACGATGCCGGAGCTGGTCACCGAGATCACGCTGCAGCCCGTGCGCCGCCACAAGGTCGACGCCGCCGTCTACTACAGCGACATCGTCGTCCCGCTCAAGGCCATCGGCATCGACCTGGACATCAAGCCCGGCGTCGGACCGGTGATCGCCGACCCGATCCGCACCCGCGCCGACCTGGCCCGGCTGCGCGATCTGACGCCCGAGGACGTCCCGTACGTCACCGAGGCCGTCCGCATGCTCACCGCCGAGCTCGGCGAGACCCCGCTCATCGGCTTCGCGGGCGCCCCGTTCACGCTCGCCAGCTACCTCGTGGAGGGCGGTCCCTCCCGCAACCACGAGCACACCAAGGCCATGATGTACGGCGACCCGCAGCTCTGGGCCGACCTCGTGGACCGGCTCGCGGAGATCACCGGCGCCTTCCTGAAGGTCCAGATCGAGGCGGGCGCCTCGGCCGTGCAGGTCTTCGACTCCTGGGTCGGCGCGCTGTCCCCCGCCGACTACCGCCGCTCCGTGCTGCCCGCCTCCGCCAAGGTCTTCGACGCGGTCGCCTCCTACGGCGTCCCGCGCATCCACTTCGGCGTGGGCACCGGCGAACTGCTGGGCCTCATGGGCGAGGCAGGCGCGGACGTCGTCGGCGTCGACTGGCGCGTCTCCCTGGACGAGGCCGCCCGCCGCGTCGGCCCCGGCAAGGCGCTCCAGGGCAACCTGGACCCGGCGGTGCTTTTCGCCCCGACCGCCACGGTCGAGGAGAAGACCCGCGAGGTGCTGGACGCGGCCTCCGGCCTGGAGGGACACATCTTCAACCTCGGCCACGGCGTCATGCCGTCGATGGACCCGGACGCCCTCACCCGGCTCGTCGGCCACGTCCACGAGCAGACCGCGCGCTGACCCGCGCCGGGCCACCCGCGCGCAGCGGGCGGCCCGGCCCCGCCGCTCAGGCCGAGCCCGCCGCCCGTACCGCCGTGCCGGCCTTGCGGGCGGCCACCAGGACCGGGTCCCAGACGGGGGAGAACGGCGGGGCGTACCCCAGGTCGAGCGCGGTCATCTCCTCCACCGTCATCCCGGCGGTCAGCGCCACCGCCGCGATGTCCACCCGCTTCGCCGCGCCGTCACGGCCCACGATCTGCACGCCCAGCAGCCGGCCGGTGCGGTACTCGGCGAGCATCTTCACCGTCATGGGCGCGGCGCCCGGGTAGTAGCCGGCCCGGCCCGTCGACTCGATCGTGGCCGTCACGAACCGCAGCCCGACCGCCCGGGCGTCCTTCTCCCGCAGCCCGGTCCGGGCGATCTCCAGGTCGCAGACCTTGCTCACCGCTGTACCGACCACGCCCGGAAACGTCCCGTAACCGCCGCCGACATTGGCGCCGATGACCTGGCCGTGCTTGTTGGCGTGGGTGCCGAGCGCGATGTGCCGGGTGCGCTTCGCCACCAGGTCCAGCACCTCCACGCAGTCGCCGCCCGCCCAGATGTCCTCGTGGCCGACCACCCGCATCGACAGGTCCGTCAGCAGACCGCCGTGCGGCCCGAGCGGCAGCCCGGCCGCACGGGCGAGCGTGGTCTCCGGCTCCACACCGATGCCGAGCACCACCACGTCCGCCGGGTACGTCTCCGCCCCGGTCACCACCCCGGACACCCGGCCGTCGGGACCGGTGCGGATCCCGGTGACCGCCGCGCGGTTCACCGTCGTGATGCCGAGGCCGTCCATCGCCCCGTGCACCAGGCGCCCCATGTCCGGGTCGAGGGTGGCCATCGGCTGCTCGCCCCGGTTCAGCACGGTCACCTCGAAACCGCGGTTCAGCATGGCCTCGGCCATCTCGACGCCGATGTACCCCGCGCCCACCACCACCGCGCGCCGCCGGCCCGTGCCCACCCGGTCCAGCGAGTCCAGCAGCGCCTGGCCGTCGTCCAGCGTCTGCACCCCGTGCACGCCCGGAGCGTCGATGCCGGGCAGCGCCGGGCGCACCGGCCGGGCCCCGGTGCCGATCACCAGCTTGTCGTAGCCGGTCCAGGACGAGGCGCCGGTCTCCAGGTCCACCGCCCGCACCCGCCGGCCCGCCACGTCGATCTGCGTCACCTCGGTGCGGGTGCGCAGATCGATGCCGCGGGCCCGGTGCTCCTCGGGCGTACGGGCGATCAGGTCGTCCCGCTCCGCCACGTCCCCGCCCACCCAGTACGGGATGCCGCAGGCGGAGTACGAGGAGAAGTGGCCGCGCTCGAAGGCCACGATGCTCAGCTCCTCGGGCTTCTTCAGCCTGCGGGCCTGCGACGCGGCGGACATGCCCGCCGCGTCGCCCCCGATGACCACCAGTCGCTCCGTCATGCCAGGTCCCTTCGCCGCAGTGTGCCGACCGACCACGCTAGCGGCGTTTCGCGGGTTTCCCGGCGTTCCCCCCGGCGGTCCTCAGGGAGCGGGTGCCGTGCCCACCTCCTCGCGCTCCTCCCGTCCGTCCGCGACGGCGGGGGCGACGGCCTCCGGGACGCGGCGACGGCGCACCGCCATCCGCCAGACCACCAGGAGCAGGGCGACGGCCGCCAGGAACGGGGCGGTGGCGCCGATCGCCATCGCGATCCACCGGAGCGTCGTGACGAACGCGTCCCACCCACCGGTCACCGCGTCCCAGAAACCGGGATCGTCGTCGTCGGCCGCGGCGGAGGTGTCCGGCTCGTTGAGATCCAGGGTGATCGTCGCCAGCGAGGTGCGGTCGGCCAGGCTCGCCCGCTGCGCCAGCAGGGACTCCAGGTCCGCCTGACGGCTGCTCAACTCGCCTTCCAGGGCGACGACGTCGCTGATCCGTTCCGCCTTCTCCATCAGGGCGCGCACCCGGTCGACGCTCGCGCGCTGGGTCGCGACACGGCTCTCCACGTCCACGACCTGGTCGGTGACGTCCTTGGCCTCCGAGGTGCGCGACAGCAGCCTGCCCGCGCCGGTCAGCCGCTTCAGCACGTCCTCGTACCGGTCCTCCGGAACGCGCAGCACGAGGTGCGAGGCGTCGTGGACGTCGTCCACCCGCTCGGTCGACTCGCTCTCCACCAGTCCGCCGCTGCCCTCGGCGGCGGACCGGGCCGCGGCGACCGCCTTCGGGACGCTCTTCACCTCGATGGACATCTCCGTGGTGCGGATGACGTGGGCGGCGGTCGCCGTGACCTTGTCCGCCGCCTTTCCGTCCGCCTTCCCGCCCGCAGCGGGGCCCGTGCCGCCCGACGTCCCCGAGCCGTCCGCGATCTCCGCCCCGCTGCCCTCGGCCCGCACGCCGGCCGCCTTGCTGTCGGAGGCGGACTCGCTCGTGCCGCCGCCGTCGTTCGCGCCGCACCCGGCCACCGCGAGCAGGACGACGAGCGCCCCGGCCGCGAGCCCCGCCCCCCGGGTGCGAAGGCGCGGGCGCTCCGGACGTCGCCGAGTTCTCTCCGTGGACTGCATAACTGGTCCCCCCAGCTGGTGAGTCGATGTGTGCCCTTGGACGTACCGGCCGCTCGGCAGGTTTCCCGGTAGCGGTTTCGAAGCAGTCACGGTCGGGACTCGTTCCGGGTTTGAGAGAGTGGACCCATGCAGGGTTCTGAACAGCACGCGCACGCGTCCACGCCGCACGTCGTCGTCATCGGCGGAGGGATCGCCGGACTGGCCGCCGCCCACCGGCTGCTCGGCAGCGGGGTACGGGTCACTCTCCTGGAGGCCTCGGCACGGCTCGGCGGGAAGCTCATGACCGGCGAGGTCGCAGGCGTCCAGGTCGACCTCGGCGCCGAATCGATGCTCGCCAGGCGCCCCGAAGCGGTCGGCCTGGCCCGCGCCGCCGGACTCGGCGACCGCCTCCAGCCGCCCGCCACGGCCGCCGCCTCCCTCTGGACCCGCGACGCGCTCCGCCCGATGCCCAAGGGCCACGTGATGGGCGTCCCGGGCGACCCGGAGGCGCTGCGCGAGGTGCTCTCGCCCGAGGGCATCGCCCGGATCGCCCAGGAACGCGAGCTGACCGCGACCGCCGTCGGCGACGACGTCGCGGTCGGCGCGTACGTCGCCGACCGGCTCGGCCGCGAGGTCGTCGACCGTCTCGTGGAACCGCTGCTCGGCGGGGTGTACGCGGGCGACGCCTACCGGATCTCCCTGCGGGCCGCCGTACCGCAGCTCTTCGACATCGCCCGGCAGGGCGGCCCGCTGCTCGACGGGGTGCGCCGGGTCCAGGAACGGGCCGCCGCGCAGCAGGCGGGCGGCCCCGTCTTCCAGGGCATCGCCGGCGGCCTCGGCACCCTGCCGGACGCGGTGGCCGACACCGTACGGGCTCAGGGCGGCGAGATCCTCACCGCGACCCCGGTGCTCGGCCTGTCCCGTACCGGGGCCGGCTGGGACGTCCGTACGGAGACCGGGGTGATCGCCGCCGACGGCGTCGTCCTCGCCACCCCCGCCTGGTCCGCCTCCACCCTGCTGGCCGCCGAGTCCCCGGCGGCCTCCGCCGAACTCGCGGGCGTCGAGTACGCCTCGATGGCCCTGATCACCATGGCGTTCCGGCGCGAGGACACCGAGGCGGTGGAGGCCCTGCGCGGACGCTCCGGCTTCCTGGTGCCCCCGGTCGACGGCCGTACGATCAAGGCCGCCACCTTCTCCAGCAACAAGTGGCAGTGGGTCGCCGACGCGGACCCCGGCCTCTTCGTGCTCCGTACCTCGGTCGGCCGGTACGGCGACGAGGACCACCTGCACCGTGAGGACGACGAACTCGCCGCGGTCTCCCGGCGCGACCTCGCCGCCGCCACCGGCCTCACCGCCGCACCGGTCGGTACCACGGTCACCCGGTGGATCGGCGGGCTCCCGCAGTACCCGGTCGGCCACCTCTCCAAGGTCGACCGCATCCGGGGTGAGGTCGCGAAGCTGCCCGCCCTGCGGGTCTGCGGCGCGGTCTACGACGGCGTCGGCATCCCCGCCTGCGTCGGGAGCGCGCAGCGCGCCGCCGACGAGGTCGCGGCCGAGCTGACGGGCCGGCCGTGACGGGGGCCGTCGTCACGGGCACGGCGCGGGAGCTCACGGGGGAAGACCACCGGGAAGATCGCGGGGGAGATCATCGCCACGCCGACCCTGGTTCGGGGCACGGAAGACGAGGCGGGACAATAGCCGTATGAGTGCGCCTGAGAAGATCCCGAACGCCGGTAAGAAGGCCAAGGACCTCAACGAGGTCATCCGCTACACCCTGTGGTCCGTCTTCAAGCTGCGCGACGTGCTGCCGGACGACCGCGCGGGCTACGCCGACGAGGTCCAGGAGCTGTTCGACCAGCTCGCCGCCAAGGACATCACCGTCCGGGGCACCTACGACCTCTCCGGTCTGCGCGCCGACGCCGACCTGATGATCTGGTGGCACGCCGAGACCTCGGACGAGCTCCAGGAGGCGTACAACCTCTTCCGGCGCACCAAGCTGGGCCGCGCGCTGGAGCCGGTCTGGTCGAACATGGCGCTGCACCGCCCCGCCGAGTTCAACAAGTCGCACATCCCGGCCTTCCTGGCGGACGAGACGCCGCGCGACTACGTCAGCGTCTACCCGTTCGTGCGCAGCTACGACTGGTACCTGCTGCCCGACGAGGACCGCCGCCGGATGCTCGCCGACCACGGCAGGATGGCCCGCGGTTTCCCGGACGTCCGCGCAAACACCGTGGCGTCGTTCTCGCTCGGCGACTACGAGTGGCTCCTCGCCTTCGAGGCCGACGAGCTCTACCGCATCGTCGACCTGATGCGCCATCTGCGGGCCTCCGAGGCACGGCTGCACGTGCGCGAAGAGGTGCCGTTCTACACCGGTCGCCGCAAGGCGGTCGCCGACCTCGTCGCGGGACTCGCGTAGGGTCCTCTGGTCGGCGTTCTCCCGGGGGCCCTCCCGGAAGACCGCCGGCCACCCGCACACCTGGTGGCCCGACTCGCAATGCCGGCGTTTCCCGGCCACCCCCGACCCGGAAGATCAGACGGCGTCCGGACGCGTCCAGCGTCACGGACAGCCGCTCCAGCGACACCGGGTCCGGCTCCGGGTGCGGCTCGCAGCCTGCGTGCCGCACCGGCGTCCTTCCGGGGCGTGCGTGGTCCTCGTGACCCCGCACGCCCCGGGACCCAGGGCCCGCGTCCGTATCTCTCCGCGAGGTTCCGGGGCGCGGCGGCGCGACCGCCTCCCGGGCCGCCCCAGAAGAAAGCCCGAGGCCCGGTCATGACGCCCCCTCCCGTTCCGTCTCCTGTGCCCGTCACCGTCATCGGTGAGGCCGTCGCCGACGCCTTCCTCGGGACGACCGCACCGGACGGATCGACCCCGATGACCGTCCACGCGGGCGGCGGCCCGGCCAACACCGCCGTCGCGCTCGCCCGGCTCGGCACCCCCACCCGCTTCGCAGGCCGCCTCTCGAAGGGCCCGCTCGGCACCCTGCTGCGCGAGCGGCTCGCCTCCTCCGGCGTCGACCTCGCCCCCTCGGTCACCAGCGCCCGCCCCGCGACCCTCGCCCTCGCCCGGATCGACGAGTCCGGAGGCGCCTCCTACGACTTCTACGCCGAGGCCACCGCGGACTGGCAGTGGACGCCCGCCGAGCTCACCGCGGCCCTGGCGGCCGAACCGCTCTCCGCCTGCGTCCACACCGGCAGCCTCGCCCTCGCGCTCCCCCCGGGCGCCGCCGCGATCGAAGCCGCCCTCGAACACGCCCGGCACACGTCCACCGTCTGCGTCGACCCCAATGTGCGCCCCACCCTGGTCGACGTGGAGCGGCTGCGCTCCCGGCTGCCGCACTGGTGCGCCCTGGCCGACATCGTCCGCGTCAGCGCCGACGACGTGGAGCTGCTGATGCCGGGGGCCGGGCCGGACGAGGCCGCCGGCCGGCTGCTCGCGGCGGGCGCCGGGCTCGCGGTGGTGACCCTCGGCGGCGACGGCGCCCTCGCCCGCACCCGTGACCTCGACGTCCGGGTGTCCGCGCCCGTGGTGGACGTGGTCGACACGATCGGCGCCGGGGACGCCTTCACCGCCGGGCTGCTGCACCGCCTCGCGGCGGACGGGCTGCTGGGCGGGCGGCTCGACGGCCTGACCGCACCCGCGCTGCGGAGCGCGATGGAGTTCGCCGCCGAGGTCGCCGCCCGCACCTGCGCGGTGGCGGGTGCCCAGCCGCCGTACGCCGCCGAGCTGGCGCACCCCGGCTGAGCCGCCGCCCCGCGCGGTGCTCTCAGGGGGCCGGGTCGCCCCGCAGGATGCGTTGCGGACCGGTGCCCCGGGGGACGGCCCGGTTCAGCGAGAGCGCGTTGGGCTCGCGGTGCGGGGCGCACTCGGCGTCCCGCGCGGGTACCCGGCCCGTCAGCAGGTAGGTCTCCAGGTGGGCGTTGACGCACGCGTTGTCGGCTCCGCCGATGCCGTGCGAGCCCGCGTCCCGCTCGGTGACCAGTACCGCCCCGCTCAGCCGCCGCCGCAGTTCCACCGCGCCCGCGTACGGCGTCACCCCGTCGCGCTCCGCCGCGAGGACCAGCACCGGCGGGAGTCGGCCGCGCCCGGTCCGTACGTCGGGCGGGTCCTGCCGGGGTCCCGGCCAGGAGGCGCACGGCAGGTTCGCCCAGGCGCCCGCCCAGGCGGCGAACGGGGCCCGGAGGGCCGCCCTGGTGTGGTCGCGGTCCCAGACGCGCCAGTCGGCGGGCCACACCCCGTCGTTGCACTCCACCGCCGTGCGGACCGCGTCGGCGTTCTCGTCGCCCTTCGCCGTGTACGGCCGGGGGGACGCCTGCGTGACCAGCGGCTCCGGGTCGCCCTTCGCGTACGCGGCCAGGGCCGACGCCCGCATCGCCCAGTAGTCGTCGTAGTACGCGGCGTTCAGGAAGGCCGCCTGGAGCCGGGCGGTCCCGACCGTGCCGCCCGCCGGGTTCCGCGACACCTCGGTCCGCAGCCGGTCGTACCGCCCGCGCACCGCGTCGGCGGTCGTGCCCAGGCCGTACACGTCGTCGTGGCGGGCGACCCAGGACAGGAAGTCCCCGAAGCGGGACTCCAGGGCCCGCGAGCGGGCCAGCCCCGCCCGGTAGCCGACCCGCCGGGGGTCCGGGTCGAGCGGCGAGTCGAAGACCATCCGGCGTACGTGCGAGGGGAACAGTGTCGCGTACAGCGCCCCGGCGTACGCGCCCTGGTCCGTGCCCATGAAGGTCAGCCGCGGCTCGCCCAGCGCGGCCCGCAGCACGTCCAGGTCGCGGGCGCCGTCGAGGGAGGAGTAGTGGCCAAGCGCCGGACCGGCGGCGCGCACGCACCCGTGGGTGTAGGCCGTAGCGAGGACGATCCGTTCCCGCTTGTACGCGTACGAGGGCTGCTGCGGCGAGTCCGTGGGCGTCCCGGCCGCCTCTTCGGGGCGGCGGCAGGAGAGCGCGGGCGACGGGGCGACGCCGCGCGGGGCATAACCGACCAGGTCGTAGGCGCGGGCGGTCTTCCGCCAGGCCGCCCACTCGCCGACCAGCGGGAACGTGATGCTCGCGGCCCCCGGGCCGCCCGGGTCGTAGACCAGCGCGCCCTGGCGCTCGGCCGCGTCGCCGGTGGCGGCCCGCCGGCTGACGGCGAGTTCGATCTGCGGCCCGAAGGGGTGCGCGTAGTCGACCGGCACGGTGAAGGTCCCGCACCGCAGCGACTCGGGGAGCATCTCGTCCTCCGGGCAGTCGCCGAAGGCGATCCCCCGTTTCCCCGCCCGTCCGGCGGCGATCACCGTCCCCCACGGCTCGGGCACCGTGACGTCCGCCCGGGCCGACGCCCCGGTGACCGAGGGCGCGGTCGTGGCGGATGCGGCGGCGGGCAGCGAGGCGAGGACCATCGCCCCGGCCGTCGCGTACCGCGTGAATGCTCTCACCGGTCGGTCCCTTCGTCCTTGCCCCGCGAGGTGTCCTGAGGGGCGGAAGAGGATCGTCGGGCGCGCGCGGCGGTGGAGTAAAGGACCGGCGGACGGCGTGCGGGAGCGTGTCCCGCGTGACGGACCGGCGCACCCGGTGTCAGTGGGCGTGCCCCGGGCCTCTCGTACGACGGCCCGTCAGCGCGGCGCGGAGCAGGGGGTCCTGCACGGCGCGCAGGCCGCGCACGGCGACGGCGGCCGGCAGGTGGCGCTGAGCGCCGCGCCCAGGGCCGGACGCCCGCATCGAGTCGAGCCACATCTGCCCGGCGGGGGAGGCCCACGGACTGTACGGATGGTTCTCGATCCGCACGATGAGCAGGCAGCCCGCCACGAGCACCAGCGGCAGCGCGAACCAGACGATCGCCGGCCCACCCGGCGAGTGCGCCCGGCCCGGCAGCAGCACGGAGGCGGCCGCCAGCACCACGATCAGCACCGCCGCGCGCCTGACCTCGCCCAGCGCCGCCGCCGTCGCGCCGCGCAGCGCGTGCGGCAGCGCGAGACCGGCCGCCACCAGGCGGTCGGCCAGCGCGCGTACCGGCTCCGCCGCCGCGGCGGCGGCCCGCACCGGCGCGATCCTCGACTGGCCGTCGGGCCCGATGGCCCGGATCACGGTGCGCTCGACCTCGTCCCGGCCCTGGGGGTCCACCACCGTGGCCCAGCCGGTGTGGGCCAGCAGCAGACTCCGCCGCAGGTGCATGGAGACCAGCGCCAGATCGGCGACCCGCTCCGGACCGCCGGCCAGAAAGGCCGTCTCGTACAGGCTCAGGTCGTACGGCGCCGGGTCCGGCCTGCGGGAGGAGGCGGCCGGCGGCTGGGCGGCCCTGGCGGCGGCGAGGCAGAGCCGCAGGCAGGAGAGGGCCGCCGCAGCCCATGCGATCAACAGACATATCAACCAGACCATGGGTGATTTCTATGCGAGCGGGGGAGAGGGCACCCCGGTTCGTTCACCATACGGACACGGATGAGGGGACGAAGTGGACGTCCGCGGTGGTCGTTTCCCGTCCGCGGCCGCGTGGGCCGACGTAGCCTGGGCCGATGATCGTATGGCTCAACGGAACCCACGGTGCGGGCAAGACGACGACCAGCGCCCTCGTGCAGCGGCTGATCCCGGACTCACGGGTGCTCGACGCCGAGAAGGTCGGCGAGACCCTCATGGACATCAAGCCCGGACTGCCCGGGCTGGACAACTTCCAGCACTGGCCGCCGTGGCGCCCGCTCGTGGTCGAGACCGCCCGTCACGTACTCGACTACACCGGCGGCACGCTGGTGATGCCGATGACCGTGCTGGTCGAGGAGTACTGGCGCGAGATCAGCGCGGGGCTCGCCCGCCACGCCATCCCCGTACGCCACTTCGTCCTCCACGCCGACCAGGAGACCCTGCGCGGGCGCATCGAGGGTGACACCGTCATGGGACCCTCCGAGTTCCGGCTGAAGTACCTGGAGCCGTACGCCGAGGCGTCCCGCACCTGGCTGCACCGCGAGGCCGAGGTCATCGACACCACCCACCTCACGCCCGACGAGTCGGCCCGGCGCGTCGCGGAGGCGGTGCGGGGCTGAGGCGCGGTGCGGAGCCGAGCAGCCGGCCCAGGAGCTGGGGCTCCGGTCCGGAGCTGGGAGGCGGTTCGGAGCCGAGCGGCCGACTCGGATCGGGAGGGGCCGGTTCGCCCCACGCTCAACTGCTCCCGCCCCCGCAGCTCGAACCGCCGCCCCCGCAACTGGAGCTGCTGCCGCCGCAACTGGAGCTGCTCCCGCCGCAGCTGGAACCGCTCGATCCGCAGCTGGACCCACCGCCGCAACTGGAGCCGCCTCCACCGCAGCTGGAACCTCCGCCGCCGCAGCTGGACCCGCCGCCCGCACCGCAGCTCGAACCGGGCCCCGAGCCGGACCCCGAACCGCAGCCGCCGCCCGGGCCCGCCCCCGCGCACCACACCACCGGCACCATCGCGGCCCCCGTCACGCCCGTGGCGTGGCCCCCGTAGTGGCGGGCCGAGGATGACCCGCCCCTGCGGCCCGGCCCGGGTGATCCGTACCGCGCGGCGGCCGTCAACTGGTCCCGCAGCGCCGGGTCCGCCGACGCCCGGAGACCGTAGGCCGCCACCAGCTGGGCGGGCGTCCCGCCCGCGGCGCGGGCCGCACGGTACGCCCCCACCGCGGTCATTCCCGCCTTGGTGATCCGCGCCCGGGCGCCCACCGCCGCCACCAGACCGGTCACCCCGCCGAAGAAGATCGCGGGCAGCATCTTGACGACGAACGGGAACGGCATCTCGGCGTAGCCGTCGAGCGTCGCGTACTGGACGAAGGTCGCGATCAGCGAGACGGGGAAGAGCACGAGGCAGACCACGCTCTGGAGGCCGCCCCAGCGGCGGCGCCTGCGGAGCTCCTCCGGCCGGGCCAGCAGTCCCCGGGCCGCCAGCCCGTCGCCGATCTCCTGCACGGCGGGGTGGCGCATGACCGCGAGGCGCAGGAGGTGCAGCGCTCCGTTCGGGGCGAGCGCCAGCTCGTGCAGGACGGCGCGCTCCACCGGGTCCTGGGCATACGGCCGCAGCACGGAGAGGATGCCCGGTCCGCCGATCACGACGCGCCCATCGGTGTGCAGGGCGGTGAGGGCGGTGTCCACGACCCTTGCCGGACCCCCGCCGAGGAAGGCCGCCTCGTGGTCGTCGTACACCGCGGCGCGGGAAGCGGCGTCCCGCGGGCCGCTCCGGGCACGCGCCGAGAGGAGCAGGATGCCGGAGACCACGATTGCGAGTGTCACCAGCAGGGCGATCAGGTTCATGGTCATCGGTTCCCCCCGGAAGATGCTCTGAGTGCGGTGGTGGACGTGACGAGCGCGGCTCGCGCCGCACGGACGAACCGGGTCGTGCGCCGGGGCGGCCGCGCTCCCGCACGCTCCTGCCACCAGTGGGTCAGTCGCAGCCGGGCCGCGTCGTCGGCGGGCTCGCCCGCGACCAGCAGGTACTCGGCGAAGGCGAGCGCGTCACGGCGGTAGCCGGAGGCCGGCGGACGGCCCTCGGCATAGCGGAGGAACGCCGCCCGGTATCCGGTTTTGAGGATTTCCGGCAGCTCCGGCGCCACCTTCGCGACGATGCCCGCCCGTTTGGCGGCCAGCGCCCGGCTCTGTACGCCCAGCCGCTCCGCGTCGAAGCCGGCGGGGACGGGCGCACCGGCGACCAGCGAGGCGAGCAGCCCGGCCTGGGCCCCGGCCAGGCGCTCACGGGCCCCGGCCGCCGTCGCCCTGGTCCCGGCCGCCGCCGTCCGCACCGGAGCGCCGGCACGGGGACGGTGCGCCGCCTCCAACGTCTTACGGATCAAAGCGAGTTCGCCGGCCAGCTCCCCGGCGGGCGGGAAGTCGTCGTCGCGTTCCAGCAGCACCCCGGGCGGGTCCACCCGGGAGCGCAGCTCCGACAGGACGTCCAGCACCGGGGCCGTCACCGGATGGGCGTGCGTGTCGTGCCAGACGCCGTCCTTCTCGACGCCGCCCGCCACATGGACGTACGCGATGGCCTCCACCGGCAGTTCGTCCAGCGCCGCGGCGGGGTCCTCGCCCCGGTTGACGTGGTTGGTGTGGAGATTGGCCACGTCGATCAGCAGCCGGACCCCCGTCCGCTCGACCAGCTCGGCCAGGAACTGGCCCTCCGTCAGCTCCTCGTCCGGCCAGTTGACCAGCGCCGCGATGTTCTCCAGCGCCAGCGGCACCGGCAGCGCGTCCTGGGCTATCCGCACGTTCTCGCACAGCACGTCCAGGGCGTCCCAGGTCCTGGGCACGGGCAGCAGATGGCCCGCCTCCAGCGCGGGTGAACCGGCGGCAGGCCCCCCGGCCCGTACGAACGCGACGTGCTCCGTCACCAGCGGCGCACCGAGCAGCTCCACCCGCGCCGCCAGGTCCGCCAGCCGCCGAGGATCGGGGCGCTCCGCACCGCCGAGCCCCAACGCCACCCCGTGCGGCACGACCGTGACGCCCCGCGCCCGGAGCCGTACCAACGAGTCGGGCAGATGGTCCGCGCAGAGGTTCTCCGCGACGGCCTCCACCCACTCGACGCCCTCCAGCGCCTCCACCGCGTCCGCGATCTCCGGACGCCAGCCGATTCCGACCCCGAGCCTCATCGTGCTCCCCCTCTCCGGGCGATCCGTTCGCTGCCCGTGGAGAGGTGATGACCCCGGCGCACGGTGGCGAACCCGGATGGGGAGACGTTCAGAGGAGGATTTGAGGTTGCGGCGGGAGGGGGCGGGACGGTCGCGCGGTACGGTTCCGCCCGCCCGCGCCGGGCGGCGCCGCCCGGTCAGCCCGTCAGGCGCGCCCGCAGCGCAGGGTGGTCCGCGATCACCGTGCAGGAGCCCGGGGCGATCTCGGTGAAACCGGCGTCCCGCACCACGGGCAGTCCGCTCACGGTGAGACGCCGCCAGGTCTCCGGGTCCGGGGTGGCCACCGAGAGCGGGAAGCCCGCCTCCTGCCACGTCTTGCGCTCCGTGTCCGTCAGCTCCCACCAGGCGAGCTGGGCGCCGTGGCCGGCCTGCGCCATCGTCTTGCCGGCCGACATGCCGAGCTCCGGGTTGAGCCAGAGGACCGGGCCGGCGGTGTCCGGCGCGGCCGGTGGTTCGGGGTCGTCCAGGTCCGTGCCGGAGACCTGGAGCTTCGCCAGCTCCTTGGGCCAGCCGTCCAGCGGGACCGGCGGGTAGACGCGCACCTCGGCGGCGTCCCCGGTGACCGTGATCCCGGGCAGCGCGCACGCCTTGCGCCACTCCGCGCCGCGGGCCCGTCGCACCACCTTGCGTATCCGGGCGTCCTGCCAGTCCCGCATCGCCTGCGCCCACTCGCCCTCGCCGAGCGCGCGGTCGTCGGCCAGGATGGTGAGCACCGCACGGGCCGCCGTCCGCAGCGCGTCCGTGCGGGCGGGCGGGTCGGTCTTCTCGATGTGCACCACCAGCGGCAGTACGAACTGCGGCGCCTCGTCGCGCGGGGTCGGCTCGGTCCGGAACGGGCTGTCCGCCGGAAGCGGTTCGGCGGGCTCGACCGGAGAGGCCGGAGAGGCCGGAACCGGAGAGGTCGGGGCCGTCGCGGGGATGTCGTCGCTGCTCACGGAACCAGTCTGCCAGGCGCCCCGGACACGCCGGGCATCCGTCCGTGCGGTGGGCCCCTTGGCTTCGTGGGCCGTTCCCCGCGAGGATGCGGCGCATGAAGAGCGATCTGTTTTCCAGTGAGCACATGGCGCAGCAGGCCACCGTCCCCGGTATGACGCTGCAGAACGCCAAGTCGGTCAAGTACGCGGTCAACGGGGAGATGCACGCCCGCCAGGGCTCGATGATCGCTTTCCGCGGCAACCTGCAGTTCGAGCGGAAGGGCCAGGGGATAGGCGGCATGCTCAAGCGGGCCGTCACCGGTGAGGGGCTGCCGCTGATGGCGGTCCGGGGGCAGGGCGAGGCGTGGTTCGCGCACGAAGCGCAGAACTGTTTCATCGTGGAGATCGAGCAGGGCGACGTGCTCACCATCAACGGCCGCAACGTCCTCTGTTTCGACTCCACGCTCGCGTACGAGATCAAGACGGTGAAGGGCGCCGGGATGACCGGTGGCGGCCTCTTCAACAGCGTCTTCAGCGGGTACGGGAAGCTGGGCCTGATCTGCGAGGGCAACCCGATCGTGATACCCGTCACACCCCAGGCGCCGGTCTGCGTCGACACGGACGCCGTCGTCGGCTGGAGCGCTCAGCTCACCACCTCGCTGCACCGCTCCCAGAGCTTCGGCTCGATGGTGCGCGGCGGCTCCGGCGAGGCGGTCCAGCTCCGGCTGGACGGCGAGGGCTTCGTCATCGTGCGCCCGAGCGAGCTGAAGCCGGAGAAGACCCCGTCCAGCTGAGCCGGGCGGCCTCCGGGGGCCGTGGCAGGGGGGCGCGGGGCCGTCGTACGCTCGGCACCATGGACGACGACGCGTACTGTGCGACCCCCGCCCCGGCCCTCGGGCCCGCCGTACCGGCCGACACGGGCGAGCCGTACGCCGCGTGCGTGCTCTGCCAGAAACCGACGGAGTACCCGGAGTCGACGAAGGGTGCCACTCTCTGCCCGGTCTGCGCCTGGCAGGAGGCCGGGCGGACCGCCTGCTCCGGCTGATCGGAGCCGGATGGGCGGGGGAAGCCTGGATGGGCGGGGGAAGCCCGGATGGGCGGGGGAAGCCCGGATGGGCGGGGGAAGGCCGACGAGCGCGGGCGGCCCGGCCCGGGGAGAACCCGGACCCGGCCGCCCGTCGGTCGTACTCCGCCCCGTCAGTTCCCCGGGTCGGCCGCCGTCCGCATCAGCTCCGACACCTTCACGAACCGGTAGCCACGTGCCCGGAGTTCGGGGACGATCCGGCGTACCGCCTCCTCCGTGGCCGGGGCGGCGCTGCGGGTGCAGTGCAGGACCACCAGCGAGCCGGGAGTCACGCCGTCCAGCACCTGCTGGGCCACCGCGTCCGAGTCGGTCGCGAACGCGTCGCCCCCGACCACGTCCCACTGGACCGCCGTCACCTTCTCGGGGGCCAGCGCGCGCAGCGCGTCGTCGTCGTAACAGCCGCCGGGGAAGCGGAAGTACGGGACGACGTTGCGCGCCCCCGCCGTGCGGAAGGCGGCGAACGCACGCTCCACCTCGTCCTTCATGCCCTCCTTCGCCACGGTCGGCAGGCCGTAGCAGGGGGAGGTGAAGGCGTAGTGGCTGTACGAGTGGTTGGCGATCTCGAACGTCGGGTCGGTGCCGATCGCCCGGGCCTGGTCGGGGTACTCCTCCGCCCAGCGGCCGGTCATGAAGACGGTCGACTCGACCTTGAGACGGTGCAGCAGCGAGATCAGCGGCGGGTTGTCGAACGATTCGCCCGCCGCCGCCCGGTCCCCCTCGTCGGCCGTCATGTCGGCGTCGAAGGTGAGCGCCACGACCTTCTCGTCCGTCAGGGGCCCGCCCTTCGGACGCCGTTCGAAGACCGGGGTGCGGCCTTCGGGGCCCGGTGCGAGGGTGGGCGGCTTGGCGGGCGGGGCCGGGCTCGCGGACGCGGAGGCGCCGTGCCGTGGCCGCGCGGGGGTGGGGTGCCCGCCCGGACTCTCGCATCCGGCGAGCACCCCACTCAGAACAGCCAGGCCGGCGAGACAGGCAAGGCCGGCCGGAGGCGAAATTTTCCGTGCTGGGACTTTCCGTGGTGAGGTATTCACGCACGGAAAATATAGGACAATATGATTTATATGGGTCAGGTGATCTGCGCGGCGCTCGGAGCGCCCCGATCGGCCGACGTGGCCCCCTCCGCGACCGGCTCGGCTTCCTTCGCGGGTGCGGGCGGTGTGCCTTCCGTCCCGGAGGGCGTACGCCCCCAGGGCGTGTGGTGGAACAGCAGGTTCAGCAGGAAGGCGGTGAACGCCGCCGCCGTGATGCCGCTGCCGAACACGATCTGGACCCAGGACGGGAACTTCGCGTAGATGCCCTCGGACATCTCCGGCAGCAGCCCGATCCCCAGCGCCACCGCCGCGATCGTCAGGTTCTGGCCCCGGTCCAGGTCCACCCGGCGCAGGGTGTTCACGCCGACCATGGTCACCGTGGCGAACAGCACCAGGGCTGCGGCCCCCACCACGGGGCCGGGCAGCGCGGCGACCAGTTCGCCGAGCCTCGGGACCAGGCCGAGTGCGACCAGGAGGCCGCCCGCGACCGCCGTGACGTACCGGCTGGAGACCCGGGTGAGGCGGATGAGCCCGACGTTCTGCGAGAAGAGGGTGTCCGGGAAGGAGTTCATCGCCCCGCCGAGCACGCCCGAGAGGCCGTCAGCCGCGAGGCCGCGGGCCAGGTCCTTGTCCGTGAGGGGCCGTCCGGTCGCCTCGCCCACCGCCAGCATGGTCGCGGTCGACTCGGTGAAGATCACCAGCATCACCACGCACATCGAGACCACGGCGGACACCGGGAACTCCGGGGAGCCGAAGTGGAAGGGGGTCGCCAGCCCCAGCCAGTCCGCGTCGGAGACGCCGGAGAAGTCGGTGAGGTCCAGCGGGACGGCGACGGCCGTGCCGACCACCAGGGCGATCAGGATGCCTATCTGCCCGGCGAACCCCTTGACGAAGCGGCTGAAGAGCACGATGAAGACGATCACCCCGGCGGCCAGCCCGAGCCGGGTCCCCGACGCGTAGTCGGCGGCCTCCGGGTCGTTGCCGGTGATCAGCCCGGCGGCCACGCCGATCAGCGAGAGGCCGATGACGGTGATCACCACGCCGCTCACCAGAGGCGGGAAGTAGCGGACCAGCCGCGCGAACGGCACGGCCATCAGCAGCCCGAAGAGCCCGGCCGCCAGCATCGACCCGTACACGGCCCGCATGCCGTACTCGCCCTGGATCAGGATCATCGGGGTCACCGACGCGAACGTGGCGCCCGTGACGACCGGCAGCCGTACGCCGAGTACCTTGCCGATGCCGAGGGACTGGATCAGCGTGATCACGCCGGCCACCAGCAGGTCCGCGTTGATCAGCAGGCCGATGGTCGAGATGTCGAGCCCGGCGGCGCCGCCGAAGACCAGCGGCACGGTCACGCAGCCGGTGTACATGACGAGCACGTGCTGGAAACCGAAGGCGGCGAGCCTGCCCGGGGAAGGGCGCCGGTCGACCGGATGGACGTCCCGTTCCCTCGGCGGGACCGGTGCGGGGTCTGATACGTCCATGTCATGCCCTCCTGTGCAGGTCGCTGCGTTGGAGTGCATTGAGCCAGCCGTTCTTTGAGAACGTGCGGCCGTGCGATGACGCGGGTGTTACGGAGGCGGGGGCCGGCCTGGGGCCGGGAGTGGCCGACGGTGTGCGACCGGTGGCCCGACGGCCGACGTGGGAGTGACCGGCCGCGCGGGCCGCCGCCACCCCCTAAAAGCCGGGGGCGGCGGCGGCCCGGGGCCGGACGGCCGGTCAGGCGAGGGTGGCCGTCAGGGTGATCGTCGTACCGGACAGCGCCTGGCTGACCGGGCAGTTGGCCTTGGCGTCCTCGGCGGCCTTGACGAAGCCCGCCTCGTCCAGGCCGGGAACCTGGCCCTCGACCGTGAGGTGGATGCCGGTGATGCCGGTGCCGGGCTGGAACGTCACCTCGGCCTTTGTGTTCAGGCTGGTGGGCGGGGTGCCCGCGCCGGCCAGACCGTTGGAGAGGGCCATCGAGAAGCAGCTGGAGTGCGCGGCGGCGATGAGCTCCTCCGGGCTGGTCTTGCCGTTGGCCTGCTCGGCGCGCGAGGGCCAGGAGACGGGGAACTCGCCGACACCGGACGAGTCGAGGGTGACGACACCCTTGCCCTCCAGCAGGTTGCCTTCCCAGACCGTGTGCGCCTGACGCGTGGTAGCCATGGTGAATCCCTTCGGAAAACGGTGTGCGCGGTCGCGCGGTTCCGCGGTACCTCATGTGCCGCGGAACCGGTGAACGACGCGGCCACCCGGAGGAGTCGCGCCGTCACCCCCACGAACCTACTGCGCCACCAGGCCGTGTCCGACCATGCGCGTCGGATCGGCGGCCACCGTCCGCACGGCGGGAATCGTCAGGTGCGGACCAGCCCCTTGGCGTCCCGGGCCAGTGCCGTCAGCCGGGAGATGGCCCGGAAGTACTTCTTCCGGTACCCGCCGTTCAGCATCTCCTCGCTGAACAGCCGGTCGAAAGGTATGCCCGAGGCGAGGACCGGGATCTCACGGTCGTACAGCCGGTCGGCGAGCACCACCAGACGCAGCGCCGTCGACTGGTCGGGCACCGGCACCACGCCGGTGAGGCAGACCGCGCTCACGTCGTCCGTCAGGGCGCCGTACCGGCTGGGGTGCACCTCGGCCAGGTGGCCGAGGAGCGCGGGGAAGTCGTCCAACGCGGCTCCGGCGGTGGCGTATGCGGCCCTGGTGACCTGCTCGTCGTCGAACGGTGGCGGGGCCTCGGGAAGGCCCCGGTGCCGGTAGTCCTGGCCGTCGATCCGCAGCGGACGGAAGTGCGCGGAGAGCCCCTGGATCTCGCGGAGGAAGTCGGCGGCGGCGAACCGGCCCTCACCGAGCTTGCCCGGCAGCGTGTTGGAGGTCGCCGCCAGCGCGACGCCCGCCTCCACCAGCCTGCTGAGCAGCGAGGAGACCAGCACCGTGTCGCCCGGGTCGTCGAGCTCGAACTCGTCGATGCAGAGCAGCCGGTGCCCGCTCAGGGTCCGTACGGTCTGCTGGAAACCCAGCGCGCCGACGAGGTTCGTCAGCTCCACGAACGTGCCGAACGCCTTCAGCGCCGGTTCGGCGGGGGTGGCGTGCCAGAGGGAGGCGAGCATATGGGTCTTGCCGACGCCGTAGCCGCCGTCGAGGTAGACCCCGCGCGGACCGGTCGGGGCGGCGGGCTTCTTCGCGAACCACCTCCGCCTGCCCTCTCCCGACGCGTACGCCCCGCCGAGACCGGCGGCGAAGGAGCCGAGCACCGTGACGGCCTCGCTCTGGCTCGGCTGGGTCGGATCGGGGACGTACGTGGCGAAACGCACCGAATCGAAGCGCGGCGGCGGCACCATCTCGGCGACCAGACGATCGGCGGGGACGTGCGGCCGGCGGGCGCACAAGGACAGCGGAGCCGCGCCGGAGAGGGAGTTTTCCCCCGGAGCGGTGGTGGAGGACGACACAACTGTCAACCTTAAGGGCCGTGCCACACTGCCTGACATGCGAAGCCTGTTCCCTGTGACGGACCTGACAGTCACCGCCGCCCCCGCCCCGGCCGGCGCCGACGACCGCGAGTGGAGTCTCGACGAGCTCGCCGAGGCGTACGCCTACCCGGCCGGCCCGGGGCCCTGGCTGCGCGCCAACATGGTCACCACCCTGGACGGCGCAGCCCAGCACGACGGCCGCTCGCAGGCCATCTCGTCCCCCTCGGACATGCGGATCTTCGGCACCCTGCGGGGCCTCGCCGACGTCGTGATCGCCGGCGCCGAAACGGTACGTACGGAGGGGTACCGGCCCGCCCGCGCCCGTGAGGCGTTCGCCGCGCGGCGAACGGCGGCCGGGCAGTCGCCCGCGCCCGCCGTCGCCGTGGTCAGTGGAAGCCTCGACCTGGACTTCTCGGCTCCGCTCTACACCGAGCCGCTGGTCCCGACGCTGGTGCTCACCGGGTCGGCCGCGCCGGCCGAGCGGGTCGCCGCGGCGGGGAAGGCGGGGGCCCGGGTGGTGGTCGCCGGTGAGGGCACCCGGGTCGACCCCGCGCGAGCCGTCCGGGAACTGGCCGCCCTCGGCCTGACCCGGCAGCTGACGGAGGGCGGGCCCCGGCTGCTGGGCCAGTTCGTCGCCGCGGGTGTCCTCGACGAGCTCTGCCTGACCGTCTCGCCGGTACTGACGGCGGGCGACGCGCAGCGGATCGCGGGCGGCCCGTCCGTACCGGTCCCGGAACGCTTCGCCCTGGCGGGGCTGCTGGAGGAGGACGGGTTCCTCTTCACCCGGTACCGCCGCCCCTGAGGCGGTACCGGACGTGTCCCCGGGCAGCCGGGACATCCGCCGACTCTTAACGGAATTTACCGTTCCGCTTGTCTTCCGCTGGGCACACTTACCTCTGCAATCTCCGTGCGATCACGGGGAAGGATGGTTTCAGCAGCGGCCTCCACGAGGCCGGCCGGATGAAGAAGCGGAAGGGCGCCCGTCGTGTTCACAAGCGTTTTGATGATCGAGAAGCCGCTCACCCCCGAGGACGTCGACTTCGTCACGACCCTCCACGGCGACGAGCGGATCTCGTTCATCGTGCTCATGCAGCCGCGCGGCGACCAGGCCGACGTGCTGCTCCGCGCGATCGACGACGTGGCGCTCGGCGAGCTGCGGGACGCCGCCCGGGAGGGCGAGGAGCCCGAGGGGAAGGACGCGCTCGAACCCGCGCGCCTCGCCCTCGAACACTCACTGCGCACCCTGCGGACGGCAGGCTCCGAAGCGGTCGGCCAGGTCGTGGAGGACCACCCGCTGGACACCCTCAAGACCGTGGTGGACGACGCGGAGGCCGACGAGGTCATCGTGCTGACCGCCCCGCACTACGTGGAGGAGTTCTTCCACCGCGACTGGGCCTCCCGCGCCCGCCACAAGGTCGGCGTCCCGGTGCTCAAGCTCTTCGCGCACAGCGAATAGGCTGGGCACCGGTGCCGGGCCGACCCGGCACCACGACCGACTTCAGGGAGAGAACACGCATGGCACCCGGTATTCCTGCCGCCATGGAACGGCCGCACTTCATCGGCATCGGCGGCGCCGGGATGTCGGGCATCGCGAAGATCCTCGCCCAGCGGGGCGCCGAGGTGGCGGGCAGCGACGTCAAGGAGTCCGGCACCGCCGAGGCGCTGCGCGCGCTGGGGGCGACCGTCCACATCGGTCACGCCGCGGCCCACCTGGCCTCCGACGCGACCTGCGTGGTCGTCTCCAGCGCCATCCGCGCCGACAACCCGGAGCTGGTGCGCGCCGCCGAACTCTCCGTCCCGGTGGTGCACCGCTCCGACGCGCTCGCCTCGCTGATGACCGGTACCCGCGCCATCGCCGTGGCCGGCACCCACGGCAAGACGACCACCACGTCGATGCTGGCCGTCGCCCTCTCCACGCTGAACCTCGACCCCTCGTACGCCATCGGCGGCGACCTGGAGGGTCCGGGCACCAACGCAGCCCACGGCGGCGGCGACATCTTCGTGGCGGAGGCCGACGAGAGCGACCGCAGCTTCCAGAAGTACGACCCCGAGGTCGCGATCGTCCTCAACGTCGAGCTCGACCACCACGCCAACTACGCCTCGATGGACGAGATCTACGAGTCCTTCGAGAAGTTCGCCGGAAAGATCACCCCCGGCGGCACTCTCGTCGTCGCCGCCGACCAGCCCGGCGCCGTCGAGCTCACGCGACGGCTGCGCGAGAACGCCGGGACCGACCTCAACATCGTCACCTACGGCGAGTCCGAGTCCGCCGACGTGCGCGTCCACAAGGTCACCCCGCGCGGCCTGACCAGCGAGGTCACGGTCCTGCTCAACGGCAGGTTCCTCACCTTCACCGTCTCCGTGCCCGGCCGCCACTACGCCCACAACGCCGTCGCGGCCCTCGCCGCCGGCGTCGCCCTCGGCATCCCCGCGCACAACCTGGCCTCCGCCCTCGGTACGTACACCGGGGTCAAGCGCCGCCTCCAGCTCAAGGGCGAGGCCGCAGGCGTCCAGGTCATCGACTCGTACGCCCACCACCCCACGGAGATGACCGCCGACCTGGAGGCCATGCGCGGCGCGGCCGCCGACGCCCGCATCCTCGTCGTCTTCCAGCCGCACCTCTTCTCCCGTACCCAGGAGCTGGGTACGGAGATGGGCCAGGCCCTCGCCCTCGCCGACGCGTCCGTCGTGCTGGACATCTACCCGGCCCGCGAGGACCCGGTTCCCGGCGTCACCAGCGCGCTGATCATCGACGCCGCCCGGGCGGCCGGCGCCGACGTCACCGCCGTGCACGACAAGGCGGACGTCCCGGGGGTCGTCGCGGGAATGGCGAAGCCGGGTGATCTCGTTCTCACCATGGGAGCGGGCGACGTCACCGACCTCGGCCCGCACATCCTGGACCAGCTGTCGAAGTGAGGGAGCGAGCCACCGTGCCGTACGACATCGAGAAGCCAGACGAGCAGTGGCGGGAAGAGCTCTCCCCGGCCGAGTACGCGGTACTGCGCCAGGCCGGTACCGAACCCGCCTTCCGGGGCGAGTACACCGACACCAAGACCGAAGGCGTCTACTCCTGCCGCGCCTGCGGGACCGAGCTGTTCCGCTCCGACACGAAATTCGAGTCGCACTGCGGCTGGCCGTCCTTCTACGACCCGAAGGACACCGACGCGGTCGAGCTCATCGCGGACACCAGCCACGGAATGGTCCGCACCGAGGTGCGCTGCGCCCGCTGCGGCTCGCACCTCGGCCACGTCTTCGAGGGTGAGGGGTACGAGACCCCGACCGACCAGCGCTACTGCATCAACTCCATCTCCCTGAAACTGACGCCCGACGCCTGACGGCCCGCCCGTCACCGGGTACGTACGCGAGAAGGGCCGGTGCCGGGTGGCTCCGGCCCTTCTCGCGTACCCAGGTGGGGGTGGCCGTGGTCAGTGGCCCCCGGCGAGCTCTCCGCTGAGCCGCTCGTGGAGACGGGCGCTCGGCTCGTTCAGCCCGGTGATCCGGACAGCCTTGCCACGCTGGGCGTACCGGGCGGTGATCGCGTCCAGGGCGGCCACCGACGAGGCGTCCCAGACGTGCGCGGCGGACAGGTCGATCACCACCCGATCCGGGTCCCCCGCGAAGTCGAAGCGGCCCACGAGCTCGTTGGACGAGGCGAAGAAGAGCGCCCCGGTCACCCGGTAGACCACGGTGGCGCCGTCCGGGTCGGTGACGGCGGTGACGTCCGCGACATGGGCCACCCGCTTGGCGAAGACCACCGTCGCGAGCAACGAGCCCACGACCACACCGATGGCGAGGTTGTGGGTGGCGACCACGACCACCACGGTGACCACCATGACGGCGATCTCCCCGGCGGGCATCCGCCGCAGCGTCCTCGGGGCGATGGAGTGCCAGTCGAAGGTGGCGAACGAGACCATCGCCATCACCGCGACGAGGGCGGCCATCGGGATCTCGGAGACGACCGGCCCGAAGGCGATGCAGAGCACCATCAGGAACGCGCCGGCGAGGAAGGTCGACAGCCGGGTGCGCGCCCCGGACACCTTCACGTTGATCATCGTCTGGCCGATCATCGCGCAGCCGCCCATGCCGCCGAAGAAACCGGTGACGATGTTGGCGATGCCCTGGCCGACCGACTCGCGGGTCTTGTCGGAGCGGGTGTCCGTGATCTCGTCGACCAGCTTCGCCGTCATCAGCGACTCCATCAGGCCGACCAGCGCCATCGCGAGTGCGTACGGAGCCACCGTCGTCAGTGTGTGGAGGGTGAACGGTACGTCCGGCAGCCCCGGCACGGGCAGGGACGACGGCAGCTCGCCCCGGTCGCCCACGGTCGGCACCGCGATCCCCGCCGCCACGGTGAAGGCGGTGAGGACCACGATCGAGACCAGCGGGGCCGGGACGACCGCGGTGACCTTCGGGAAGAACACCAGCAGCGCCAGACCGGCCAAGATCAGCGGGTAGACCGCCCAGGGCACGTCCCGCATCTCCGGGACCTGCGCCATGAAGACCAGGATCGCCAGAGCGTTCACGAAGCCGACCATCACCGAGCGCGGCACGAACCGCATCAGCCGCGCCACCCCCAGCGCCCCCAGGACGATCTGGAAGACCCCCCCGAGGATCACGGCGGCGACCAGAAAGCCGAAGCCGTGCTCACGGTTGAGCGGCGCGACCACCAGGGACACCGCACCGGTGGCGGCGGAGATCATCGCCCGGCGCCCGCCGACCACGGAGATCACCACGGCCATGGTGAAGGCGGAGAACAGGCCGACCGCCGGATCGACCCCGGCGATGACCGAGAACGAGATCGCCTCGGGAATCAGCGCGAGGCCGACCACGAGACCGGCCAGCACCTCGGTGCGCCAGACCTTCGGGTCGCCCAGCCAGTCGGGCTTCAGGGCGCGCAGCCGCCCGGCCGGGGACCCTGCGGAGACGGCGGGGACAGGGGGGACGGTGAAGGACAAGGCAGCGGGAACCTGTCGTGCTCGGGCACACCACCGGGTCGGGCCGGCCGGGGGCGTGCGTCAGGGCGTGGAGCACCGGGACGGCACCCCGCGGTCGGGCCCGTGACCGGGACCGGAAGCAGAGGGGGAACGGACGGACCAGGGAGGATCCGTGCGGACCGGGGCCGGGCGCGAACGGCACGGGACGGACAGGCAGCGGCGGGTCCACGGCACGCGCGCCCTGCTCTTCCCGGCACGGAACCTCGCGGGACCGGACCTCCACCGGGGGCGGCGTCGGCCCCGGTGCGGTGGCGCGGACGCGCGGAGCGTACCCGCACCACACCGAAAACCCTACCCCGATGTCGGGGCAGGGTTCGGTGGTGGCCGTCACGCGGGCCCGTGAGGGGGCGCTGCCGCCGCGAGGGGGACGGCCGGAGTCCGTCGCCGCGCCCCTCGCGCGGCCGTGCGTCTCTGTCCTGGGGGTGCCGGACCGGGTCAGGCGGCTCGCGCGGGTCAGCGGGTCAGCGGGTCAGCGGGTCAGGCGGCGCGGGCGAGCTCCGCGCGGCCGAAGAGGAGCGCGTACCCCTGGGGGAGCGCCTGGAGCAACCGGGCGAGGAGGTCGGGACCGGCGAGCTGGGCCACCGTGGTCAGGACGGAGCCCGTGTCCCAGCGGGTGGTGGCGGTGCTCGCGCCGCTCGCCAGAGCGAGCGAGGTGACGAAGTCGCGCCCGGTGAGAGGCGTTTCAGGTCTGGCGGCGAGGAAGACGGCGGCGGCCTCCTCCGGAAGCCGGGACGCCAGGATCTCCCGCTCGTCCCCGGCCAGTTGCCCGCCGAGACCGCCCAGTACGAGACGTACCGCTTCTTCGGCGCGTTCCCGGGTCGGGTACGCGCCGTCGTAGCGGACCTTTTCGAGCATCAGGGTGTACGTCATGGCCGGAACGCACTGGGTGGAGTCAGTCGTGTTCTGCATCGTTCGGCAGTCGCCTTTCTCGTCGCAGTGGCCTTCTCGCCCGCGCCGGAGAGGAAACGTACGGAGCCGTGCGCGCGGGGTGCGGGGCTGGTGTTCAGCCGTTACCCCGGTCCGGCCACCTCACACATGCGGGTTCGAAGTGCGGCACGGCCTTCCGTTGACGGGGCGTCGGGCGATTCGCCGGTGGCGCCGCTCCCGGCCCCGCCCCACGGGCTCGTAGAGTCCCGCCCATGAGCGACATCGATCTCCTTGCGGGAATTCTGTCCAAGACCGGGGACCTCGTCGAAGGCGTCCGGCCCGACCAGCTCTCCCGGCCGACCACCTGCGAGTCGTACGACGTGGAGGCGCTGCGCAACCATCTCGTGGGCTGGCTCCGGGTCTTCGAGGCCGGGTGCGAGGACCGCGCGTACGAAGGCGACCCGGCGGACCACGTCTGCGGGGACGATCCGGCCGGCGAGTTCCGGACCGCCGCCGCGGGGCTGGTCGCCGGCTGGCGGACCCACGGATTCGACCGTCAGGTGCGCGTCATGAAGGGCGAGTTGCCCGGCCCGATGGTCTTCGACATGGCACTCATGGAGTACCTGGGGCACGGCTGGGACCTCGCCGTCGCCACCGGGCAGCCGGTCCCGTTCACCGAGGAGGAGGCGGCGCAGGTGCTGGAACGCGCGCGGGTCACGCTGCCACCGCGGTTCCGGGGCGAGGGGCAGGCGTTCGGCGAGATCGTGCCGGTCGCCGAGGACGCCCCGGCCATGGACCGGTTCGTGGGCTTCCTCGGGCGCGATCCCGGAGCCGCCGCGGCGTCCGCCTGACCTCGGACCGGGTGCGCGTGACATCCGCGGAGCCGCCTGACATCCGCGCGACCCCTCGGTGACCCGGCCCCGCCCGCTCCTCAGGTGCGGCGCACCTTGCCCGCCAGACGACGGCCGATCCGGCCGAGCGGGCCCGCCGGCCGACGGTTCCAGGAGCGGAACGCCTCCGTCCGGCCGCTGCTGCCGGCCCGCCCGACAGCCTCCTCGACCGCCTGGACCCCGGCCGCGGAGAGCTCGCGCACGGCGGGGCGCAGCACCTCGTCCAGCAGGGCGCCGCTGGTACGGGCCCAGTGGGCACCCGCGTGCGGATGGGCACTCCAGGTCAGATAGCAGTCGGCGGCGAACGCGGGGTCGGACCGCAGCCGGGCGAGTACGGGCTCCTCCCGCGCGGCCCTGCCGTAGGCGGCGAGCAGGTCAGGGTCGTCGGTGTGCACGAAGGCGTACAGCTCCTCCTCCGGCCGCCCCGGCGCCAGCAGGCAGCGGGCGAGCGCGCCGGAGACATGCTCCAGGACGCCCGGTTCCACCGGTTCCGCGGCCGGGCGCAGGGCGAGCAGCCGTGCCGCCCAGCCCTCCCCGGCGGCGGCCTCGTCCGGCGGCGGCACCGGTGCCCCGTCCGCCTCCGGGGCGGCCCCGGCCGCGCGCATCGCGCGGGCGAAGTCCAGCAGCAGCAGAGCCCCGCGCTCCCGGCCCACGATCTGGTGCGGGAAGCCGCGCAGCAGATCGTGCGCCAGATCGGCCGCGTCGGCGTCGTCGGCCGCCGCGCCGAGCGCCGCGCCGACCAGATGCGACCAGGTGGCCGCACTGCGGTGCGCGTCCGAGGTGGCAGCCTCCAGCAGCATCCGGGCCTCCCCGGCCGTCGGCCCCCGGTCCGCCCAGACGAGTCCCACGGCGGAGCGCAGCACCAGCGGCTCGGCGAACGGCGAGATTCCGGCGGTCCGCAGCACCCGGCCGAGCGCGGCGCCCCGGTCGTCTCCGCAACTCGCCCTGATCGCCCGCGACTCGGCGCACATCCGCAGATGCGGCAGCGACTGCGTCCCGGTGAACGGGAGGGGTACCTGCCCCAACAGCCTTTCCATGGCAGCGGGATCGTCCGGCGCGATCCGGTCCAGCGCCACCAGCAGCGCGGTCCGCACGTCGAACTGCTCGTCGAGCAGCTCCAGCAGGGCCGGGCCCCACGAGAAGCCGGAGGCGGCCGGCAGCGCGGGGGCGACCCGCTCCACGACGGCGGGCAGCAGCTCCGCGCAGTCGACGCCCAGGAGCCTTGCCACCCGGAGGAGCTGGACCGTCCGCGCGATGTCGAAGGCGGCCCCCGCACCGCCCAGTTCGGCGAGGATCTCCGGTGCGAGCGCCTCGGAGACGGCCTTGCCCTCGGGACCCGCGAAGGCGCTCCGGTCGGGGAGCACGAGGGAGCCGTTGCCGCCGCGTACCGCCTCGGTCACCAGCATCGCGGCGAGCGGGGCGGTCGTGGCGGCCGGAGACCTTCCGTCCAGTGCGCCGAACAGCCGCCCCACCGCGTCGAATTCGGCGCCGGTGCGGTCGTCGAGCCCGGGTGCGGTCAGTGCGTCGACCAGCTTGCGGGTCTGCTCCTCGTCCAGTGCGTACGGCCGCTCCGCCGCCCAGTCGGCCGCAGTGGAACGCTCGTCGGGCCCCAGAGCGATACCGGCGCAGAGTGCGGTGACGGCCAACGGCCCCGCGGCGAACGGCTCGCCATGCAACACGCGTGCCCTGTCGAAGAGTTCGGGTGCCCGGCTGCGCCAGACACGGGCGGCCGTCTCCGCCCAGGCGTCACCGGAAGCCGGCGAGGGGCGGCCGTTCGGGGCGCCGCACACGTGCACCCGGACCTCGGCGGCGTCGAGCAGATGGGCGTCCTCCGGGAGCACGCCGACGACCTGCTGCGGCGCGAGCGAGGGCCGCCGGGAGTACGTGGTGAACGTCAACCGCTCCGCGTGGTCCGGCGGCAGCACCGCGGAGGCCAGGCCGATCCAGCGGGCCACGTCCTCGCTCTGCCGCTCCACGAGCGCCACCGGTGCCGTGGGCCCCGACGCACTCTCCACCCGTACGCGCCGCAGATCGGCGAAGACGGCGGCGAGCCACGGGCCCCGGGAGACCGCGAAGTCGCCGAGGGCCTCACGCTCGAGACCGGGGTCGGCGTGCGGCGAGGTGAGCGGGTCGGGTACCGCTCCGCCCGGGGTGACGGACACCCAGCGGGGCGAGCGCCACGCGGCGATCGGCAGCCGGTCGCCCGGCAGGCGCGCCCCGGCCGGCAGCAGCACGGCGTGGGTGTGGAACCTGAGGTCACCGGACCCGCCCGGCGCGGCCAGTGGCACCGCCCGGGCCAGCAGCCTGCTGCCGTCCGAGAGGTGGGTGAAGCTGAACGCCTGTGGCATGGAGCGGAGTTCGGCATCCGTGGGGAGGAACGGCACGTCCCTCGGGGGCTCGTACCCCAGCAGGGGTTCGATCTCCGAGAGCAGTGCCGTGGGTATCCCGTGGGCGACGGCGGTGAACCGTCCCACCGTCCCCTCGTCCCCCGGAGCGGCCGAGGTGTAGTGCAACTGCGCGAGGCTCATGCCCGGGGCCCTTTTCGTCCTGCGGCGACCGTCCCCGAACCCGCGTGCGCGCAGGCCCGTTCCGGTGACGCGCGGGGCCGGCCGGCGACCGGGGCGGGGAGCGTTCCGCAGTCGCGTGGGGGCGACGCTATCAAGCTCCGGCGGGGGCGCGGAGCGATCCGCCGGCCCGGTTCGCCGGGACCCCGCCGGGCCGTCCCCGCAGGGCGCCGAAGGGCACGGGCCGGGGGCGGGGCATGACTCCCCGCACCCCGCGTCCTCACGCGGGCTGGAGCAGGTCCCAGCGGTTGCCGTACAGGTCCTCGAAGACCGCGACCGAGCCGTACGCCTCGTGCCTCGGCTCCTCCAGGAACCGCACCCCGGCCGCCGTCATGCGCGCGTGGTCCCCCGCGAAGTCCTCGGTGTGAAGGAAGAACCCGACCCGCCCGCCCGTCTGCGCCCCGACCGCCGCCCGCTGCTCCCCGTCCTTCGCGCGGGCCAGCAGCAGGCCCGTACCCGCCGCCCCGGAGCCGCGCGGGCGGACCACGACCCAGCGCGTTCCGTCGCCGCGGTCGGTGTCCTCGGCCAGTTCGAAGCCGACGGCGTCCCGGTAGAAGGCGATGGCCTCGTCGTAGTCGTGGACGACCAGGGTGGTCAGGGCGATGTGCGGCATCTCGGCTCCTCGTGGCGGTGTGGGGATGGCTCCCGTTATACGTAACACTAACGAGGGCGTCGCATCGGCCCGCAGAATGCCCCCATGGACACGTACGACCTCGCCCCGCTCGCCGCCCGCGCGCGGTCCCTCATCGTCCCCGGTCACCGCCGGATCCTGGGGATCGCCGGGCCGCCCGGCGCCGGAAAGTCGACCCTCGCCGCCGCTCTGGTCGAGGCACTGGAGGGCACCGCCGTACTCGTCCCCATGGACGGCTTCCACCTCGCGGGCGCCGAACTGGAACGGCTCGGGCGGGCCGCGCGCAAGGGCGCGCCGGACACCTTCGACGCCGCCGGGTACGCCGCGCTGCTGCGACGGCTGCGCGAGGAGGGCGGGGGCGGCGCCCCGGCGTACGCGGCGGCAGAGGGCGAGACGGTCTACGCCCCCGCCTTCGACCGGGCGCTGGAGGAGCCGATCGCCGGGTCCGTCGCGGTGGAGCCCACCACCCCGCTCGTCGTCACCGAGGGGAACTACCTCCTCCACGACGAGGGGCCCTGGGCCCCGGTGCGCGGGCTGCTCGACGAGGTCTGGTACCTGGACGCCGACCCGGACGTACGCGTGCGGAGGCTGGTGGACCGGCACGTACGGTTCGGCAAGCCGAGGCCGTACGCCGAGCGGTGGGTGGCGGGGTCGGACGAGGCGAACGCCCGGCTGGTCGAGGCCGGACGCGACCGCGCCGACCTGGTCGTCGGACCGCGCCCGCGCTGAGCGGCAGCGGGTTCGCGGGACACGGCCGACGGCTCGGGAGCGGCAGCCGGTTCGGGGACCGTGGCCGACGGCTCAGGAGCGGCAGGCCTTCTGGGCGGAGAGCCAGGCCGTGGCGGCCTTCAGGGCCTTGTCCTGCCCGCGCGTCTCGGGGACCTCCACGTCGGGCGTGAGCGGCCCGTCGTGCACGCGCCCGGTGCGGTCGGCCTCGCGGGCCACCGTCACGACGACCATCGCACCGTCGGACAGGCGGTACGCGGAGTTCGCCGTGGGAACCCCCGTGGTCGCCTGCCCGAACGTGCGGGTGCCCGGACGCCCCAGGAAGGAGATGACCACGGCCTCGCCGGCGCTCGAAGTCCTACGGCTCGTCAGGACGGCGACGGGCGGCAGCGGCCGGGCGAGAGGAGTCGCCGGCCCCCAGGTGTCCACGTACTCGCTGGGCGTACCGTCCTGGACGGCCCAGGGTTCCCTCCGGCCGTCCGCGTAGACGCCGGCGCCGGCCTCCCCGTCGCCGAGGATCGGTCCCACGGCGGCGAGCGGAGGCCACATGTCCCCGCCGGTCTCGCCCCGCAGGTCGACGATCCAGCCACAGGCACCCTCCTCGTCGATCCCCGCGACGGTGGAGCGGGCCGAGCGGATGTACGGGGCGGCCACCTCGTCGGAGGCGACCGGAGGCAGCATCAGATAGCCGATGCCACCGGGGAGGCGGCGTCCTTCGGGGAGCATCAGGTCATCGGCGGACGCGTCCCGGGTCCGGGCGACGTCCTGCGGATCGAGGAAGGTGCTGTGCCGGTCGCCCAGGTCCCGCAGAGCCTGCCGGATCGGCCCGTACGTCTCGGCGGGCGTCCGCGCCTTCGCCGCATGGGCGAAGGCGTCCCGGCGGACCTTCGGCCAGTCCACCTCGGCCTTCAGCAGGGAGTGCTTCTCCATCAGGTCCAGCGCGGAGGTGAGATACGCCTTCGCCTTCGGTGCCATGGTGTCCTCCGGTTCCGCACCGCCCCCACTCGTGCATCCGGCCACCACCAGCACGGCCGCCACCAGGGCCGGCCGGGCCGTCCTCGACATCCGTGCTCCCGCCGGAACCCCCACCGCGTACCCCCACCTCTTCGGCGACGCACCCCTGCGGTGACCAGCGCCTGCGCGCACTCTCCTACGGATCGAGGGGCAGGCGCCACCCCTTACGGCGGCAGGCGCTCCCAGCGGGAGACGCGACCTCTTGACCTTCAAGCCGCTTGAGAGCCGACAATCGCGCCCATGGACGACACCGACGCACTGATGAGCATCGGCGCCTTCGCCCGCCGGGTGGGCCTGGCTCCGAGTGCCCTGCGCTTCTACGACGACTGCGACGTGCTTCCTCCCGCGCACGTGGACGCCGCGACCGGCTACCGCTACTACTCCCGGGCGCAGGAATCCCGCGCGGTCCTGGTGCGGCGGCTGCGCGAAGCCGGGATGCCGCTCACCGACGCCTCGGTGGTGCTCGGCGGGAACCGCGCGGAAGCCCGCGCCGCACTCGAGGCCCACGCCAGGAGGGCCCGCGAGTCCGCCGAGGCCGCCAGGTCGGCGATCGAGGAGATCCTCCGGGACCTGCCGGGCGGCCCGCCCCGGGCCACGGCGCGGATCGGCGGGGCGGAGCTGGCCAGTGCGGTCCGGCAGGTCGTTCCGGCGGTGGCGTCGGGGCGCGCGTCCGAGGAGTTCCCGGTACTCGGACGCGTCCTGGTCGAACTCGCGCGCGAGGAGGTGCGGTTCGTCGCCACGGACCGCTACCGGCTGGCGGTCCGCGCCCTGCGGCCCTCCTCCGCCTCCGTCGAGGGGGAAGCCTGCGGGTTCCTGCTCGGCGCGGCGCAGGCGCGGGACCTCGCTGCCTGGGCCGTACGGCTGCCGGACCTCGGGATCGAGGTGGACGGAGAAGGCGTACGGCTCCACGGCGCGACCGACGAGGTGCGCGACCTGGCTGCCGTCGAAGGGACCTTCCCCGACTACCGGATGATCCTGGAGGGCCTGCCGGCCACGCACCACCGGATCGTCGCGGACCGGACCGCCCTGCGTGCGGCGGTCGTCGCCGACGCGTACGACGGGCCCGTCACCCTGCGGACCGACGGGCAGCGGCTCACCGTCGCCTCCCGGGGCACGGTCAGCGCCGCACCGGCCGCCCTCTGCACCGGGCCGCCCGTGCGCGTCGCCTTCGATCCGGCGGTCCTCCTGCCGGCGCTCGACGCGGGCGTCGGCCCCGACGTCCTGCTGGAGGTCTCCTCGCCGGACGGGCCCGTCGTCGTCCGCTCCGCCGACCAGGGCAGCTTCACCACCCTGGTCATGCCGGTCCACGACACCCCGCCCGCGACCTGAAGCATCCGCCCCTCCGCCCACGCACCGAAAGCGAGACCGTGGACCCCGACAACCCCGTCGTCAGACTCTGCGCCCAGGGCATGCAGGCCGAGACCGAAGGCCGGAAAGCCGACGCCGACCGCCTCTTCCACCAGGCGTGGGAGAGCGCCACGGACGACTACGAGGCATGCGTCGCCGCCCACTACCTGGCCCGCCACCAGCCCACGCCCGAGCTGTCCCTGCACTGGAACCGGGAGTGCCTGCACCGCGCTGACCTGGTCGGCGACGAGCGGGTAGCGGCCTTCTACCCCTCCCTGTACGCCAACGTGGCCAAGGCGCACCAGGACCTCGGCGAGCCCGACGAGGCGCGCGAGAACTTCGGGCTGGCCGCCGCCCGTACCGGCGCGTTGCCGCCGGGGCCGTACGCCGACTGGGTCAGGGCGGCGATCGCCGAGGGGCTTCGCACCACCGGGGCGGCCGTACCGGGTGACGCCGGCGGCCTCCTGTCCGCCCTGCTCGCCGGGTTCTGCGCGCGGCGACCTCAGGGCCCTGGGGCTGATCCTCCCCGCCCACCTCGCGGATCTCGGCACGGAGGAGGACCTGGTACGGCTCACCACGTCCCTGCACATGGTGCACGCCGCCCGGTGGCTGCCCGAGGACGAGCAGCGACTTCTCGGCCGGGCCATCGGCGCCCTGGCCGCTCCCGCCCGACGCACGGGACCGTCCGGCTCAGCCCGGTGCGCCGAAGCCGTCGGCGCTCCCGCCCGGCACCTCACGTTCGAACCGGCCGATGGAGACCGTGACCGTCATCCCCGCCCGTGCGTACAGCACATGAGCACCCGTCAGGCTCTCGCTGTCGACGTCCAGCCCGACCGAGGACGCGCCGCGCCCGGCGAAGAGCGCGAAGGAGCTGAGTAGCAGGGACCGTCCGATCCTGAGGCGACGGTCCTCCCGTCGAACCGCCAACTGGCCCACCTCGCCAGCGGGTTCACCCCGGACGTCGCGGAACCGGCAGAGTGCCGCCCCCGCGATCCGGCCCTCGCGTTCCGCGAGCAGCCAGAGCGAGGGATCGAAGCCGTCGTACAGCAGGTCGTCGGCCCAGACGCCGTACGGGCGGGGCCCGCCGCCCCAGCGGTCGCCGAACGCCTCCTCGACGCAGCCGTGCACCGCCCGCAGGTCCTCGGCGGTCCCGGCGCACGCCCGCAGCGTGACCCCGTCCGCCCACACCGGCGCGGCGAGCGGCCCGCCCAGCGCGATCGCCATCCGCTGATGGACCCGTGCCCGGCGGTAGCCGCGCGAGAGCAGCAGCCGTTCCGAAGCGCCGCCGAGGTAGACGTAGTTGACCAGGGAGAGCGTCCGGCCGGCACCGGCCGCCAGCTCGGTGGCCCGGGCCTCCGCCAGTTCCAGCAGCCGGGTGCCGACGCCCGCGCCCTCGTGGCCGGGACGCGTGTACGCGTCGGCGTGGGCGCGGCCCTCGCCGGGCTCGGCGGCCAGGTGCCCGTACCCCGCGATCTCCCCGCCGGGAGCGGTCGCGATCCACGTGTCACGCTCCCGGTCCAGACGCGACCAGATCCGCAGGTACTCGTCGACGGTCTGGGCCGCCGCCGTGGCGTCCCCGGCCCGGCCCGCGGCGTTCACGGTGCAGAGGATCGCCGGGAGGTCGGATTCGAGGGGCGTGCGTATCCCGTATCCCGGCTGCATGGGGGTCCTCGCTCTGGTGATGGTGACGGTGATGGTGGGTGGGCCCGGGCTCGTGCCCGCGCCCCGGTAGGGAACCAGGAAGCGGGGCGGCCCGGCAACCTGTTTTGGATCATGATTTCGCCGGTGTCGGCCCCGCCACGCCCGCCCGGCGCTCGCGTCCCGCGGCGGGCGGCGGCAGGATGCTCCGTGCGGCGCGCGCAGCGGTGCGCCGCCACCGGCATCCGTACCGGCAGCATCTCTGGAGGCCCCCGCATGACCAGCCCGAACCCGCCCGAGCCCTTCACCGCCGACGTCTACCGGGCCCGGATGGCCCGTGCGGCCGACTCCGCCGCCGAGGCCGGGCTCGCCGGTGTCCTGGTGGCGCCCGGCCCGGACCTCGTCCACCTGACCGGCTACCAGCCCGTCAGCACAGAGCGCCTCACCCTTCTCGTGCTGACCCCAGGTCAGGAGCCGGTGCTGGTCGTACCGACCCTGGAGGCGCCCGACGCCGAGGCGGCGACCGGCGCCCCCGCCCTCTCCCTGCGCGACTGGACCGACGCCAGGAACCCGTACGAGGTGGCCGCCCCCCTCCTCGACGCCGCCGGCCGGTACGGGATCAGCGACAACGCCTGGGCCATGCACCTGCTCGGGCTCCAGCAGCTGCTGCCCGGCACCTCCTACGCCTCGCTCACCCAGGTGCTGCCGATGCTGCGCGCGGTCAAGGACGCGGCCGAACTGGAGCGGCTCGCGGCGGCGGGCGCGGCGGCCGACGCCACGTACGAGGAGATCCTGAAGGTCCCCTTCGCGGGCCGGCGGGAGACCGAGGTCTCGGCGGACCTGGCGGAGCTGCTGATCGGATTCGGCCACTCCCAGGTGGACTTCGCCATCGTCGGCTCCGGCCCGAACGGCGCGAACCCGCACCACGAGGCGGGGGAGCGGGTGATCGAGCACGGCGACATGGTGGTCCTCGACTTCGGCGGCCTGCGGTACGGCTACGGCTCCGACACCTCCCGTACGGTCCACGTGGGCGAGCCCACCGCCGAGGAGCAGCGGGTCCACGACGTCGTACGCGAGGCCCAGGCGGCGGGGTGCGCCGCCGTGCGGCCCGGGGCCGCCTGCCAGGACGTCGACCGGGCGGCGCGCGCGGTCATCACCGAATTCGGCTACGGCGACCGGTTCATCCACCGCACCGGCCACGGCATCGGGGTCACCACCCATGAACCGCCCTACATGATCGAGGGCGAGGAGCAGCCGCTGGTACCGGGGATGTGCTTCTCCGTGGAGCCGGGGATCTACCTCCCGGGGCGGTTCGGCGTGCGGATCGAGGACATCGTCACCGTCACCGGGGACGGCGGCAGGCGGCTCAATTCCACCGCCCGCGAGCTCGCGATCGTCGGATAGGGCGCGAACTCCGCCCGCACATTGCTCGAACATCTCCGGAACAGTGACGGAACGCGGCCTGAACGCGGCCTGCAACAGGCCGGGTTCGGCCCCGGGATCACGCGGCGGACCCGTCGCCCCGCCGCCCGGGGGCCGTGGTTCTCCTGCCAGTGGTGATCCATAGGGTTCGCCCATGTCCCACAACGATGAGAGACCCACGGATTCCGGTCGTTCCCTCGACGACCGGTGGAAGACCCTGATGGACGAGTACTCCCGCCCGGCCACCGGCCAGGACGGACCCGAGGCCCCCGAGCCCGGGCCCGCCCGGGTGTGGCCCCGGAACGTGGCGCTCGCGCTGCTCGCGGCGGGCGCCACGTTCGGCGTGCTCCGGTTCACGGGCGGGGAGGCGGACGACGGCTCGAACGCCCGCGTGACCACCGCGACGGCCTCCGCCGCAGCCACCGCCTCCGCCGCAGCCACGGCGTCCGCCGCAGCCACGGCGTCCGCCGCAGCCACGGCGTCCGCCTCCGAGTCCGCCTCCGCGTCGGCCTCGGCCTCGGGCCGGCCGGGATCCGGTGCTGCTGCGGCCGGGCGGCCGATGATTCCCCTCGCCGACGTCTTCCCGGCCGAGGTCGCGGGCGCGTCCGGCACCACCTTCACCAAGGTGGGCGCGACCGCGGTGGGTTCCTGCACCCAGCCGGACCAGGTCGGCGCCGGGCTCATCGCCCTGATCGAGGCCGGTGCGGGGTGCGTGGGCGAGCAGGTCGCGCTCTACAAGGACGACCAGGACAACCAGTTCGACCTGGCCGTGTTCACCATGAAGGATCCGCTGGACACGGTGAAGGTGGTCAGCGGGCTCTCCGGCGCGTTCGACGACTACGAGGTCGCCGTGCAGGCCCCGCCGCCCGGATCGGGCCTGCCCACCCTGCCCGCGGACAGCGGGCTGGTGCAGGCGTTCACGGGCTACGGCCGCGTGGCGACGGTCGGCATGGGGCAGTGGTCGGACGGCCGCACCGCCGACCTCCAGCAACTGGTCGACCGCCTGGGACCGTTGCAGGACGCGGTCTCGAAGAGGATCGAGGCCTACGAGGGCACCGGCTGACCCCCGCCCGCCACCGGAAGCAGCGGGCGGAGGCACCACATCAGCCGCCGCCGCGCCAGTCGCGCCCTCCGCCCCGCCCTCCGACAGGAGACCGGGCCCCGCCGGGTCACCCGTCCGCCAGCACCACGCACGACTCGGCGGGAAGCCGCAGCAGTCCGTCCGCGCCCGGTGCCTCCACCGGCTCCCACGCCGCCAGTACCCGCCCGGTGCCGGCCCGGTTCCGCCCGCCGCCCAGCGGGACGGCGACGGGCCGACCGGACAGGTTGACCGCGATCCGTACGTCGCCCCGGCGCAGCGCCAGCCACCGGGCCTCCTCGTCGAAGGCGACCTTCACCGAGGCGAGGTCCGGGTCGTGCAGGTCGGGCACGGCCCGGCGGAGTGCGATCAGCTCCCGGTACCAGGCGTGCAGCCGGTCGTGCGGGGCGCGTTCGCGTTCGCTCCAGTCCAGGCAGGACCGCTCGCGGGTCGCGGGATCCTGCGGGTCGGGGATGTCCTCCTCGGCCCAGCCATGCGCCCCGAACTCCCGCCGTCTGCCGTTGCGTACCGCCTCGGCCAGCTCCGGGTCGGTGTGGTCGGTGAAGAACTGCCACGGGGTCCGGGCCCCCCACTCCTCGCCCATGAAGAGCATCGGGGTGAACGGGCCGGTCAGCACCAGCGCCGCCGCGCACGCCTGGAGGCCGAGGGAGAGGGAGGCGGCGAGCCGGTCGCCGAGGGCCCGGTTGCCGATCTGGTCGTGGGTCTGGGCGTATCCCACGAAGCGGTGGGCGGGGGTGCGGGTGACGTCGACGGGGCGGCCGTGCGACCGCCCCCGGAAGCTGGAGTACGTGCCGTCGTGGAAGAAGGCCCGCGTCACCGTCCTGGCCAGCGCGGCCAGCGGTGCGGCGGCGAAGTCCGCGTAGTAGCCCTGCGACTCGCCGGTGAGGGCCGTGTGCAGGGAGTGGTGGAAGTCGTCGTTCCACTGGGCGTGCAGCCCCAGCCCGCCCGCCGTGCGCGGGGTCGTGGTGCGCGGGTCACAGAGGTCGGACTCTGCGATCAGCGTCAGCGGCCGGCCCACCTCGGCGGCCAAGGCGTCCACCCCGGCCGCCAGCTCCTCCAGAAAGGTCAGTGCCCGCGTGTCGGCGAGGGCGTGCACCGCGTCCAGCCGCAACCCGTCGAGCCGGTAGTCGCGCAGCCAGGCCAGTGCGCTGCCCAGCAGATACGCCCGCACCTCGTCCGAACCGGGGGCGTCCAGATTGACCGCCGCGCCCCACGGGGTGTGGTGCGTCTCGGTGAAGTACGGGCCGAAGGCGGGGAGGTAGTTGCCGGACGGGCCGAGGTGGTTGTGGACGACGTCCAGCAGCACCGCGAGCCCGAGCCCGTGCGCGGTGTCCACGAACCGCTTCAGCCCCGCGGGGCCGCCGTACGGTTCGTGGACGGCCCAGAGCGACACACCCTCGTACCCCCAGCCGTGGGAGCCGGGGAACGGGCAGACCGGCATCAACGACACGTGCGTGACGCCCAGTTCCGCCAGATGGCCGAGCCGCCGCGCCGCCGCGTCGAAGGTGCCCTCGCCGGTGTACGTACCGACGTGGAGCTCGTACAGCACGCCGCCCGGCAGCCCGCGCCCCCGCCAGTCGCTCCGCCAGGCGTAAGCCTCCTGGTCGACCACCGCGCTCGGCCCGTCCGGACCGTCCGGCTGGCGCCGGGAGCGCGGGTCCGGGAGCAGCGGCCCCCCGTCCACCGAGAAGCCGTACCGGTCGCCGTCGGCCGCGTCCGCCTCGGTCGTCCACCAGCCCGCTCGGGACCCGTCACGCCCCATCGCCAGCCGGGTGCCGGACAGCTGGAGTCCGACCGAACCGGCCCCGGGGGCCCACACCTCGAACCGCATCCGCCACTCCCCGTCCGTCATGTGTCAGTGATTCGTATGAAAAGCCGGAAGCGCCGGAGGGAAGTCCGGACCAGCTTTCATGATCGGCTGAAGTCGCACGCCCCGCCCGGAATACTGGACCGGTTCCGCTGGGCCGACCGAAGGGATGTCCCGTGTTCCGCGCATCGGCGCACAGGAGTACGGATCACCCCTTAAGGTCTGCTCTGATCATTGCCCTGCCCGATCCTGCTCATACGTACGCCGACGTACGGCTGATGGAGGCCGAAATGACCGTGCCGAAGTTCCCTCCCGGCTTCCTCTGGGGAGCCTCCGCCTCCGCGTTCCAGACCGAGGGAGCCGTCGAGGCCGACGGCAAGGGCCTCTCCGGCTGGGACGCCTTCGCCGCCGTGCCCGGCCGCATCAAGGACGGCACCGACACCACCCGGGGGACCGGATTCCACGAGCACTGGCGTGAGGACGTAGGCCTGCTCGCCGGGCTCGGCGCCGACGCCTTCCGCTTCTCCATCAGCTGGCCCCGCGTGGTGCCCGGCGGCAGCGGCGCGGTCAACCCGGCCGGACTCGACTTCTACGACCGGCTCGTCGACGAACTCTGCGCCCGGGGCATCACCCCCGCCCCCACGCTCTACCACTGGGACACCCCGCTGCCGCTGGACGAGGAGGGCGGCTGGCTCAACCGCGACACCGCCTACCGCTTCGCCGAGTACGCGGGCATCGTTGCCGAACGGCTCGCCGACCGCGTCCCCATGTGGATCACCATCAACGAGCCCGCCGAGGTCACCCTGCTGGGCTACGCCCTCGGGCAGCACGCGCCCGGCCGCACCCTGCTCTTCGACGCCCTGCCCGCCGCCCATCACCAGCTCCTCGCCCACGGGCTGGCCGTCCGGGCGCTGCGCGCCGCCGGAGCCTCCAACATCGGCATCGCCGTCTCGCACACCCCCGTCTGGACGGCCGGCGACTCGGACGAGGACCGGGACGCGGCCTCCCTGTACGACACCCTCACCAACTGGCTCTTCGCCGACCCGCTGCTCACCGGCCGCTACCCCGACGAGGGATTCGCCGCGCTGATGCCGGGCCCGGTCGCCGACGACCTGAAGACCATCTCGGCCCCGCTGGACTGGTACGGCGTCAACTACTACAACCCCACCCTCGTCGGCGCCCCCCGTCCCGAAGCGCTCGACTCCTTCGCCGGATTCGAGATCCCCGCCGAACTCCCATTCGGCATCAGAGAGATCGAGGGGTACGAGAAGACGGACTTCGGCTGGCCCGTCGTCCCGGACGGGCTGCGCGAGACCCTCGTCCAGCTCCGCGACCGCTACGGCGACCGGCTGCCGCCGCTCTACATCACCGAGAACGGCTGCGCGGTGGACGACGCCGTCAGCGACACCCGCCGCATCGCCTTCCTGGAGGGCCACTTGGGCGCCCTGCACCGGGCGATCGGTGAAGGCGTCGACGTACGCGGCTACTTCACCTGGTCGCTCACCGACAACGTGGAGTGGACCGAGGGAGCCAGCAAGCGCTTCGGGCTCGTCCACATCGACTACGAGACCCTGCGCCGGACCCCGAAGGAGTCCTACACCTGGTACCGCGACGTCATCCGGGCCCAGCGCGCGCCGGCCGAATCCGTTCCGGCGGGCGAGGGTCCGGCGGGAGCCGGCATCATCGGCCAGTCCACCGCCGGGGCGCTCCCGGAACCGGCCGGCGCCGAGACCGCCGTACGGCCGGGCTGACGCGGGCGCGGGGCGGGAAGGGCTTCCCGACCGGGCCCCGGTGACCGATACTTCGCGCCATGGTTGCTCAATGGTGGACCCAGGCCGGCCTGGGGATATTCGTGCACTGGACGCCCGCGTCGGTCCCCGGCTGGGCTCCGCCCCACACCGCGCCCGCCGACCTCCCCCGGGCCGGACGGGCCGCCCCACTCGCCTGGACCTCGTACGCCGAGTGGTACGAGAACGGGCTCCGCTTCCCCGGCAGCCCGGTCTCCGCCCACCACCGGGCCACCTACGGCGACAAGCCGTACACCGATTTCGGCCGGGAGTTCGAGGACGGGCTGGCCGGCTGGGACCCCTCCGCGTGGGCACGCGCCTTTCGCGCCGCCGGAGCCCGCTACGCCGTCCTGGTCACCAAGCACCACGACGGCTACTGCCTCTGGCCCTCCGAGGTGCGCAACCCGAACCGGGCCGGCTGGCACACCACCCGTGACGTAGTGGGCGAGTTCGCCGAAGCGGTCCGGGCCGAGGGGCTGCGCTTCGGCGTGTACTACTCCGGCGGGCTCGACTGGACCTTCGACAGCCGCCCGGTCGGCACCGCCGCCGACATGCTCGCCTCCGTACCGCGCGGTGCGTACCCCGCCTACGCCGACGCCCAACTGCGGGAACTCATCAGGCGGTACCGCCCGGACATCCTCTGGAACGACATCGCCTGGCCGGCCGGCACCCCCGAGGTCCGCCGGCTGATCGACTTCTACCGCTTCACCGTCCCGCACGGCGTGGTCAACGACCGGCTGCTGCCGCGCTCGCCGCTCTGGCGCACCTTCGCCCTCCCGGGTGCCGGGGCGCTGTACGACCGCTGGGAGCGGCGGACGATCGCCCAGGACGAGGGGTTCGTCCCGCGCAAGCCGCCCTACTACGACTTCCGTACACCGGAGTTCGCCCGCTACACGGGCCCCGACCCGTACGAGATCACCCGCGGCATCGACCACAGCTTCGGCTACAACCGCAACTCCCCGCCCGGTGCCTTCCTCGGCCGCGAGACCCTCGCCGCACTGGTCCGGGACACCGCGGCCGACGGCGGCAACCTACTGCTCAACGTCGGACCGCGCGGCGAGGACGCCGCCATCCCCGAGGAGCAGCTGCAGCGTCTTGAATGGCTCGCGCAGGACCGGGCGGCGGAGGCGGAGGCGGCCGGCTGACCACGGGGCGGGTGGCTCGGTCCCGGACCGGTTCAGTCCCAGACCATGTTGAGCGCCCGCTCGAAGTTGACGTACCCCAGCCGCCGGAACGCCCGGGCCATCGGCTGGTTGCCGAGGTCCGTGGCGGCCCGGACGCGCTCGACCCCCTCCTGGGCGGCGAGCACCCGGGTCCCCTCGGCGAGCAGCTCGTCGACGTACCCCTGCCCGCGACGGCCGGGCAGCACCCCGATGTACGCGATGACCGGGTTGTAGTTGTTGCGTGCCGGGACGACGAACCCGATGGGCTCCCCGTCCGGGAGCTCGCCGACGCGCCACCAGTCGCGGGGGGTCGAGTAGCGCGCGAGCTCCTCGTCGTAGTGCCGCTCGGCCGCCTCGCGCGCCGACAGCCCGGCCGCCAGGTCCTGCTTCCCGTGCGCGTCGAGGGTGCCCTCCATCACCGGGGTCATCAGAGCGACCAGGTCCTCGCGGTCCCTGACCGGCCGGAACCGCAGGCGCCCGGTGTCCTCGGGCACCGGGGTCCCGGCCCGCCACTCCAGCCGCAGCCGCTCCACCAGCAGCCGCGCCCCGGTCGACTCCAGAGCGCCGGTCCGCGCCTCGACCACCGCCCGCGCGGCCGGGTCCTCCCGCCAGTCGGGCGGCACGAAACGCTCGTACTCCGGCCGAGGGGCCCCCGGGGGCACCACGGCGGCCGTGGCGGCCTCCACGAGGGCGGCGCCGACCCGGAGGCGCTCGGCCGCGGGCAGGGTGTCGTCCACGTCGAAGAAGTCGAGCAGCGCGGGAGCGCCACCGGAGCCGCTCCACCACCCGGCCCGTGCCACCACCCGGTCGCCGTCCAGGGCCACCCAGAGCCACGACGGACTCCGCCGCCCCGCCTCGATGTCGTCGGCCACCTCGTGGTCGAGGACGTAGGACAGGCTCTGGAAGAGGGGGAGTTCGGCGGAGCCGGAAAGCGGACGGAAGGTCAGGTCGGGTACAGCGGGTGTCACGTTGCTCCAGGGGATCGTCGGCCCCGGTGATCACCGGGCGCTCGCGGCGGCAGACGATAGCAGCGAGGCGGACGCCCACGCACCGTCTTTTGTCCCCGGTGCCCGGCTCAGTTGCTGACCGCGGGGCCTCGCGCAGACGGGTGCGGTCGGTCACCTGGCCGAGCGGGAAGGAGACCATGTCGGCACGGCGGAGGGAGGGGCCCACCACCCCGTGGCCGTAGTACCCGGCCTCGATCTCTCCGGGGCCCTGCCCTCCGGCCGGGTGGCCCTCCTCGCCCCGGTCCTGCACCGTCCCTTCTGGACACCCCGGGGCGCCCGGCCCGACAATCACCCTGTGACGTCCTCCTCCGAGTTCCACACGTATTCCGCGCGGGTGTCCGACGCCCAGCGCGACCGTGTCCTCGGCGTGCTCAGAGAGGGCGCCGCGCAGGGCCGCCTCTCCCACGACACCTTCCTGCGCCGGATGGAACTCGCCCTCGCCGCCCACCGCCCCGAGGACCTGGTGGCTCTCACCGCGGACCTGCGCGAGGAACGCGCCTGGAGCCAGGGGCTGATGCGCGCGGTGGGCGGCGTCTCGGGCTTCCCGGGGCGGCTTCGGATGGCCTGGCGGGCCGGAAAACTGCCCCAACTCCTGCTGCCCGCCCCGGGACCGTACCCGCTGCTCATCGGACGCGACCCGGGCAACGGGCTGCGGCTCAACCACGAGACGGTCTCCCGCAACCACGCCGAACTCACCGCGCGGGGGCGAATCTGGCTGCTCCGCGACCTCGGCTCGACCAACGGCACCTGCGTCAACGGGCAGCGGGTCGTCGGCCTGGTTCCGGTCCGGGAGGGCGACCAGGTGAGCTTCGGTCACATGACCTTCCGCCTGACCGCGCCCCCGCCCCTCCCGCCGGACCGGCCGGCGGCCCTCCCGCCCGGTGACCTGCCGTCCCTCTGAGGCCGGGCCGTCCGCTGTCCGTCCGATCGCGGCCCAGCCTCGCGCTACCCCCGAGGCCCCCTCCTGAGCAGCGCGACCGGGCGTGCGGCGAAGAGCTCGGCGGCCTTCACCTCGCCGCCGCCGAACTCCCCCTCCGCGGCGAGGAGATCGTGCCAGGGGCCGGCGTCCGGGAGCGGCAGGACCGTGTCGGCCCAGCCGCCCGCCTCGGCGAGCCGGAGCGAGAGCCGGGTCACCGCCGTGACCACCTCGCCCGACCGGCAGAACGCCACCGCGTGCTCCGCCGCCGCACCCCGCGCGGTGAGGGGAGTGTACGTACCCGACTCGCCGAACACGTGCGGGAGTTCCGCGCGGAGCCGGAGCGCGGCGGCGGTCAGGCGAGCCTTCTCGTCCGAGGTGCCGGAGCCTCCGGTGGCCGCCGAGGGGCCTGCTCCGGGCTCCGGCTCCGTGAAGGGGCGCCGGTTGTCCGGGTCCACCAGGGCGAGGTACTCACGCTCCGTGCCCTGGTAGAGATCGGGGACTCCCGGCATCGTCAGGTGGACGAGCGCCGCACCCAGCACATTGGCCCGCACCTGAGGGGCGAGCGAGCGGGCGAAGGTGGCGAGGAGGTCCCGGGAGGGCCCACCGGCGCTGCCGGGGCCCGCGGCGACGAAGTCGGACACCGCACGCTCGTAGGAGGCGTCGGACTCGGTCCAGGTGGTGTGGAGGCCCGCCTCGCGCACCGCCTTGAGCAGCGCGGGCTCCAGCCTGCCCGCCGCCTCGGAGGCAGGCAGGTCCACGCACCCGAGGGCCGACTGCCATGCCTGCCATGCGAGTTGGCCGTCCGGCGCCTTCGCCGAGGTCGCCCCCGTCGCCTGGCCCACCAACTCCGCCCACCGGGAGGGGCATTCGGAGAGGGCGGCGATCCGGGCGCGGACGTCGGCACTGCGCTTCGTGTCGTGCGTGGTGAGCACCGTGCCGGTGGACGGCCAGTCACGCGCCAGCCGGGCGCAGAACGCGTGGAAGGCGGCGGGATCCACCGCGGGCCTGCCCGGCCGGCCGCCCACCTCGGTCGCCGAGATCAGCGGGACGTACTGGTAGAACGCCTTGTCCTCCTCGGACTTGGCGTGCAGGGCGGATGCGGTCTGGGCGAACCGGGCGCAGAAGGACACTTGTTCGGGACCGTCCCCCAGCCTCCCGAGCGCCAGCTCCCGCACCACGTCCACCGCCGCGGCCTCCTCGGGTACGGAGAACGCGGCCTTCGCGTCCCGAACCGCCGCATCCGGGAGAGCCGCTTCGGCGGACTCGGTGACCGGTCCGCCCGCCGCGACGTACGGCCGGTACACCGGGACACGTACCAGCAGTTCGGTCACGGCGGTGCGCAGCGCCCACGGGGCGTGGTCACGGAGCAGGGGGTCCCGGGCGCAGATCCGAACGGCCAGCCGGGTGAGCCAGGCCGTCTCGGCGGCGAGGTCGTGACCGGCGACGCGCCGTGCGGCCCGCCGCGCGGTCTCGGGCCAGGAGCCGCCCTCGTCGGCGGAGGGGGCGGCGAACGCGCGGTAGTGGCCGAGGAGTTCGGCCGATCCGAGCGGATCGGTGAAGAGGCCGTCGACGCGGTGCAGCGCGTCGTAGCCGGTGGTTCCGGCCACCGCCCAGCCGGCCGGGAGGGTCTCCTCGCCGGTGAGGATCTTCTCCACGACGGTCCACCGGCTGCCGGTCCCCGCGGCCAGCCGCTCCAGATATCCGGCAGGGTCGGCGAGGCCGTCCGGATGGTCGATGCGCAGCCCCTCGACGACGCCGTCCCGGACGAGTCCGAGGATCTTGCCGTGGGTGGCGTCGAAGACCTCGGGGTGCTCGACCCGTACGGCGATCAGGTCCGAGATGGTGAAGAACCGCCGGTAGTTCAGCTCGGTGCGGGCCAGCCGCCACCAGCCGAGCCGGTAGTGCTGGGCATCCAGCAGTCCGGGCAGCGCCAGACCCTCGGTTCCAGGGCGCAGCGGGAACTCCTGCTCGCCGTAGCGCAGCACGCCCCCGTCGACGGCGAGCCGCCCCAGCTCGTCGCCGACCGGGCCCGCGAGCACGGGCAGCAGCACCTTTCCGCCGCCGCCCTCCCAGTCGATGTCGAACCAGCGGGCGTACGGCGAGGACGGCCCCTCGCGGAGCACCTCCCACAGTGCCCTGTTGTGGCGCGGGGAGGCGGCCATGTGGTTCGGCACGATGTCGACGACCAGCCCCATCCCGTGCGCGCGAGCGGTCGCCGCGAGCCCTCGCAGCCCCTCCTCGCCGCCCAGCTCGGCGCGGACCCGGCCGGGATCGGTGACGTCGTACCCGTGGCGCGACCCGGGCACCGCCTCCAGGACGGGCGAGAGGTGCAGATGGGAGATGCCGAGCGAAGCGAGGTACGGGACCGCCTCCCCGGCGTCCGCGAAGGTGAAGTCCGGTTGGAGCTGGAGCCGGTACGTGGCGGTGGGCGTCATGACCGGTTGAGTACCCACTCGCGGCCCGTCCGTGTCATCCGCCGCGCTTCCGGCTGCCCGTGACCGCACGGATGCACCCGGGGAGGTTCACCCGGACGGCGGGTGCGGGACACCGGTCCCGCACCCGCCGTCCGGGCGCTCAGGCGGGGCGCTTGAGGACGGTGAGGCTCCGGCCGATCAGCGAGAGGTGCTCGCCCGCCGCGACCTTGGGCCCGCTCCCGGGAGGTACCCCCTCCGGGCGGCCCGTGTCGACCACGACCTCCCACTGCGCGCCGTGGTTGACGGGCACCGCGAAGTCCAGGGTCTCCGCGCCCGCGTTGAACATCAGCAGGAAGGAGTCGTCGAAGATCCGCTCACCGCGCGGTCCGGGCTCCGAGATGGCGTGCCCGTTGAGGAAGACGGTCATGGCCTTGGCGTGCGCGGCCTGCCAGTCCCGCTGGGTCATCTCCGCGCCCTCGGGCGTGAACCAGGCGATGTCCGAGAGCTCGTCGTGGGTGCCCTCGACGGGGCGTCCGTGGAAGAAGCGGCGGCGCCGGAACACCGGATGGTCCCGGCGCAGCCAGACCATGGCCCGGGTGAACTCCAGCAGCCCGTCGCCCGGCTTCCGTACGGCCTCCGTACCGTCGGCCGCCTCCTCGTCCGCACCGGTCTCGCCCGGCCTGGGCGCGGGATCGGGCCAGTGGACCCAGGAGAGTTCGTTGTCCTGGCAGTAGGCGTTGTTGTTGCCGTTCTGCGTACGCGCGAACTCGTCGCCGTGGCTCAGCATCGGCACGCCCTGCGAGAGCATCAGCGTGGCGATGAAGTTGCGCATCTGCCGCGCCCGCAGCTCCAGCACCCCGGGGTCGTCGGTCTCACCCTCCGCACCGCAGTTCCACGAGCGGTTGTGGCTCTCGCCGTCGCGATTGCCCTCGCCGTTGGCGTCGTTGCGCTTGTCGTTGTACGAGACGAGGTCGTGCAGGGTGAAACCGTCGTGGCAGGTGGTGAAGTTGATCGAGGCCAGCGGGCGGCGGCCGTCGTCCTGGTAGAGGTCGGAGGAGCCCGTCAGCCTTCCCGCGAACTCCGCCAGCGTCCTCGGCTCGCCCCGCCACAGGTCGCGCACGGTGTCGCGGTACTTGCCGTTCCACTCGGTCCACAGCGGCGGGAAGTTGCCGACCTGGTAGCCGCCCTCGCCGACGTCCCAGGGCTCCGCGATCAGCTTGACCTGGCTCACCACCGGGTCCTGCTGCACCAGGTCGAAGAAGGACGACAACCGGTCCACCTCGTGGAACTGGCGGGCGAGCGTCGCCGCCAGGTCGAAGCGGAACCCGTCCACGTGCATCTCGGTCACCCAGTACCGCAGCGAGTCCATGATCATCTGGAGTACGTGCGGGGACCGCATGAGCAGCGAGTTCCCGGTGCCCGTGGTGTCCATGTAGTAGCGCTGGTCGTCCGTCAGGCGGTAGTACGAGGCGTTGTCCAGCCCCCGGAAGGAGAGCGTCGGCCCCAGGTGGTTGCCCTCGGCGGTGTGGTTGTAGACCACGTCGAGGATCACCTCGATGCCCGCCTGGTGCAGCGCCCGCACGGCCTGTTTGAACTCCAGCACCTGTTCCCCGCGGTCGCCCCAGGAGGCGTACGCGTTGTGCGGGGCGAAGAAGCCGATGGTGTTGTAGCCCCAGTAGTTGGCGAGTCCGGCATCGGCCAGACGGTGGTCCTGGACGAACTGGTGCACCGGCATCAGCTCGATCGCGGTGACGCCCAGCTCCGTCAGATGGGCGATCACCTCGGGATGCGCCAGGCCCGCGTAAGTGCCCCGCAGCTCCTTCGGCAGACCCGGGTGGAGCATCGTCAGGCCCTTCACGTGGGCCTCGTAGATCACCGTGCGGTGGTAGTCCGTACGCGGCCTGCGGTCGTCGCCCCAGTCGAAGTACGGGTTGACCACGACGGAGCTCATCATGTGCGGCGCCGAGTCGAGGTCGTTGCGCGCGTCGGGCTGCCCGAAGGGATAGCCGTACACCGCCTCGCCCCACTCGATCTTCCCGGCGACGGCCCGCGCGTAGGGGTCGAGCAGCAGCTTCGCGGAGTTGCACCGCTGCCCGTTCTGGGGTTCGTAGGGCCCGTGCACGCGGAAGCCGTACCGCTGTCCCGGCATGATGCCGGGCAGGTAGGCATGACGGACGAACGCGTCGGTCTCGCGGAGCTCGACCGCCGTCTCGGAACCGTCGTCGTGCAGCAGACACAGCTCGATGCGGTGGGCGGCCTCCGAGAAGACCGCGAAGTTGGTCCCGGCGCCGTCGTACGTGGCGCCGAGCGGATACGCCTGTCCCGGCCAGACCTGCATAGATATGACTCTTCCACTTCTGATCCGGGTGTGGTGCGGTTCTTCAGCCAGATAATCCCCGAAAGAGGCGCGCACACCTAGTACGTCGGCCGGTGCGGTCGCGAACGGGAGGCGTCGTGCGCCGTGTACCCCCGCGCGGGCCGTCAACACGCCGCACCGCGCGACACTCCTCCGGCCCGGACGGGTCCCGCGGACCCTCGCCACCGACCCGAACACCGGCCCCCCGCTGGTCACCTCACTATGAATCAGCTCACTCCCTCCCCGCCCCAACCAGGGAACCCGTGCTTCGGGTGCGCCAGTTGACGGAGCGTCCTCGGCGGGGGGCTGCACGGGTCCGTGCTCGCGGAGTACCCTTCCGTGATCGTTGGGTGGGGGAGTGGAAGGCGGTGCACGGGTGAGCTCGGGAGGGTTCGAGCTGCCTCCGGGTGACGTGAGTCACGAGGGGGAGCCGAACGACGGACCGCCCGGGACGGTATCCCTGGCGCAGCCCCTGGAGATCGGCGCGGAGCTGGGATGGAGCGCCGAGGACTGGGACGAGGTGCGGACCCGTGCCCAGCGCGCCGGGCGTGCGTACATCTGGCTGAATCTCGTCGAACAAAGGCTCCGCGCGGTCGTCGCCGCCGTGCTGCGCCCCGTCTACGCGCCGGTCAACGGCGAGGACTGGGTGGTGGCCGCCGCCGGGCCCGCGGGGCAGGAGTGGGTGCAGCGGGCCGTCGCGGTGCGTGAGGTGTCCCGCAGGAAGGGCTATCTGCTCGACCCGGCCGACGACAACGTCCTCAGCTTCCTCACTCTGCCTCAGCTGCGCGAGCTGATGGTCCAGCACTGGCCCTGCTTCGAACCGTACTTCGACGACCGGCGGGACGTGGAGCTGGCCCTCGACGAGCTGGAGGTCGCGCGGAACGTCGTCTCCCGCAACCGCGCCCTCAACGAGGCCGTCCACGCCCAGGCCGAGCGCGCCTCCCAACGGCTCCTGACCATCCTCGGCGGCGGGGCCGCCGTCCCCTCCTCCGACCGGCTGCCCGTCGACGCCGTCGAGTCCCTGGTCGGCGACCGGTACGCCGACGTCGTCCAGGTCCACCCCGACCGGGTCAGGCTCCAGCGCCAGATGCCCGCCGAGGACCTCTTCGGCAACTCCCGACGGCTCGACGCCATCGGCATAGGGCTCAACCTGCTCGTCCAGAACTTCTCCGGGCGGCGCCTGGTCCGGCTCGCCGAGACCGGCTGCCGGGTCAGGCTGCTCTTCATCAACCCGGCCAGCAGCGCGGTCCGCCGCCGCGAACGGGAACTCAACCTCCGCAAGGGCGAGCTGAGCCGGTCGGTGGAGATGAACATCCTGCACATGCGACGGGTACGCGCCAGACTCCGCGACCCGGGAGCCTTCCAGATCCAGGTGTTCGACGAGACCCCGCGCTTCACCGCCTACCTGGTGGACGGCGACGGCCCCGACGCGGTCGGCGTCGTCCAGCCCTATCTGCGCCGCGCGCGGGGGATGGAGGCACCCGTCCTGGTCCTCAGGGGCGGCGGGCGTGCGGTCGTCCGCCCGGGGCAGGAGGCCGAGCACGGGCTGTTCGAGACGTACCGCGAGGAGTTCGAGTCGGTGTGGACCGACTCCCGTCCGGTCTCCTGAGGCTTCCGAAGTCCGTCCGGAGTCCCCGGGCCGTCTTCGGGGGCGGTACTGGACCGGCTTCCGCGCGGCACCGGGCCGGCTTCGGGGCGGCTCGGGCCGGGCCGCCCGCCGACCGGTGTGTCAGTGGCGCGTGGCAGGGTGTCCCTCACTGGGAGTAAGCACCACGGAGGAGGTACAGGATGAGCTGGATCAGTGGGCCGCTGGTGGCCTTCGACCTGGAGACCACGGGCACCGACGTCGAGACCGACCGCATCGTCACGGCGGCGGTCGTGCGGCTCGACCCGGACGGCACGGTCGCGGAGGAGCACACCTGGCTGCTCGATCCGGGAGTGGTGATACCCGAACAGGCGTCGGCGATCCACGGCATCTCGACGGACCACGCCCGCGAGCGCGGAGTGCCCGCCGCCGCCGCCGTCGAGGAGATCACACGGACCGTCGCCGACGGACTGCGCTCGGGCACGCCCCTGGTGGTGATGAACGCGCGTTACGACCTCTCCCTGCTCGACCGCGAATGCCGGCGGTACGGCGTCGAGTCGGTCAGCGAGCGGCTGGGCGGTGCGCCCTCGCCCGTCATCGACCCGCTCGTGATCGACAAGCACGTCGACAAGTACCGGAAGGGCAAGCGGGCCCTCCACGCCCTGTGCGCCCACTACGGGGTGCCGCTCGACGCCGCCCACGACGCGAAGGCGGACGCGGTGGCAGCCGCCCTGGTGGTGCGCCGGATGGCGGAGAGGCACCTGCCGGTCGGGGCTATGCCGCTGGCGGACCTGCACGACCTCCAGGTGCGCGCGGCGGCCGAGCAGTCGGTCTCCTTGCAGGCCTATCTGCGGCGTACCGCCGACCCGGCGGCCGTCGTCGAGCCCGCCTGGCCACTCCTTCCCCGGCAGCGCTGACCGCCCCCGGTCAGTGCGCCCCGGGGCGAGCGCCTGCCGGTGGGATGCGTGATCCGATGCCGAGGAAGGTCCACCTCCACGATCTTCACCGTGAGCCGGTCGCCGACCCGGACCACGTCCTCGGGCCGGTCCGCACGTCCGTCGGCCGGTTCGGTGACGTGCACCAGCCCTTCGGGTCCGTCCGCCCTGACTTCGAGGCGTACGTAGACGCCGAACGGCACGAGGCCGGTCACGGCGCCGGTCATGACCCGGCCCGCCCGCCGAAGCGGGCGATACCGGTGTCTGCCGGGTGACGATCTGCCCGAGCCGGAGCGTCCTCGGAACGGTCCCGCCCCGGTCGCTCCGCGTCGGCTCGGTCCGCCACCGCGCAGGACGCCGTCGCCGTCGGGCAGGACCGCCGTGAACAGGGGGATGACACTCGTCGACGGCCAGGCCCCTGCGTCATGGCGCCGTACCCGCACGGGCCTGCGAGACGTCCTCCGGGCCCGGCGGCTCCACAGCTCCGCGCCGGACCTTACGGTCCATCTCGCGCCATTCCGGCCGCAGTCCGGCCAGGTTCGTGGTGAGGAAGTACAGGGCCCCGCAGGCGAGCAGTACCGGTGTGAGCCCGGCAGCGGTCACCGCCGCCCCGGCCAGCAGTCCGCCGAGAGGGATGCCGGCCCAGGCCAGTGAGTCACCGAGCGCGTTGACCCGGCCCAGCATGCGGCGCGGCACCCGCTCGACGAGAACGGCTCCCAGCACGGGGTTGATGAAGCCCCCGCCGAAGCCGGCGACGGCGAAGACGGCCATGACCGTCCACAGCGGGGCGCCCGAGGCGAGGACCATGAATCTCGGAGCCCCGATGAGGAGGAATCCGCCGAGGACGACCGGCCTGCGCCGGAGCCGGTGCGCGCCGGCCGCAGCGATCAGGCTTCCGGCGACCGCCGCGACGCCCATCGCACTGCCGGTCAGACCGATCGCGACCGGACCGTGGCCGGACTCCCGGGCCCAGAGGGGGATGAGCACGGAGTTGACCGCGGCGTCCAGCAGGTTGGTGATGCCCACCGTGACGATGACGGTGAGCAGCAGGGGTTCGCCGCGGAGGAAGGTGAAGCCCTGGCCGAACCGCCGCCAGTAGCCCGGTTCCCCGGAGCCGGCCGTCGCCGGTTCCTGGCGGGCCGCCCGCCCGACGCCGCGGGGCAGCGCGACCCCGATGATGACCGATCCGAGAGCGAAGGAACCGGCGTTGAGGGCGAGTCCGGTCAGGGGGCCGAGCAGTGCCACCAGGGAACCGCCGACGGCCGGCCCGAGAGTGGACGCGAGGCGCTCGATCACGCCGGACACGCCCATGGCACGCTCCAGCGGTACTCCGGCGCGCTCGGCCGCCTCGGGCACCATGACTTCCTTGGCCAGGTCGCCGGGGCCGCGGGCCGCGCCGACCACCGCGACCAAGGCCAACAGGAGCGGAAAGGAGAGCAGGTGCAGCGCGTGGAGGAGAGGGACCAGAGCGGCGGCGACCGCACTGACCGTGTCCGTCGTCCAGGAGACGACCCGCGGGCCGATGCGGTCCACCACCGGCCCCGCGAGCGCCTTGACCACGACGTACGGAGCCATCTCGCAGAAGGCGACCAGTCCGGTCCGGGTGGCGCTGCCGGTCGTGACCAGCACGAACCAGGGGAGTGCCACGGCCGAGACACGCGTACCCGTCAGCGATACGGCCATGGCCGCGAGCACCCCGCACAGCGGGCGTAAGGACCGGCCGCCGGATATGCCACCGCCGGCCGGGGCGGCCCCCGTCACGGCGCCTCCGTCGCGGTCCCGTGGCCGGTCCGCTCCCCGGGCCGGACGGACGTGTCCGGTCCGGGAAGGATGTGCGTGATGAGGTCGACCCGCTGCGCCCCCTCCGGGGCATGCGCGGCGGCATCCGGGCCGTCCGCCCGGTAACGGGCGACGACCGCCCTCAACTCCTGTCGCAGGGAGACGGCTTCGTCGGGGGTGAGCCACAGGGACCAGTCGCTCATGTCGAAGGTCCCCCGCCACGCCTCGGGCAGGGTAGGCACCTCGTTCAGCGTGCGCTGGGCGCGCAGGGTGTAGGTGGCCGCGACGGACCGCAGGTACGCCAGTGCGGCCTCCGGCTCCTGGTCGACGAGGCTCCGGTCGCTGAGCTCGGTCGTCCGATGGACCGAACGCCACCAGCGCTCCCGTGCGTTGCCGCGCTCCGCGTCCTCCTCGACGAATCCGGCCGCACCGAGTTGACGCAGGTGATAGCTGGCCGTCCCGGAGTTCACCCCCAACCGCTCCGCGAGGCGCGTCGCGGTCGACGGGCCGTGGCCGCGGAGCACCTCGACCAGCCGCACGCGCAGCGGATGTGCCAGGGCGCGAAGTCCCTTGGCGTCCAGGACAACCGCGTTCTTCTCGGTGGAACCGTCGGCTCTCTCCGTGGCATCGGTCATGGCGCACACAGTAGACCGCAAAGGTTTCTTCGCAAAGGGTTGTTCGCAAAGAAACCTTTGCGGTCTCGGTCCGGCAGGAGACCGGGGGCCGGTCGTCACACCTCAGAAGGGGTACCACCGCACTTCCGGGTCGCCGTCCCGGAGCGAGGCGACCCGGCGTCGGAACTCGGCGAGCGCCTTCGGGCTGGCCGGAGCGTGCTGTGCGACCCAGGCGCAACTCGCCGTCTCCCGCGCCCCGCGCAGCACGGGGCAGCCGTCCCACTCCCGTACGTCCCAGCCGTAGGCGGCGGTGAACGCGTCGTACGCCTCGGCGGGCAGCCCGTACCGGTCGCGGGAGAGCGCGAGCACCACGAGGTCGTGCTCGCGCAGGTCGAAGGAGAAGGTCTCCAGGTCCACCAGCACCGGGCCGTCCGGGCCGACATGGACGTTGCGCGGCAGCGCGTCGCCGTGCACGGGGCCGGGCGTCAGGTGCGGTACGAGGGCGGCGGCGGCAGCCGCGAAGCCGTCCCGGCGTGCGCGCAGATAGTCGGCGTCCGCCGGGTCGATCGCGTCGCCCGCCAGGTGGAGCCAGCGCTCGACCCCGCCGAGCAGCTCGCGGCGGGGCAGGGTGAAGCCCTCCGGTGCGGGCAGCGCGTGCACCAAGGTCAACAGGGGGGCCAGATCGCGCGGTTCGGGCGCCCGTACAGCGTCCGGAAGCCGCTGCCAGAGGGTCACCGGATGCCCCTCCACCAGGCGGGGCGCGGGCTCGGCGGCGCGTACGGCGGGGACCCCGGAGTCCGCGAGCCAGCCGGCCACGGCGACCTCGCGTGCGGCGCGTTCGCGCAGCTCCGGGTGGTGCGTCGCGTCGCGGCCGACCTTGACCACCAGGTCGCCCACGGCGAAGGCCGCGTTCTCGCCCAGTGCGAGGAGCTCCGCCCCGGAAGCGGGACCGGAAGAGCCGTTTCCGGCCAGTCCCGCGGCGGTCAGTACCTCGCGTGCTCGCTCTTCGTTCATGGCCCGATTTTCGCATTCCCGCAGGCCACCTTGACGAACGGTCGGCTCGTCAGGACCATGACGGAGGCCGGGTGAGCGGCCAGAGCGGCAGAAAGCCGATCACATGAGACAAAGAGGGCAGACAGTGACATTGGCGACTCCGGCCGCGACGGAGCGGACGGGCGGCCGGTGGCCGGGGCAGCGCCGCGCGGGCGACGGACGCGGCGGCGACCGGGCCGCCCGCGACCGGGCCACCTGGTTCCTGGTGCTGCCCGCGCTCGTCCCGATCCTCGTCCTCAGCGTCGGACCGCTGCTCTACGGCGTCGGACTCGCCTTCACCGACGCGCAGTCCGGCCGCACCCGCTCCACCCAGTGGATCGGCGCGCTGAACTTCCAGGACCTGCTGCACGACACCCTCTTCTGGGACTCCTTCCGGATCGGACTGCTCTGGGCGGTCGGCGTCACCGTCCCCCAGTTCGTGCTGGCCCTCGGCCTCGCGCTGCTGCTCAACGAGAACCTGCGGATGCGCTGGCTGGCCCGCGCGCTGGCGATCATCCCCTGGGCGATGCCCGAGGTCGTCGTCGGCATCATGTGGCGGCTGGTCTACAACCCGGACGCGGGCATCCTCAACGAGACCATCCGAGACCTCGGCCTCGGCGACGGCCGCGACTGGCTCACCGGCTTCGGCACCGCGCTGCCCGCCGTGATCGTCGTCGGGATCTGGGCCGGGATGCCCCAGTCCACCGTCGCCCTGCTGGCCGGACTCCAGAACACCCCGCACGAGCTCCACGAGGCCGCCGCCCTCGACGGCGCCGGGGCCTGGCGCCGCTTCCGTACCGTCACCTGGCCCGCGCTCAAGCCCGTCGCGCTCTCCATCACGGCGCTCAACTTCATCTGGAACTTCAACTCCTTCGCCCTGGTCTACGTCCTGACCAGCGGCGGACCTGGCGGACGGACCCGGCTGCCGATGCTCTTCGCGTACGAGGAGGCCTTCCGCTACGGGCAGTTCGGCTACGCGGCGGCGATGGGCTGTGTGATGGTCGCGGTGATCTCCGTGATCCTCGCCGTGTACCTCGCCGGCCGGCTCCGGGGAGGGGACGACAAGTGAGCATGCGCACCGGACGCGCCACCCGCGCGGGGCAGTACCTCGCGCTCACCGGCTACCTCGTCTTCCTGGCGTTCCCGTTCCTCTGGCTGATCTCCACGGCCTTCAAGCCCGCCCGCGAGCTGGGCTCGCTGCACCCCACCTGGATTCCCCGGCACCCCACCCTCGACAACTTCCGCCAGGCGTTCGCCGAGCAGCCGCTGCTCCAGGCCGCCGGGAACTCCCTGCTCGCCGCCGTCAGCGCCGGAGTGATCTGCGTCCTGATCGCCACCCCGATGGCCTATGTGATGGCCCGCCACCGCGGCAAGCTCTCGGCCGCCGCCACCGGCTGGGTCGTGATCAGCCAGGCGTTCCCCTTCGTCCTGCTGATCATCCCGCTCTTCCTCATCCTCAAGAACCTGCACCTGATCAACTCGCTGGCGGGCCTGATCATGGTCTACGTCGTCTGGTCGCTTCCCTTCGCGCTCTGGATGCTCGTCGGCTACGTCCGCGCCGTCCCCGCCGAACTGGAGGAAGCGGCCTCCGTCGACGGCGCCGGACGCCTGCGCACCCTCGTCTCGGTCACCGCCCCGCTGCTGGCCCCCGGGATCGTCGCCACCGCCCTCTTCGCGTTCATCACCGCCTGGAACGAGTTCTTCTTCGCCCTCGTCCTGCTCAAGACCCCGGAGAAGCAGACCTTGCCGGTCGTCCTCACCCACTTCATCGGCGCCGAGGGCGCGGCCGACCTCGGTCCGCTCGCCGCCGCCGCGTTCCTCGCCACCCTGCCCTCGCTCCTCCTCTTCGCCTTCATCCAGCGCCGGATCACCGGCGGCATGCTGGCCGGGGCGGTGAAGAGCTGATGCGCGCGCTCACCAGGGCGGCCGCCGCGGCGGCCACCGTGCTCACCCTGCTCCTCGCCGGATGCTCCGGCGGCGGGGCGGACGGCACCGGCGCCGACGGGACGGTGCACCTGCGCTTCCAGTCGCTGGCCTGGCAGACGGAGTCGGTCAAGGCCAACAAGGAACTCGTCGCGGAGTGGAACGCCACCCACCCGGACATCCAGGTGGACTACGTGCAGGGCAGCTGGGACAGCGTCCACGACCAGCTGCTCACCTCGTTCGAGGGCGGCGAGGCGCCCGACATCATCCACGACGCCTCCGACGACCTCGCCGACTTCGCGTACGGCGGCTACCTCGCCGATCTCCGTACCCTCCTGCCCGGCCGGCTGACCGCGGACATCCCGGCGGCCTCCTGGTCCACCACCACCTTCGACGGCGGCATCTACGGCGTGCCGTTCCTCCAGGAACCCAAGGTCCTCATCGCCAACACGAGGATCCTCAAGGCCTCGGGCGTCCGCATCCCCACCGCCGGCCGGCCGTGGAGCTGGGAGGAGTTCCGCCAGGTCACCAAGGAACTCACCGGCAAGGGCCGGTACGGGGTCGCCTGGCCGCTCAAGGAACCCGTCTCCGTCACCCTCAACCTCGGACTCTCGGCCGGAGGGCAGCTCTTCCACCGGGGCGAGGACGGGAAGGTGGACCTCCGCTTCGACGAGGGCGACGCCGTGGTGCCCCGGACCATCCACGACCAGGTCACCGTCGACCACAGCGCCGCCCGGACGGCCCTCGGTATGGGCGGCTCCGACACCCTGCCCGGGTTCTTCGGCGGCAAGTACGCCATGGTGCCGCTCGGCTTCGCCTACCGGCAGCAGGTCGTCGAACAGGCCCCCGAGGGCTTCGAGTGGAGCGTGCTGCCCGCGCCCGCCGGCAGCGACGGCACGGCCCAGGGGGTGAGCCCGCAGACCCTCTCCGTCGCCGAGGACAGCCCGCACAAGAAGGAGGCGGTGGAGTTCATCGACTTCCTGCTCGACCCGCCCAACATGGTCCGCCTCGCCAAGGGCGACTGGATGCTGCCCACCGGCACGAAGGCCCTCGCCGACCCCGCCCTGCACACCGAGGACCAGGGCTGGGCCACCGGCACCGCACTCGCCCAGCAGCTCCGCCCGGCCCCCGCCCAGTCCGTACGCGGCTACCCGGAGTGGAAGGACAAGGTGGCCACCCCCGCGCTCCAGGAGTACTACAGCGGCACGATCGGCCTCGACGAGCTGACGGACCGCCTGGTCGGCGACGGCAACCGGGTCCTCGCCCGCTACCAGCGCTGATCCCGCCGGGCTCCCGCTCGCGGGTGACCGGACGCCGCCCGCACGGTGGCCGGACCCTGCTTGCGCGCGGGGCTGTACGGCGGAGAGCGGGCGACCGCGAACCAGCCGCGGGCGGGGGCGCTCGCGCCGGATGCGAGGTGTGCACTCCTGGCCCCATCAGCCGTACTTTTGGGCGCCGTTGCGCCGTCCGGCTCGGTGCCGCGGGGAAACGGGCGCACCATCGGGGTGTATCCCTTTCCTGACGTGGAGGCAGATCATGCAGAACGACAACGAGATCGTCGAGATCACCGAGGAAGAGCTCGTCATCGAGGACTTCGACGGGCGTACCGAGCGCTCTTTCTGCAGTCCCACCTGGTAGAGCCCGACGGCGGCCACCGCCCGTCACGCGTGGGCCCGCAGCCGGTCTGCGGGCCCACGCCGGTTTCCGGCAGAGAGTTGCCCGTTGTCATGAATGACCCCATCCTGCGGTTCCCCCGCCATGTGCGCGTGGCGACGCACTCCGGTACAGGAGCGCGCCTCGTGTCCGGGGAGCGGCACACTCTTCTGCGCGGTGCGATCGCCGAACGACTCGCTCCGCTGCTCCGCCGGGGCGCCACCCGCGCGGCTCTGCGTGAAGCCCTGGGCACCTCCTTCTCCGCGGCGGCGGTCGACCGTGCCCTGGACCAGCTCCTCACCGCGGGCATGGTGGTGGAGCGGGTGGCCGGCCGGGAGAGCCACGACAGCGGCCTGTGGGAACTGGCCGGCCTCGATCCGGAAGCGGTCGGCGACGCCATGCGGAGCCGGGCGGTCCGCCTGATCCCCGTCGGCGACCCGGGGACCGGGACGGCGGCGTCCCTCGCGGAGGCCGCACGGGAGCAGGGTCTTCAAATCGACACCGGGGAAGGGGAGGAGGCCCTCCGCGTCGTGATGGCCGACGACTTCCTCGACCCCCGCCTCACGCCCCTCCACGCCCAGGCCCTCGAAGACTCCACCGCGTGGATGGTCGTCAGGCTGACCGGAGCGTCGGCGTGGATCTCGCCCGTCATGGAGGCCGACGGCGACGGCTGTTGGCTCTGCCTCACGCAGCGGCTCAGGAGCCATCGAGAAACCGACCCCCTGCTCGCCGCAGGAGCCACCGAGCAGTACCCGGTACGGGGAAGCGACACCGGGTCCGCCACGGCGACCGGGCTGGCCGCGCGGCTGGCGGTCCTCCGTGCCGCCCGGTGGATCGCCGGACTGGGCGAACCGGCGCCGACCCTGCTCAGCTTCGACGCCCTGACGCTGGAGACCGGCCACCACCGCGTCACACGCCGCCCGCAGTGCCCCGGCTGCGGTGATTCCGCCATGGTGGCGGCGCAGGCCCACCGGCCCCTGGAACTGCGCGGTCGCGCCACGGCGCAGGAAACCGACGGCGGATACCGGGCCGCCGGCCCCGACCGCCTGCTGCGCACCTACGGGCACCTCGTCAGCCCCGTCACCGGGGTGGTCACGCGGCTGGACAGGATGGAGACCCATTCCGACCTGCTGCACGTCTACTCCGCCGGGCACAACTTCGCGACGAGCCCGCCACGGGATGCCGAGTCCGTACGCCGGGTGCTGCGTACGGAGAGCGCCGGCAAAGGGATGACCGACGCCCAGGCCCGGGCGAGCGCGCTCGGCGAGGCCGTCGAGCGCTACTGCGGAGTCTGGCAGGGGGACGAGGCACACGTGACGGCGTCCGCCCGCTCCCTCGGGGACGACGCCGTACGGCTGGACACCCTTCAGCACTTCAGCGCGCGGCAGTTCCGGGAGCGGGAGGAGTGGCGCCGGCGGGGGAGCGGCTTCACCTGGGTGCCCGACCCGCTCGACGAGACGCGGGAGATCTCCTGGACGCCGGTATGGTCGCTGACCGAGAACCGGCACAAGTACGTGCCGAGCTCCTACCTCTACTACCGCTTCCCCGCCCCGTCCGGCCCGGTGCACGCCCTCGCCCACTCCAACGGAAACGCGGCGGGGGCCGGCCGGGAGGACGCGGTCCTCCAGGGCTTCCTCGAACTGGTCGAGCGGGACAGCGTCGCCCTGTGGTGGTACAACCGGGTCCGCCGGCCGGCGGTCCGCCTCGACGACACGACCCTGCCCTACCTGGCCCGTTGGCGGGCCGCGTATGCCGAGCGGAACCGGGAGGTGTGGGTCCTCGACCTGACCTCGGATCTGGGCGTACCGGTCGCCGCCGCCGTGTCGCGGCGCGTCGGGGGCGGCAGCGAGGACATCCTCTTCGGATTCGGCGCGCACTTCGACCCGGCCGTGGCCGTCTCCCGGGCCCTGACGGAGATGAACCAGTTCCTGGCCCAGTTGATCGAGTTCCGCTCCGGGCCGCACCAGTCCCAGGGCGGCCCGGACGCGCACTGGTGGGACACCGCGACGCTGGAGAACCAGCCCTACCTCGCACCGGACGGCTGGTCCGAACTTCTGACGGGCCCGCACCGCCGGCCCGCCGGCGAGCACGACCTGTCGGCCGAGCTGAAGCGGGCCCGCGGCCTCGTCGAGGAGAGAGGGATGGAGATGCTGGTACTGGACCAGACGCGTCCCGACATCGCCCTGCCCGTGGTCAAGGTCATGGTGCCCGGACTGCGGAGCTTCTGGCCGCAGTTCGCCCCGGGAAGGCTGTACGACGTGCCCGTTTCGCTGGGGTGGGTGCCCGCGGCGACACCGGAAGCCGGACTCAACCCGGTCCCCATGTTCCTGTGACCGGGGGCAGGGTGACGCCGCCGGGGAACCGCCCGTCGTCCCGGTGGCCGGAGGCGCGTTCCCGGGGACGCCGTACCCTCTGCGGCCGCCGTGCCGGGCCGGGAGCGCTCCGCCCGAGCCGGCCCACCCGTAAGGAGAGCTGATGTCCCACGACAACCCCACCGTGTCCGCGACCGGCCCCGCCGTGTCCGCGACCGGCCCCGCCGTGTCCGCGACCGGCCCCACCGTGTCCGCGACCGGCCCCACCGTGTCCGCGACCGACCCCACCGTCTTCGACGCCGGCGAGACCTTCCTGCTACGGGTGCCGGTCCTCTCCCACGAGCCGGCCGACGACGGGCGGAGCGGCCTGGTCGCGGCCTCCCGGCGCGATCCGCTGGTGGCGGAGGCGCTGCTCGTGTCCAGCCCCTCGTTGTACGGCGCCCTGGAGGAACTGCGCGCGGGGCGGCCTCCGTCTCCGACGCGCATGCGTCGGCTGTCCCGCTCGATGCTGCGCTACCAGCTGCGGATGACACGCAGGGCCACGCCGTTCGGCCTGCTCGCCGGAGTCGCGCTGGGCACCTTCGGCGGGGCGCCCCGCGCCCGTCTCACCGGCCGCCGTACCCGGCACGTCCAACCCGACCACGCGTGGCTGGGCGCGCTCCTGGACGCGCGCGACAGCAGCTCCCCGCCCGACGACACGCGCGTCGTCCTCAACAACACCGCGCGGGTCAGGGGCGACCGGATCCTCCTGGGCCTGGGACTCCGGTCCGGCCGACCGGTGCGGCGCGCGCTCCGGCGGACCTCGCCCGTGGAGGCGGTCCTGCGGGCGGCCCGGCGGCCGGTACGCCTCGGCGACCTCGCCGGGGCGGTCCTCGCCGACTGCCCCGGCCTCACCCGCGAGAAGGCCGTCGGGCTGCTCACCCGCCTCATCGCCCTGGAGTTCCTGCTCACCGACAGTGCGCCGCAGCCGGTCGATCCCGACCCGTTCGAGCACCTCGCACGCACGGCACCCGAACTGTCCGTCCTCGGCGAATACACCACACGGGTCCGCGCCTACACGGCACGGGCCGTCGGAGAGGGAACCCGTGCTCTGAGGGCGCTCCACGCCGCCGCCGGCTCACCCGACTGCCTGCACGTCGACCTGGCGCTCGGCGCCGACGTACGACTTCCTCCGGAAGTGGCGGCGGAGGCGGCCCGCGCGGCCTCGGTCCTGTGGCGCTGCGCCCCGCCGCAGACAGCTGAACAGCGCGCCCTGGCGGCGTACCACCTGGAGTTCCTGGAAACCTACGGGCAGGGCGAACGGGTGCCGGTGACCGCACTGCTGGCGCCGGGCAGTGGTCTCGGTCCGCCCGCCGGCTACGCACTGCCGGGAGGCGGACGCCCACTGCCCGGTCCGCCGCCGGACGCCGCCCGGACGGCAGCCCTCAACGCGCTCTACGCCGGGGCGCTCATGTCGGGTGCCACGAGCGCGGAACTCGACGAGGAGACACTGCGCGCGCTCGCCACCGGCCGGGGAGAGGCGCCCGCTTCCGCGGATTTCCCGGTCTCGCTGCTGGCCGGCTCCCTGGCGGACGTGGCTGCCCACCGCTTCGTGCTGGAAGTCGCGCCCTTCCGCGTCGGCCGTCCGGCCGGGACCCTGTGGGGGCGCTTCTCCCAGCTGCTGGGCGCTCAGGAGCACATCGCCGGGTTCGCCCGCCGCGCCCGCGCGGCCGAAGGAGACGGACCGAAGCCCGTCCGCGTCGACTACGCGCCGCGCGAGCGCCGCCTGCTCAACGTCATGCGGGTGCCCGATCCGCCGGGGTGGCCCAGCGCACGCCTCGCCGTGGGGACGCACGCGGACCCCGGCGCTCCCGGGAGCGTCGACCTCGCCCAGGTCCTCGTCCACGCGGACACCCGGCGCTTCCATCTGGTCGACGCGTCCGACGGGCGCCCGATCAGCCCCTATGTCCCGCACGCGCTCAACCACGCGTGCGCTCCGGACATCGCGCGCTTCCTGCTGGAGGTGCCTCTGATGGGGGTCACCCAGGTGACCCCGTGGGACTGGGGGCACCTCGCCGACGCCCCCTTCCTCCCGGCCGTCCGGCACGGCCGGTCGGTACTCTCGCCGGCCACCTGGCGCGTCCCCGCCGTAGCGGCGGAGGACGATCCCGGGAGACACCTGGCACTCAGGCGCGCCCGCTGGCGGATTCCCGACCGGGTCCGCCTGGCGCGCGAGGACCAGCACCTGGCCCTGGACCTGCGCCTGCCGGAGCACCGGGAGCTGCTGTACGAGGAGGCCGCCGCACAAGGGGAGGCCGTCCTGCACGAGGATCTGTCCGCGGCGGCCTCGGGGTGGCTGCGCGGGCCCGGCGGCGCCCACGACGCCGAGATCGTCGTACCCCTCTTCGCCCGCCCCGCGCCCCGCCCGCACCGGCCGCGCAGCGGGGCGGCAGACGAACCGGCCTCCCGCCCGGTCGGCCCGGCAGACTCCGCCGCGTCCGTGTCCGGGGACGCTCCGGCGCCGGTGGGGCCGGGTACACCGGCCACGCCCACCCAGGCCGTCGCGGGACGGACGGCCGGGCGGACGGCCGGCGACCCCGCCGGCACGCCCCCCGCCGCGGTCACGGCACATCTGCCCGGCGGCGAGTGGCTCTCGGTCCACATCCCCTCGGCTCCCGAGGACCAGTCCCGCATCATGACCGCGTATGTGGAGCCGTGGCTGCGCACCGTCTCCGGCGAGGTCGACCACTGGTTCTTCCTCCGCTACCGCGAGCCCGGAACCCACATGCCCCATCTGCGGCTGCGCCTGCACGGTGCTCCCGCCGTCCTCACCCGGCAGGTGCTGCCGAGCCTGCACGAGCGGATGCGCGACCTCATGACGGACGGCCTGGCACGGACCTGGTCCCTGACGGAGTACCGCCCCGAAACCGACCGGTACGGCGGCCCGGCTGCCATCGGCCTGGCGGAGAAGTTCTTCCACCAGGACAGCAGGCTGGCCCTGAACCGCCTGCCCGCGGATGCGGACCCGCTGCCCGTCGCGGCCGACCTCGTCCGTCTCGTCCGCGGGTTCCACGCCGAACAGGGTCAGGAGGACGGCGAACGATGGCTGCTGGACCAGTACGCCAAGGACCCTCGGCGGCACAGGATGT
>NZ_JBSFFN010000031.1:0-113398 GCF_053596135.1 Streptomyces sp. NPDC001770 | reverse complement strand
CGTCCTCACGGTCCACCGTCAGGTCATCGGCGAACCCCCGGTCACCGGTCGCGTCGGGCACGTACTTCACACAGACAACGATCCTCAAGCTCACGACGGCTCTCCTACCTGGTGGTGTTCGTAGTGCCGAGATTATGGCACTCAGTACCCTCTGTAAAGGTACGCAGTGCCAGATCGGGGTGTCCGGTGCTACGTTGCGCGGCATGACCGATGCGCGCAGACCAGCGAAGAAGGCCCCCATGCGGGAGGCGCTCGCCGAGGCGGCGTTCGAGCTCTTCATGGAGAAGGGTTTCGAACGGACCACGGTGGACGACATCGTCGCGCGCGCCGGGGTCGGACGCCGCTCGTTCTTCCGCTACTTCCCGTCGAAGGACGACGTGGTCTTCCCGGACCACGAGGGCTGCCTCGCCGAGACGACGGCCTTCCTCGCCGCGGCGGAGGCGGCTGAGACCGCGGACGGCAGGGACGCCGCCGACCCGATCGGCACGGTCTGCGACGCGGCGCGGATCGTGCTGAACATGTATGCGGCGAAGCCCGAATTCTCGGTCCGGCGCTACCGGTTGACCCGCGAGGTGCCGGGTCTGCGCGCCTACGAACTCTCCGTCGTGCGGCGGTACGAACAGATCTTCGCGGGCTATCTCCGGCACGCCTACCGCAACTTGCCCAACGGGGTGCTGCGGGCCGAGGTGGCCGCCGCCTCGGTGGCGGCGGCGCACAACAACGGCCTCCGCCTCTGGCTGCGTTCGGGCGGCGAGGGAGATGCCCGGGCGGCCGTCGACGACGCCCTCGACATGGTGCGCGAGCTCTGGTCCGCCCCGGCCGGACCGGTGGCGCGCACCGCGGTGCCGGGCGTGTTCGAGGTGGGCGGCGCGGAGGGCGCCGGGGGCTCCGCGCGGGACGTGATCGTGATGGTCGCGCAGCGCGGAACCCCCATGTGGAGGGTCGTCCAGCAGATCGAGGCCGCGGTGGGGGAGGGCTGAACGCGGGGCCGGCGGGGGAGGACCGAACGCGACGGCAGGGGAGCCGAACGCGGGGGCCCGGGGGCGGGCGAATGCGGGTGCCGGGGCGGCCGATTGCAACAATGGGCACTCAGTGTCTTTACCTCTAGGCACTGAGTGCCATATGGTGCGGACGCGCCGCTGTCGAGGTGCGGCGCGTTCGAGCCGAGCGCAGGGGGTCCCGACATGTTCCAGTCAGCAAGTGGCACCGCGCACAAGGTGGCCGAGGAGACAGGGCTGCCCTATCAGCGTTGCCGCTGGTGCGGGACGGCCTCCTTCCGCCGGCTGCTCTGCCCGGTCTGCGCGTCGAGCGACTTCGCCCCGGAGCGCAGCTCCGGGGACGGGGTCGTCGTGCGGACCGCGGTCGTCCACCGTTACACCGAGGATGCCCGTAACGAGTCCCTGGTCCGCTTCCCGGAAGGGTTCGTCTTCCGCTGCCAAGTCGTCGGGGCCGCACCGCACCTGGTGGAGGTGGGTGCCCGGGTGCGCCCGCTTCCCGCCGAGGAGCCGGAAGCGGGCGACGTGATCCTGGAGCTCTGCCAGCCGCCCGTCCACCGCGACTGGTACTGACGCCCCGCACAGCGGGCGCCCGAGCCGAGCCGATCCGAGCCGATCCGAGCCGATCCGGGCCGAACGGAGCCTGGACGGGACGGAACAGAACGATCAGCCGAGCCTCTTGACCAGCTCGGCGGCCAACGGCGCCGAGGAGGCGGGGTTCTGACCCGTGACCAGGTTCCGGTCGGTAACCACGTACGGCGCCCACGGGTCGCTCTCCTGGAAGTCCGCGCCCAGTTCCACCAAGCGGTCCTGCAGCAGCCAGCGCGCCTTCTCCGCGAAGCCCGCCTGGGTCTCCTCCGCATTGGTGAACCCGGTCAGCCGGTACCCGGCGAACGTGGGGGAGCCGTCCGGGCGCTTCGCGGCGAGCAGGGCGGCCGGGGCGTGGCACACCACGCCGAGCGGCTTGCCCGAATCCAGCGCGCGGGTCAGGAGTTCACCGGACACGGGGTCGACGGCGAGGTCTTCCATGGGGCCGTGGCCGCCGGGGTAGAACACCGCGTCGTAATCGTCCAGCCGGACGTCGTCCAGGGCCAGCGGCGTACGCAGCTCGTCCATGCCGGCCAGCGTCGCGGCGATCCGGTCCGCGTTCTCCTGCCCGCCGTTGACCTCCGGGGCGAGACTCCCGCGGTCCACGGTCGGCTCGACCCCGCCGGGGGTGGCGACGACGACCTCATGGCCGGCCGCCTTGAACGCCTCGTAGGGAGCGACGGCCTCCTCGGCCCAGAAACCGGTGGGGTGCTTACTGCCGTCCGCCAGGGTCCAGTGGTCCGCGCCCGTCACCACAAACAGGATCTTCGCCATCTCGCACATCTCCGGGGGTCGTGGGGGTTGCGTCGTCGGTTGCCGACCCCTCGACCGTAGGACGGACTCCGCCGGTGACGCCAACCGGCGGACGCGGGCGGGCCCGGCCGGTGGTGCGCATGCGGGAAAGCGAAGGCCGTGGGAACCGGCGGTGCGCCCGTCCCGGAACGGAGACTGAGCGTCCCGGAAAAAAGATTGCGTGCCCGGAGCCGCAGTGGCACGCTTTCCCCGCCCCACGGCGTACGGGTCCCCTCCTGGCCCGTACAGACGGATCGCGAAGGAATGAGCCAATTGTCCACGACGTCCCTCAGCGGCCGTCGTCGGTACTGACAGGTCCGCCTCGGCGGCACCTGCCGGCCGGTACCACGCCACTCGGCACGACGGCCCCACGATGCGGTGCCCGGCGCACCGCCGCCTCTCCCTGCCCGGAGCAGGCGCGACAAACAAGAACACGCGATTCCGCGCGCCCGTCACGGGCCGTGCGGCGCGTTCCCTCCCTGTCACCTTCGTGAGGTCACCAGCATCATGGACACCAACGTCCAGAGCTTCGCCGTCGTCAATCTCCGGCGCCGTCCCGTCGTCGTGGAGACCGGCGGATTCGTCGCGGGATTCGACCCGGCGACGTCCAGTCCGTACATCAACTACGCCACCCCGCTGCCCGGCGCCCGGCCGACCCCGGACGACGTGCGGGCCCTCGTCGGCGCCTTCCGCGGGCGCGGGCTGCTGCCCCGCCTGGAGTTCGCACCGGACGCCGCCCCCGCCGTGGAGGCGGCGCTGCGGGGCGCCGGTTTCACCGTCGAGGAGGTGCACCCCTACCTGGTCTGCACCCCCGCCACGCTGATTCCGAGGCCTGTCGGCAAGGGTCCGGACCTCCTCGTGGAGACGCCGGTCTCCGAGAAGGAGTACGCGGCGATCGACGCCGCCCTCTCGGAATCCTTCGACGGGGCTTTCGCCCCCACCACGCACGGCACCGCCCGGCTCCGGCGTACCCAGGAGAGCGGCGGAGGCGTCCGATTCGTCCGGGCGTCCGACGGCAGCTGCGCGGGCGGCGCCTCCTGCTCCGCCCCGGCGGTGGGGACCGCCGAACTCGCCGGCGTCGGCACCCGCCCGGCCTTCCGGGGCCGGGGCATCGCCGGCGCGGTCACGGCCGCGCTGACCGGGGCGATGTTCGACCGGGGCGCCGAGTCGGTCTGGCTGGAGTTCTCCGGTGAGGGCTCACGCCGCGTGTACGAGCGCCTCGGCTACCGGCCCCGGGGCACCCGCCTGTACATGAGGCTCGAAGCCTGAAGGGCCCCGGGGCGGGGCCTGCCCGCGTTCCGGGCGGCCCCGTCCCCGGACAGGGGGTTTCACGGGCCGGAAACCCGTCCGCCTTCGGGGGTACGGCCGGACCGTGCTTAGCTGGAGACATGATCGATGACTTTCTCGCCGAGAACGCACGGAACCCACGGAACACCGGAAGTGCCGGGAGTGTCGGGCAGGTGGCGCTGGTCGAGGAGGCGGTACGCGAGGCGGTGGCCGCCGAGATCATGCCCCGCCACCGCAAGCTCGCCGCGGACGACATCATCGAGAAGAGCGGTCCGCACGACCTCGTCACCAGCGCCGACCGGGAGGCGGAGAAGCACCTCACCGCCGCGCTGACCCGCATCCTGCCGGGTTCGGTGGTGGTCGGCGAGGAAGCCGTGCACGCCGATCCGGCCGTGTACGGCGCGCTGTCCGGGGACGCACCGGTGTGGATCGTGGACCCCGTGGACGGCACCCGACAGTTCGTCCGCGGCGAGTCCGGATTCTGCACCCTCGTCGCCCTCGCCCACCACGGTGAGCTCATCGCCTCGTGGACGTACGCTCCCGTGCTCCAGGAGATGGCCGTCGCGGTACGCGGCCGGGGCGCCACGCTCAACGGGGCGCCGCTCCGGTCCGGCTCGCCCGAGCCCGGCGCCGTACTGAGGGTCGCGATGTCCCACCCCGACTTCACCACCGACGAACAGAAGCGCGCCCTGCTCGGACTGCGGACCGAGGGCATCGACGCACGCGCCTGCGGTTCGGCCGGACTGGAGTACCTGGCCGTAGCCCGGGGCGACCTCGACGCACTCGCCTTCAACTGGGAGTTCGCCTGGGACCACGCGGCGGGGCTGCTGCTGGTCGGCGAGGCCGGCGGGTCCCACGCCACGCTGTCCGGCGCGCGGTTCAGGCTGGCCGGCGACAACGACCTGCCGTTCGCGGTCGGCCGGGACGAGGCCACCGTCGCCCGCGTCCGCGAGGCCCTCCTCAGCAACGTCTGACGCCACGGCGCCGCAAGGTCCCACGGCGTCCCGAGATCCCACAGCGCCCGGTGGCGCGGCCTCGCCGCACCGTGCGCCCCCGCTCAGGCCCTCCCGCGCGCCAGTACCGCGCGCACGTCCCGCACCACGTCCCGGGCCGTCTCCACCGCCCCCGGGCCGAGATCGCGCAGCGCGCGGGCCACCCGTTCCGCGAAGCCGGGCGGAGTCTCCGGCAGCGCCGCCGCGGCGGCCAGCGCGCCCTTCTCGTTCAGGCACCAGATGCGGTGGTGCCCGTGCAGCGCCTGGGCGAGAATCCCGAACGCCCGGGACAGGCAGAGGGACACGTGGAGAGTGTCGCCCGCCGGGGCGGACTTCGCGGCCGAATCCACCAGGAACTCCGCCTCCCACGCCCCGTCCGCCAGGGCCCGCCGCAACGGCTCCGGGTAGTTCCGGATTTGCTTCTGAAGTGCCGTCAGTTCGCCTGCCGGATCGGCGAGTACGCGCCCGAGAGCGACCTCGCCCGGATAGCACGGCGACCAGAAGCCCAGCGGATGCCCCGGCTGCACCCCGACTTCGTACCGCCCCTCCCGGCAGTCGGCCCAGACCGCTTCCACCCGGTCCAGGTCCCGCAGGATCCAGTCCACGGCGACGCCGCCGACCCGCAGCCAGCCGCCCCCGTTCACCCAGGGACCCCAACTGCCCGGCCCCTCGACCGTCGCAGGCGCTCCCTGGACCTCGGAGGCGAGCGCGGTCAGCGCGCCGGGATCGGGCGAACCCCGGTAGTAGAGGCCCAGATCCCAGTCGGAGCCGGGGCGATGGGTGCCACGGGCCCGGCTGCCGCCGAGGGCGACGGCACGGACCCCGTCCACGTCGACCAGGCGGGCGGCCATGGCGGCGACGGCGGAGGCGGTCTTCTGCGCGGAGTCGGTCATCGGAGCGGAGGGTACCCACGCGTACGCCGCCCGCGCGCGGGAATATCCTGGGTCTCCTGCCCGCCGCCCCGCGAAGGAGTCCCAAGGTGTCGCAGATGCTTGACGCAGTCGTCGTGGGGGCCGGGCCCAACGGACTGACCGCCGCCGCCGAACTGGCCCGCCGGGGCTACGCGGTGGAGGTCTTCGAGGCGGCCGACACGGTCGGCGGCGGCGCCCGTACCCGGGAGCTGACCCTCCCCGGCTATCGCCACGACCCCTGCTCCGCCGTCCACCCGCTCGGCATCGGCTCCCCGGCGTTCGCCGGGATGCCGCTCGCCGACCACGGGCTGGAGTGGATCCAGCCGGAACTCGCCCTCGCCCACCCCTTCCCGGACGGCACGGCCGCCGTGCTCAACCGGTCGGTGGGTGAGACCGCCGCCTCGCTCGGCGCCCGGGACGCGGGCACCTACCGACGGCTCGTCGCCCCCTACCTCGGACACTGGGAGACCCTCGCCCAGGACTTCCTGCGCACCCCCTGGCTCGGCCTGCCCCGCGACCCGTACCGCTGGGTGCGCTTCGGCCTCGACGCCCTCCAGCCCGCCACGCTGCTCTCCCGGCGCTTCCGCGACGAGAAGGCCCGCGCGCTCCTCGCCGGGCTCGCCGCGCACGCCATCGCCCCCACCTCCGGGGTGGCCACCGGCGGGATCGCCCTGATCTTCGCGCTCGCCGCGCACGCCAACGGCTGGCCGGTGCCCCGGGGCGGCTCGCAGTCGATCTCCGACGCCCTCGCCTCGTATCTGCGCAGCCAGGGCGGCACCATCCGTACCGGCATCGAGGTCAAGCGCCTGGACGAGCTGCCGCCCGCCCGCGCCTACGTCTTCGACACCTCGCCGACCGCGCTCGCCAGGATCGCCGGACTCGGCAACGCCTACCGCCACTACCGCTACGGCGCCGCCACCTTCAAGATCGACTACGCGCTCTCCGGCCCGGTCCCCTGGACGGCCGAGGAGGCCCGGCGCGCCGGGACCGTGCACGTCGGACCGACCGCCCCCGAGATCGACGCCGCGCTCCGCGCCGCCGTCGACGGCCGCGACCCCAGCGTCCCGTTCCTGATCACCGCCCAGCCCAGCCTGGCCGACCCCACCCGCGCCCCCGAGGGGCGCCACGTCTTCTGGGCGTACGGACACGTGCCGGCGCGCTGGGAGGGCGACGCCACCGAGGTCATCGAGCGCCAGCTGGAGCGCTTCGCACCCGGATTCCGCGACCTGGTGCTGGCCCGGGCCGTCGCCGGACCGCGGGAACTCGCCGCGCACAACGCCAATTACGTCGGGGGCGACATCGCCTGCGGCGCCTTCGCCGGACTCCAGACCGTCATCCGCCCCAAGCTCGCCCGTGTCCCGTACGCCACTGCCCACCCGGCGGTCTTCCTCTGCTCCTCGGCCACACCGCCCGGCCCCGGCGTCCACGGCATGTCCGGCCACCACGCCGCCCGGGCGGTCTGGCGCAGCCTGCGCACCGCACGGTGAACCCGGGCGGCGGAATCCCGCGCGACCTCCATGTCGGATTTCCGCCAGCCCCGGGCTCCCGGGTGACCGATGCTTGAAGCATGCACACCGACACCGAGCGCTGCGTGCGGGCCGTCCAGTCCAAGGACGCCCGCTTCGACGGATGGTTCTTCACGGCGGTCCTGACCACCCGGATCTACTGCCGTCCCAGCTGCCCCGTCGTGCCGCCCAAGGTCGAGAACATGACCTTCTACCCCAGCGCGGCCGCCTGCCAGCAGGCCGGGTTCCGGGCCTGCAAGCGCTGCCGGCCCGACACCAGCCCCGGCTCCCCGGAGTGGAACGCCCGCGCCGACTCCGTCGCCCGCGCCATGCGCCTCATCCAGGACGGGGTCGTCGACCGCGAGGGCGTCCCCGGGCTCGCCGCCCGCCTCGGCTACTCCGCCCGCCAGATCGAACGCCAGCTCCTGGCCGAACTCGGAGCCGGCCCGCTCGCCCTGGCCCGCGCCCAGCGGGCCCAGACCGCGCGGGTCCTCATCGAGACGACCGCACTGCCGATGGCCGAGGTGGCGTTCGCCGCCGGGTTCTCCTCCATCCGCACCTTCAACGAGACGGTCCGCGAAGTCTTCGCCCTCGCCCCCGGCGAGCTGCGTACCCGCGCCGAACGCGGCAGCAGGACCGCCACCACACCCGGTGTGATAGCGCTGCGTCTGCCGTACCGCGCCCCGCTCAACCCCAGCAACCTCTTCGGCCACCTCGTCGCCACCGCCGTCCCCGGCGTGGAGGAGTGGCGCGACGGCGCCTACCGGCGCACCCTCTCCCTCCCGCACGGACACGGCATCGTTGCGCTCTCCCCGCGCCCCGACCACATCGCCTGCCGCCTCCAGCTCACCGATCCCCGCGACCTCACCCTCGCCATCAGCCGCTGCCGCCGCCTGCTCGACCTGGACGCGGACCCGGTCGCCGTGGACGGCCAGCTGCGCACCGACCCGCTGCTCGCCCCCCTGGTGGACGCCGCGCCCGGACGCCGGGTGCCGCGCACGGTGGACGGTGCCGAGTTCGCCGTACGCGCCGTACTGGGCCAGCAGGTCTCCACCGCCGCCGCCCGCACCCACGCGGCCCGCCTGGTCACGGCGTACGGGAAGCCCGTGGAGGACTCCGAGGGCGGGCTCACCCACCTCTTCCCCACACCGGAGGCGCTGGCCGGGCTGGACCCCGAGGCGCTGGCCCTGCCGCGCACCCGGCGCACCACGCTGACCACCCTCGTCGGCGCGCTGGCCGACGGCTCGCTCCGGCTGGACGCCGCCGACACCGACTGGGACGAGGCCCGCGCCGCGCTGACCGCGCTGCCCGGGTTCGGGCCGTGGACCGTGGAGGTGATCGCCATGCGGGCCCTCGGCGACCCGGACGCCTTCTGCCCGACCGACCTCGGCATCCGCCGCGCGGCCGAGCGGCTGGGGCTGCCGTCGACCCCGGCGGCGCTCACCGCACGGGCGGCCGGGTGGCGGCCCTGGCGGGCCTACGCCGTGCAGTACCTGTGGACCGTCGACGGGCACCCCATCAACCGACTGCCCGAGTGACCCCGGCCCCTGACCCCGGCCCCGACGAGCGTCCCGACCTCCGAACCCCGAAAGAAGCACCCCATGCGCACCACCGTCCTCCCGCACACCAGGACCCACACGCTCCTCGACAGTCCCTACGGCCCGCTCACTCTCGTCGCCACCGACGGCGTCCTCAGCGCCCTGTACATGACCGACCACCGCCACCAGCCGGCGCGCGAGACGTTCGGGGAGGAGGTGGACACCGGCTCCTTCGCCGAGGCGGTCCGCCAGCTGGGGGAGTACTTCGACGGGACCCGCACCGAGTTCGACCTGCCCCTGCACCTGGAGGGCACCCCGTTCCAGCGGACCGTCTGGACGGAGCTCCAGCGCATCCCGTACGGCGAGACGCTCTCCTACGGCGAACTGGCCGGCCGGCTCGGCAAGCCCGGCGCCTCCCGCGCGGTGGGCCTGGCCAACGGCCGCAACCCGGTCTCGATCATCGTCCCCTGCCACCGCGTGATCGGTGCCTCCGGGAGCCTCACCGGATACGGCGGCGGGCTCGACCGCAAGCAGCGCCTGCTGGCGTTCGAACGCGGCACGGAGAACGCCACCCTGGCGCTGTTCTGAGAGCCGAGGACTGAGGGCTGAGGGAGCTGAGGACTGGGTCCGAGGGCCGGGGCCGAGGATTCCCGGCACGCATGAGCCCGGTGACCGTCTCGGCGGTCACCGGGCTCCCGCGCGTACACGCCCGTAAGGGGACGTCAGCCGGTGAAGATCTCGGTCACCGTCCAGATCGCCAGCCCGAGCATGCAGATTCCGCCGACCCGCTGGACGGTCTTGAGCGGCACCCGCTTGGCGATGAACCGGCCGGCCAGCAGCGCCAGGGCCGAGACGGACATCAGCGCGGCGGCGGAGCCGATCGCCACCGACCAGGCGCCGTTGCTCGCTGCGAGGTTGGCCGTGGTGATCTGGGTGAGGTCGCCCCACTCGCTGATGAAGACGGCCATGAACGCCGTTCCGTAGACCGGCCAGAAACCGGTGACGGTCTTGACCTCCTCGTCCTCGTCCTCGTCGTCGCCCCCGCCGCGCAGCAGCATGAAGGCGCCGAAGGCGAAGAGCAGGGCGGAGACCAGTTTGACGATCCAGTCGGGCAGCAGCCCGAGGAGACCACCCGCGCCGACCGCGATGGCCACGTGGACGATGAACGCGGACGACGTACCGAACCAGACGTACAGGGGCTTCATGCGCGTGCCCATGGCGAGCGACGCGAACATCGTCTTGTCCGGCAGTTCGGCGAGGAAGATGAGCCCGAAGGCGGTGATGATCGCCAGGGGGTCGAGGTGCATTCCGGGTGGCTTTCTGTGAGAGCCGGGCCCCGGGCCTTCGCGAAGCGCCGCACGGGCTCTCGGAGGACCACTCGGCCCGGCACGACGCAGCACCCGCAGGGCGCGGGTGTGTCATACCTGACCGAAGGTCTCGCCCACCCGCCATGATCAACGATCAACGGGCCCGGCCACCGGGAATCCGGAGACTCCAGTGTGTCGACGACCGGTTTTCGGGGCTACTCCCCTTCGCAGCCCTCAACACTACCCCACCCCCACCGGCGGGGCTCAACCGGCACCGCCCGCCGCCAGCCGTTCCAGCAGGGCCGGGAGCGCCGCACCGATCGGCTCCCGCACCACCTCGTCGGCCCGGTCGTCGTACGGGGTCGGCTCCGCGTTCACGATGATCAGCCGGGCTCCGTGGTCGGCGGCCAGACCGGCGAGCGAGGCCGCCGGGTGCACCTGGAGCGTGGTACCCACCGCGACGAACACCTCGCACCCCTTGGCGATCGCCACCGCCTGGGCCAGCACCTCCGGGTCCAGCCGCTCGCCGAACATGACCGTCGCGGACTTCAGGACGCCCCCGCAGCCCGTGCACGCCGGATCCGGCTCGCCCGCCTCCACCCGGCGCAGCGCGTCGGCCATGGGGGAGCGGGCGTGGCACCGGGTGCAGACCACCTCGCGGGCGGTGCCGTGGAGCTCGACGACCTTGCGGGCGGAGAGGCCCGCCTCCTGGTGCAGGCCGTCGACGTTCTGCGTGAGGACCCGCACCGCCGTACCGGACCGCTCCAGACCCGCCACCGCGCGGTGAGCCGCGTTCGGCCCGGCATTCCACGCCGCGCTGGTGCGGTGCATCTGCCAGGCGCGGCGGCGGATCTCCGGATCGGCCATGTAGAAGTCGTAGGTGACGAGCTTCTCGGCCTCCGGGTCCCGCGTCCACAGCCCGTTCGGGCCCCGGTAGTCGGGGATGCCGGAGTCCGTGGAGACGCCGGCACCGCTGAGGATCGCGACGAGAGTCATGCGGGGAGCCTACGGAGCGGCGGTCCGTCCGACGACCGGATTTCCCGGCCCTGCCGGGCCGCCTCCCGCGCCACGTGCCCGCCTCGTTCTCGACGGCGACCGGTTTCCCCGGCGCGGACCGCCCGTCAGAGGGCGGGCGGCCGTCCGTCCTCCAGCTCCACCGCTCCGTCACCCGAGTCGAGAGCCGCCAGCGCGGCCTCCACCCGCAGCCCGAGCGACCCGAGGAGGTGCTCGGGGAGAGCGGAACGCTCCACCAGCTTCCAGGACAGGAGTTCCTCCTCCTGGAGGACGATCGCCGCCAGCTGCGCCTCGCTCAGCACCCCGCCGTCGAACAGGTATGCCGCGATCGGCGGACGGGCCGCGCCGCGTACCCAGTCCACCACCAGGAGCCGCCCCGGCTCCAGGTCGAGGCCGATCTCCTCGGAGGTCTCGCGCCGCGCCCCCGCCCGGGGGCCCTCGCCGGTCCCGGACTCGATCGTCCCGCCGGGCAGCGCCCAGCCCTCACGGTAGTTCGGCTCGACCAGCAGGACCCGGCCCGTCGTGTCGCGGAAGAGACAGGCGGCGCCGGCCAGGATCCGGGGCAGGCCGGCGATGTAGGTGGCGTAGTCGTCAGTTGTGGTCACCGCGCCAGATTAAGGGCTGTCCCGCAGGTGGTGTCCGCGCGTCGTGGGAGCTTTTGCCCCGCCGCCTATGGGCCGGTGGGGGGATTTCTGACGGGTTGTCGGTCACGCCGGTCCCATCCTGTGGATCACCTGTGACATCCCTTGGGTGCCCTTCCCATTAGTACGACAATCGTTCTGGCTTCGAGGAGTCACGCATGTCCATCTCCGCCTCCACCCGCACCCACGCCCTCCGCGCCGGCACCCTCGTGGCGGCCGCCGGCATCGCTCTCACCTGCGCCCCCGAGGCCTTCGCCATCCCCGGCGACAGCGGCGACCTCAACATCGTCGAGATCCGCAACGCGGGTCGCGACGGCCGTGCGAACGGCGGCTCGATCTGCCAGTTCAGGCTGTCGGCCAACAACTTCGAGACCCTCCAGTCGGTCGCCTGGACCATCACGGAGCTGCCGCTGACCGTCCCGCCCGGGAACGTGCTGGCCGGCACGCTCCCCCTCTCGCAGGGCAGGGCCCGCAGCCCGCAGTACCAGCTGCCGGACGGCACCTACCAGCTCCAGTGGATCGTCCCGGGCAGCCTGACCAAGCAGCGGACCTTCGTCGTCAACTGCCCCGACGACGGCCGCGGCGGCCGAGGTGGCGAGCGCAACCAGACGGCTGGTGGCCAGGCCGCCGACAACCAGGCCGCTTCCGGCACCACGGCTGCCGACACCGGGATCGCCGACACCCCGGCCGCAGCCTCGGGCAACCGGCCCTCCGGCGGAGTCCCCGCGGGCGGCGGTGGCGTTCCCACCCTGGAGACCGCGAGCTACGACGGTGACTCGGGCCCGGGTGCGGGGACCACCGCCGCCGTGGCGGCGGGGGTGGCCGGACTCGGCGGCCTCGTCCTGGCCCGCCGGGCGGCTCGCCGACGCGCCCGTGGCGAGGCGTAACACTCCGCGACGGCGGCGCCGAGGGCCGAGTCGCGCATGCCGTCTCACCCTGACGCTGTGCGCGACCTTCTCCCTCGTGGCAGGCATCGTCCACGTATGCGGTGATGCGTCCGGCGATACGACGGCGCATGCCGCCGCCCGCGGCTCCGATGCCGCGGGCGGCGGGTCGCCGCCGTTCCGGAGGGCTCCGCACCGCATGCCCGAGCGCATCCCGGAATCCCACCCCCCGTTGAGCCCCTCCCGGGCGGTGAAGGTCGCGATCCCCGCGATCTACATCGAGGCCCCGCTCGTCGGCCTGAAGCTCGACGCCAAGGGCCGGCTGGGCGCCCCACCGGTCAACCGGCCCAAAGTGGCGGGCTGGTACCAGGACGGGCCGTCGCCGGGGGAGGCGGGCACGGCCCTGATCGTCGGTCACCGGGACACCGCGACCGGCCCCGCCATCTTCCTGAACCTGAACGCCCTGCGCAGGGGCGATGCCGTCAAGGTCCAGCGCGCCGACCGGCGGACGGCCGTCTTCACCGTCGACACCGTCAAGACCTACAAGAAGAGCGAGTTCCCGGACGACAAGGTGTACGGGACGACGAACCGCCCGGAGCTGCGGCTGCTCACCTGTGGCGGACGCTTCGACAAGAAGACCGGCTACTCCGCCAACGTCGTCGTCTTCGCCCATCTCACCTCTCTCTCCGAAGTCGCCTGAAAGAAGAGACATCCACGGGCTCCCCACGACGGGCCGCGCGCCTCGCGCGCGGCCCGTCGGGCGTGTTCCGGGACGGCCGCGGGTCCTACGGGGACCGGAGCATGGGCAGATCAGGCGGGCTGCGGATAGGGTCGAGCGGCACGAGAGTCTGTTCGACAGTGAGGGATGCAGGGTGGCGGACGGAGCAGCAGAGATGGTGACCGCGCGGGTGCTGGTCGCGGCGGACAAGTTCAAGGGTTCCCTCACGGCGGCGCAGGTCGCGGAGCGGGTGACCACCGGACTGCGACGCGTCGTCCCCGGACTGGACGTGGAGACGCTGCCCGTGGCGGACGGCGGCGACGGAACGGTCGCCGCCGCGCTCGCCGCCGGATTCGAGCGCCGGGAAGCCCGGGTGACCGGTCCGCTCGGTGAGCCGGTCGACGCCGCGTACGCGCTGCGCTCCACCACGGCCGTGGTGGAGATGGCCGAGGCGTCCGGGCTCCAGCACCTGCCGCCGGGCGTGTTCGCCCCCCTCACCGCGACCACCTACGGCTCCGGCGAACTGCTGCGGGCCGCACTCGACGACGGCGCCCGGACCATCGTGTTCGGCGTGGGCGGCAGCGCCACCACGGACGGTGGCGCGGGCATGCTGACCGCGCTCGGAGCCCGGTTCCTGGATGAGGACGGCGCACCGGTCGGCCCCGGCGGCGGTGGCCTCGCGCGCATCGCGGAAGCCGACCTCTCCGGACTCGACCCCCGCCTCGCCTCCGTGGACCTCGTCCTCGCCAGCGACGTGGACAACCCGCTGACCGGGGAGAAGGGCGCCCCCGCCGTGTACGGACGCCAGAAGGGCGCCACCGACGAGGACATCGCGGTCCTGGACGCGGCGCTCGCCCGCTACGCCGCCGTGCTCGGCCCGGAGCAGGCCGCGCTGCCCGGTGCCGGAGCGGCCGGCGGTATCGGCTACGGCGCGCTGGTCGGGCTGGGGGCCCGTTTCCGCCCCGGTATCGAGGTGATGCTCGACGTGCTGGGGTTCGCCCCGGCGCTGGCCCGCGCCACGCTCGTCGTCACCGGCGAAGGATCGCTCGACGAGCAGACCCTGCACGGGAAGGCCCCGGCCGGTGTCGCGGCCGCGGCCCGCGCCGCCGGTGTGGAGGTCGTCGCGGTGTGCGGCCGACTGGCGCTGACAGCGCAGGAGCTGGAGAAGGCGGGCATCGCGCGCGCCTACGCCCTGGCGGACCTGGAGCCCGACCCCGCCGTCTCCATGGCCCAGGCCGGACCCCTGTTGGAGCGTGCGGCGGAGTCCATCGCCCGCGACCACCTCGGCTGACCGACGGGCTGTCACCGCGGCCCGGTGCGGCGCCATGTGCGCGCCGCACCTGGCCCGCCCGCAGGGGCGACCGAGCCACGGGCCGTCCCGCGATCCGTGGCGGGTGCGCGACGACAACTGCGGCATCCCGCCGCGTCGTCGGGACGTCCGCATGCATCCCGTATGCGGATGTCCCTTCGCCGTGCGATGCACCGCATCCGCCGTCGCGTACTGATCCACCACGGATCACCGGGCAGCCCTCAGCCTGAACGCGTCCAGCGCCAGGGTCAGTTCGACCAGCTCGCGCGGCCGTGACAGCGACCGCGCCGTCAGCCGCTCCAGTCGTCGCAGCCGGTTGAGCACCGTGTTGCGATGGCAGTGCAGCCGGACCGCCGCCCGCCCCGCCGAGCCGCCGCACTCCAGCCATGCGTCCAACGTCCCCATCAGTACCTCGCGTTCGGCCTCGGGGAGCGCCGGCAGCAGACCCAGTACGTCCGTGACCAGCAGGTCCGCCAGCTCCGGCTGACTCGCCAACAGTGCTGCGGGCAGCCGCTGCTCCAGTGTCACGGCGGTGGTCCCGCCCGGTGGACAGGTCAGCAGGGCCGCCTCGGCGAGCCGCCGGCCCACGGGCAGCCCGGCCAGGCCCTCGACGGCCGGGCCGACCCCGGCCCGGCCCGCGTGCAGTTCGTTCAACCACCGCGCGATTAGGGCGGGTTCGCCCTCTCCGAGGGCCACGACGGCGAAGTCCCGCTCGGGCCCCGGACACCAGAGCCACCGGAGCCGGTCGGCCACCTGGCCCGTACCCCGGCCGTCGGCCCCCGGGCGCGGGCCGTCGCCCCCCGGGCGCGGACCGTCGCGCCCGGCGGCGGGCAGCACCACCACCGCGTACCTCCCGAGCTCCGGCAGGTCCAGGGCGGCCGTCGCCCGCCCGGCCAGCTCCGGCGTCACGGGCCCCGCCAGCAGTACGCCGAGCAGGGCCCGGACCGGCTCCTCCTCGCACCGCGCCATCCGCTCTCCCCTTCCCGCGGGCCGGGAGGCCGCGCGTCGTGGCGAGGATGGCACCGGCCCCCGCCTCCCGCCGACGGGGGAGCGCCGCCTCTGTGCGCGCGCACAACCCGGCGCCGCCCTCACTGGTCGCCCGCATCGAGTCCGCCGTACGCCGTGGACGCACGGCGGGGCCGGTGCTGGTCTGTGGAGCCCAGGGGCTGCCCGTAACCCCTGCCGGATGCGCCGCACAGGTCCGCCACGGACCCGCGCGCGGCCTTCGGTCACGACGGACCCGGCCGGACCCGGAAACGGCCGGGCCGCAGGACGGCCCGGCTCCACCACGACGAGCAGGCGGAAGGAGGAGGACGCATGGCAACGCTGGAGATCCGCTCGCTGTCCGTGGGCTACGGCCCGGTACGGGCCCTGCGGGACGTCTCGGTCGACGTGCCGGCCGGCACGATCACCGCCGTACTCGGCGGCAACGGCGCCGGCAAGACCACGCTGCTGCGGGCCGTCTCGCGGACCCTCGGCTTCCACCGCGGAAGCGGCACCGGCACCATCCACTTCGACGGCCGCCCCCTGGACGGGCTGCGGCCCGCACAGGTGGTCGCCGCCGGAGTGGTCCAAGTACCGGAAGGGCGGCAGGTGTTCGCCCGGATGACGGTGGCAGACAACCTGCGGGCCGGTGCCCTCGGAGCCCGCGGCGGACGCAAGGAGACGGCGAACACCCTCGCCCGCGTCCACGAGCTGTTCCCGGTGCTCGCCCAGCGCGCGCACCAGAAGGCCGGACTGCTGTCCGGCGGCGAACAGCAGATGCTGGCGATGGGACGCGCCCTGATGGCCGGCCCGCGCCTGCTGCTGCTCGACGAGCCCTCCCTCGGCCTCGCCCCCCTGATGGCAGCGAAGATCGCCGAGACCGTCCAGGAGATCAACGCGGGCGGCACCTCCGTGCTGCTCGTCGAGCAGAACGCGGCCATCGCCCTGCGCCTCGCCTCCACCGCGTACGTCCTCGACGTCGGCGAGGTCGCCCTCGGCGGCCCGGCCGACGAACTCGCCGCCACCGACGAGGTGCGCCGCCGCTACCTCGGCGTCGTCGACGAGACGGCGGCCGAGGACGCGGACGCGGTGGCAGGCGCCTCCCGCACCCTGCGCAGGTGGTCGGCGTGACCACCGCATCCACCCCCGCAACCACCCCCGCCCCCGGGGCGCCGGGCACCACCTCGCCCGCCCCGCTCACCGTCCGCGACGTGACGGTCAGGTTCGCCGGGCTCACCGCCCTCGACGCGATCTCCTTCACCGTCGAACCCGGCAGCGTGCACGCGGTCATCGGCCCCAACGGCGCGGGAAAATCAACCACGTTCAACGTGCTCTCCGGCGTCTACCGGGCCACCTCCGGCACCGTTCACCTCGGCACCACCGAACTCACCGGGCTGCCGGCCCACCGGATCGCCGCCCTCGGCGTCGCGCGCACCTTCCAGAACCTCGCGCTCCCGCCGCACGCCACCGTCGCCGAGAGCCTGCTGCTCGGACGGCACCGGCTGATGCGCACCGGATTCGTCGCCGCCGGACTCCGGCTGCCGTCCGCCGCCCGGGAGGAGCGCCGTCACCTCGAACGGGTCCACGAGATCGCCGCGTTCATCGGCCTCGAAGCCGAGCTGGACCGGCCCGCGGGCTCCCTGCCTTACGGAGCACAGAAGTTGGTCGAACTCGGCAGAGCGCTCTGCATGGAACCCGAGGTGCTGCTCCTGGATGAACCCGTCGCCGGCATGACCGCCGACGAACGCCGCCGGACCGCCGCCGTGGTGGCCGGAGTCCGCGACAGCCTCGGCATCTCCGTCGTACTCGTCGAACACGACATGGGCGTGGTGATGCGGCTCGCGGACGCCGTGACCGTACTCGACTTCGGACGCGGGATCGCCGACGGCACCCCCGCCGAGATACAGAACGACCCCGCCGTCGTCCGCGCCTACCTGGGAGAAGAACAGGAATGACCACCTTCGTCGAACTCCTCCTGGGCGGCCTCTCCATCGGCTCGGTCTACGCCCTCATCGCCCTCGGCTTCGTCGTCATCTTCAAGGCCACCGAGGTCGTCAACTTCGCCCACGCCTCCCTGCTGCTCGCCGGCGGATACGTGACCGCGGTGCTCCACGACGACATCGGCTTCTGGCCCGCGCTCGCCGCCGGCACAGCGGGCGCGGCGGTCGTCGGCGCCGCCGTCGAGTTCCTCGTCATGCGCCGCTACCGGGGCAGCGACCACAGCGTGCTGGCCATCGTCACCATCGGCGTCGACATCCTCCTCACCACCGAACTCACCCGGCGCATGGGCACCGACGTGCTGCCGCTCGGCGACCCCTGGGGCAGCGGCGTCGTCACCGTCGGCGGGGTCACCCTCGCCCAGACGAGGATCGCCGCCTTCGTCGCCGCCGCGCTGCTCATCACCGTGTTCCTGCTCGCCTTCCGCTTCACCTCCTGGGGCGTCTCGATGCGCGCCGCCGCGGAGAACCCGCGGACCGCCGCCCTCATGGGCATCCGGCTCGGCCGGGTCTCGCTCGCCGCGTGGGCGGTGGCCGGGGCACTCGCCGCCGTCGCCGCCCTCTTCCTCACGGTGTTCCCGACCCCCGGACTCGAACGGGCCACCTCGCTCGCCGCGCTCAAGGCGTTCCCCGCGGCGATCCTCGGCGGCCTCGACTCGACCACCGGGGCCCTCGCCGGCGGACTCCTCGTCGGTGTCACCGAGTCCTTCGCCACGGGCTACCAGAGCGATCTCTCCTTCCTCGGACGGGGAATCGGCGACCTCGCGCCCTACCTGGTGATGCTGATCGTGCTGCTGATCAGGCCCGCCGGACTCTTCGGCACGAAGGAGCCGGCCCGTGTCTGAGACCACGTCCGAGCGGACCCCCACCCCGACCACCCGGGCCCTCTCGGCCCGTACGTACGGCGAACGCCTGCGCCGCCCGCGCCCGTACCTCTGGCTCACCGGCTCGGTCCTGATGCTGGTGCTGCCGTTCTACCTGGACCGCTTCTGGCTCCAGGCCGGACTGTTCGCCATGGCCGCCGCGATCGGCGCGATCGGGATCAACCTGCTGACCGGGGCGACCGGCCAGCTCTCCATGGGACACGGCTTCTTCCTCGCCGTCGGCGCGTACGGCTACTGCGTCTTCGCGGGGGAGCCGAGCGAGGCGAACGGCCACAGCCTCACCGGACTCGGCCTGCCCACCTGGCTCGCCGCGATCCTCGCCGTGGCGCTGGCCGGGCTGGCCGGCGGGATCTTCAGCCCGATCGCGGCCCGGCTGCGCGGCGCCTACCTCGGCATCGCCACCCTCGCGCTCATCTTCATCGGCCAGCACGTGCTGTTCAACGCGGGATCGCTCACCGGCGGCTTCAACGGCCGTGCCGTTCCCCCGCTGTCGGTCTTCGGGTTCACCTTCGACGAATCCGAACTCGTCGTCGCCGCAGTGCCGTTCGGTTCCTCCGAGAAGCTCTGGTACGTGGCCCTCGCCGCTCTCGTGCTCAGCGGGCTCTTCGCCCGCGGCGTGCTGCGCGGCAGGCCGGGCCGGGCGCTCAACGCCATCCGGGACCACCGGATCGCCGCCGGGGTGATGGGCGTCCCGGTGGCCCGGTACCGCGCCGGGGTGTTCGTCCTCTCGTCCATGTACGCGGGCCTCGCGGGCGTCCTGCTCGCCCTGGTCTTCCAGCGGACCGTCCCCGAGTACTTCGGCATGGCCCTCTCGCTCGAATACCTCGCCATGATCGTCATCGGTGGTCTCGGCACCGTCGCCGGCGCGGTCGTCGGCGCCGCCTTCGTCTCCCTGCTCCCGCAGGTGCTCACCCACTACAGCGAGTCCCTCCCGCTGGTCTCCGCCCCCGGTACGGGCGGAATCGCACCCGGCGAGGCGTCCCGCTATCTCTACGGCGCCGCGGTCGTCGCGGTGGTCCTGTTCATGCCCGGTGGCCTTACGCGTCCGAAGAAATCAGGGGAGAAGAAATGAGAAAGCGTGTCATCGGAGCCGTCGTCGCGGCTCTTGCCCTCACCCTCGCCGGGTGCAGCGGAAAAGCCACCGAGGGGAAGGACAGCGAGTCCGACAAGGGCGGCATCAAAACCGGCCAGGGCGTCAGCGACTCCACCATCACCCTCGGCGCGCTGACCGACATGACCGGGGTGTACGCCTCGCTCGGCAAGAGCGTCACCCAGGCCCAGCAACTCTGGGTCGAGCAGACCAACGCCGCCGGCGGGATCTGCGACCGGAAGATCGAGCTGACCGTGCGCGACCACGGCTACGACCCGCAGAAGGCCATCGCCGGCTACACCGAGCTCGCACCCGAGGTCCTGGGCTTCACCCAGTTCATCGGCTCGCCGTTCGTCGCCGCCGTCGAGCAGCGCATCGACGGCCAGGACCACGGAGTGGTGCTGCCACAGGCCTGGTCGGCCAATCTGCTCGGCTCCCCGTACGTACGGGTCATCGGGGCCACGTACGACATCGAGACGATCAACCTGATCGACTACCTCCTCACCGAGAAGCGCATCGCCAAGGGCGACAAGATCGGTCAGGTGTACTTCGAGGGCGACTACGGCGAGAACGCGCTCGCCGGTGCGAAGTACGCGGCCGGACAGTCCGGCCTCACCGTCGTCGAGCAGAAGATCAAGCCCACCGACAACGACATGACCGCGCAGGTCTCCGCGCTCAAGCAGGCCGGAGTCAAGGCGATCGTCGTCAGTGCCGGCCCCCGTCAGGCCGCCTCGCTCGTCGGGGTCGCCGCCGCGACCGGCTTCAAGGTCCCGGTCGTCGGCAACAACTCCGCCTTCGCACCGCAGCTGCTCGCGACCCCGGCCGGCCCCGCGCTGCTGGCCGACTACTACGTCGCCGCCTCCACCCTCCCCATCGGCGACCCCGGCGCCGGACCGGCGAAGCTGGCGAAGGAGTACGCGGCGGCCTACCCGAAGGACGGCCTCGACAACGGCGTCGTCGCCGGGTGGACCGCCGCCTCCGTCTACGGCGAGGCGCTGAAGAAGGCCTGCGACGCCAAGGACCTCACCCGCGACGGCGTCGACAAGGCCCTGCTCACCATCAAGGGCTTCGGCTCCGACTTCGGGATGTCCCACGACTTCACCGACCCGAAGGCACCCTCCACCCGGCAGAGCGTCATCATGAAACCCGACACCAAGGCCCCCGGCGGCCTCAAGGTGATCCGCCCGGCGGCGGTCTCCCCCGCGGCCGAGTCGTACACCGTGAAGTAGTCCCCGCGTGGAGAAGTCCGCGGCCCCCGGCCCGGCGCACGGCATCGGACCGTGTACGAGCGGGGGCCGCGGACTTCTCCGGGTACGGGGCGGAGCTACCCGCCGACCTCGGCCCGCGCGGGCTTCGGGATCAGGAAGGACACCGCGAGAGCGATCACGATGAGCACGATCCCGGCGATCATCGCGGACGAGTAGCCGGCCGTCGAACCGGCCGACGACGGACGGACCGCACTCTGGACGGCGTCCAGAACGACGAAGCTGAGGCCCGCGCCGAGGTTGAACGCCCCCGCGTTCAGGCCCGGCAGGAAGCCCGGGTTGTCGTCGGGTGACAGGACGATGCCCAGCCCGTTGAGGATGATGTTCCCGATGCCCGCGTACGTGATGCCGACCAGCAGGGAGCCGATCAGCAGCCAGGCACGCGAACCGGTGTGCAGGGTGCTCGCGAGGACCGCGACGGAAATCACGGAGCCGATCAGACCGACCCGCAGGACGCGGCCGTACCCCCAGGTGGCCGCGGCGCGGCCGGCCAGCGGGCCCATCGCGAACCCGGCGAGGGCGTAGGGGGTGAGCGTCCACCACGCGGAGCCGGTGGCGGACATCCCCAGGCCCGCCTCGGCGTTCTGGGCGAAGGCGGGCACCAGGCCGTTCATGACGGCGAAGACACCCGTCATGGTGAGCAGGGTGCAGGCGAGCAGCGACCAGGTGGCGCGGCGCCGCAGGTGGTGCAGGGCGACCAGCGGGTGGGCGGCCCTGCCCTCATTGCGCCAGAAGAGGGCGAACGCGGCGACCCCGACGACCGCCATGATCACGGCGTATGCCCAGTCGGCGTCGCCCAGCTTGCCCGCCTCGTCGAGCGCGAGCAGCACGGTGCCGACCGAGACCGCGAGGAACAGAGTGCCCGGCCAGTCCATGCGGGTGTTGCCCGCGGTGGCCTTCGACTCGGGGGTGAGGGTGGCGACGAGTACGGCGCCGAGCGCGGCGACCACGGCCATGGTCCAGAAGACGGAGCCGAAGCCGAAGTGGTCGGTGAGCGAGCCGCCGGCCACGGAGTCGAGGCCGGCGATGCCGCCGTTGACCGCGGTGATGACGCCGAGCAGGGTGCCGTACGTCTTCGGCTCCCGGACCTCGTTGCGCAGCATGATCAGACACAGCGGCACGACCGGCCCGCTGACGCCCTGGAGCACACGGCCGACGAAGAGCACCGGGACGTTCGTGGCCAGGGCGGAGATCACGCAGCCGACGACCATCAGCGCGAGCATGCCCGTCAGTACCCTCCGGCGGCCGATCAGGTCGCCCAGGCGCGGCAGGAAGAGCGAGAAGACGGCCGCGGAGGTGAAGAACGCGGTCTGGGTGCTTCCGATGGAACTCGACGTGGTGTGCAGCGACTCGGCCATGTCCGTCAGCGCGGGGCTGAGCATGCTGGCGTTCAGCTGGAAGGCGAAGCAGGCCACCAGCAGGGCGGCCATCAGCGCGCCGACGCGTGCCGGACGGCCGTGGCCGTGGCCCTTCGCGCCGAGCGTGACGGGTGCGGTGGAGGCGGTCACGCCCGCTCGCCCTCGGGAGAGGGAGCGGGCCGGTCGCCGTCCGGGTCGCCGCCCTCGCCGATACGCTCCAGCGCGTCGACCACCAGGCCCCAGAAGCGGTCGCGGTCGAGCGTGACGGCGACCTGGGTACGGCAGTCCTCGGGTGCCGGCCGGCGGAAGTCCGCGACGGTCATGCCGAGGGTGAGCGAGCCGTGCAGCTCGATGTCGACCGGGACCCTGCGCGTCGTCATGACGTCGGGGTCGATGACGTAGGCCACGGCGCACGGGTCGTGCACCGGCGGGTGCTCGAAGCCCTGCGCCTCCAGGTACATGTCGCCGAAGAAGTCCAGCAGCTCACCGACGAACCGGGCCGGGCGGGTGTCGACGGCGGCGATCCGCTCGCGGACCTCCGGGGTGGCCAGCGCCTGGTGGGTCAGGTCGAGGCCGACCATGGTGACCGGCCAGCCCGCGTTGAAGACGATGTGCGCGGCCTCGGGGTCGATGATGATGTTGAACTCGGCGACCGCGCTCCAGTTGCCCTCGTGGTAGCCGCCGCCCATCAGGACGACCTCGCGGACCCGTTCGGCGATGCGCGGTTCCTTGCGGACCGCCATGGCGATGTTGGTCAGTCCCGCGGTCGGCACGATCGTGATCTCGCCCGGCTCGTGCGACATGACGAGGTCGATGATGAGGTCCACCGCGTGCCGCCGGTCCAGTTCGGTCCGGGGCTCGGGCAGCACCGGGCCGTCCAGGCCGGAATCGCCGTGGATGTCGGGGGCCGTCTCGATCTCGCGGACCAGGGGGCGGGGGTTTCCCGCCGCGAACGGCACGCCGGTGATACCGGCGATCCGGGCCACCGACAGGGCGTTGCGGGTCACCTTCTCCAGCGTCTGGTTGCCGACCACGGTGGTCACGCCGACCAGCTCCACGCCGGGGCTGCCGTGAGCCAGCAGCATGGCAATCGCGTCGTCGTGTCCGGGATCGCAATCGAGGATGATCTTCCTGGTCAACATGAGCCCCTTTGCTCGGCTGTGACGGTGTGCGGGTGCGCGCCGGACGGACCGGCGGCAGAACCTTGGGAACGATCACCGGCCCGTCCCGGGCACCGGGCCCCGGCGGGGCCGCACGGCCGGTCCGAGAAGCACGTCGTGCCCGCCGGTGTCCGTACCGGCCGGGCGGGGACGACGGGGAGTGCGTCCGCCCGGCCTCTCCCGGCGTCGGAGCCGGGTCGGCACCACCCTGCGGGAGGACGGTGCGCACGCTCGGGTCGCAAGGTCGGGAAGACGTTGGGAAATCGTTCTCCCAAGAGACTGCTCAACCCCGACCCGAATTGTCAATGCATGAGGCACGCATCACAGTCACTGCTGGTCGGAGCGGGCTGAGGGCGTTTCAACAGCCCTTCACCGGGGCGTTTTCGAGTGATAACGTTTGCCCTCGTCAACGATGACGAGGGTTCGCCGCAGGGCGGGCCGTGGCCGGCAAGGAGGCTGCCCGGTGGGCGAGGTGACCCTCAAGGACGTCGCGGCGCTGTCCGGTTGCTCGGTGGCGACCGTCTCCCGTGTCATGGCCGGAACGCGGCCGGTCGGTGAGGAGATCGCAGCCCGCGTACGGGCCGCCGCCGAGACCCTCGGCTACGTGCCCAACCAGGTCGCGCGCTCCCTGCGCAGCCGGTCCACGGGCACCGTGGGACTGGTGCTGCCCCAGATCACCAACCCGTTCTACCCCTCGCTGGTGCGGGAACTCACCTACGCCCTGCACGGCTACGGGCGAGCGGCACTGCTCGCCGACTGCGACGACGACCCCGGTGTGGAGGCCGGCCGGATCGCCGACCTCCTGGGCAGGCGGGTCGACGCCATGCTGGTGGTTCCCGTCGACGAACACCTCAGCCGGACCGCGGTCGCCGACGCGGCCGCCAAGGTGCCGCTGGTGCTGCTGGACCGCGGCTGCGGGCCCGGCGTCGCGGACCTGGTCGCTGTCGACAACACCGCCGGCATCGCCCTGGTCCTGGACCACCTGGCGGCCACCGGCAGGCGCCGGCCCTGTTTCATCGGCGCCGCGGGCACCGACTCGGCCGCGGCCGAACGCCGGGCCGCCTTCGGGGCGAGCGCCGGCACTCTCTTCCCCGGCGGCGAGCGGGCCCCGGTCGAACTCGGGGACTTCTCCGTCGCCTGGGGCCGGACCGCCGTCGACCGGCTGTGGCCGTACCGCCCCGACGCCGTGGTCTGCGCCAACGACCTGATCGCCATCGGGGCGCTGCAGCGCCTTCGCGAGCTGGGCGCCGACGTGCCCGGCGACGTCGCGGTGACGGGCTTCGACGACGTGCCGATGGCCTCGCTCACCGCCCCGGCGCTGACCACCGTCCGTCAGCCGGTCCACGAACTGGCCGCCGAGGCCGTCGCGTTACTGGCCGGAAGGCTGGACGCCGGCCGCGTGGACGGCCCGGCCGCCGCGCGTACCCCCGGTGTCCGAAAGGTGCGCACGGTACGACTGGCACCGGAGCTGGCGGTACGGGGCTCCAGCGTCCCGGCGGCCGGGGGGACACCCCCGGCCTCCGCACCCCGCCGGCCGCACACGCCCAGCCGGGCCGCGGCACCGGACTCCCGCCCGGTGACCCCCGTGCCCCCGCAGCGGCCCCGTGACCGCAATGACCCAACACCGTGAGGAACAAGCAGTGATCGCCGTCGTCGGAAGCCTGAACCTCGACCTTGTCGCCCCCGTGCCGCGGCACCCCGTGCCCGGAGAGACCGTGCTCGGCGGGGACATCGCCCAGCACCCCGGCGGGAAGGGCGCCAACCAGGCCGTCGCCGCGGCCCGCCTCGGTGCCGGTGTCTCCTTCGTCGGCCGGGTCGGCGACGACGACGCAGGCCAGGTGATGACGAGCGCCGTGGGCGGCCAGGGCGTCGACATCACCCACGTGCGCACCACCGCCGGCACGGCCACCGGCCGGGCGATGATCGCCGTCTCCCCGGCCGGAGAGAACAGCATCATCGTCAGCCCTGGAGCCAATTCCCGTCTCGGTGCCGCCGACTGCGAGGCCGCCGCCGACGTGCTGCGCCGGGCGGCCGTCACCGTCCTCCAGCAGGAGGTACCGGACGAGGCCAACCACGCCGCCGCCCGTCTCGCCGGCGGGACGGTGCTCTACAACCCGGCGCCCGTGACACCGGGCACCACTCCGCCGCCCCACGTCGACCTGCTCGTGCCCAACCGCACCGAGCTGGCGGCGCTCACGGGGACGGACGTCCCGCGCACCACCGAGGAGGTCGTCGCGGCCGCCCGCCGGCTGCGCGGAGCCGGAGCGGTCGTCGTCACCCTGGGCGGCGACGGCGTCCTGCTGCTGGAAGGCACCGCGCACCTGCACCTGCCCGCCTTCCGGGTGCACCCGAAGGACACCACGGCGGCGGGGGACTGCTTCTGCGGCGCCCTCGCGGTCGGACTCTCCGAGGGCCGCTCCCTCACGGAGGCCGTCCGCTGGGCCTCGGCCGCCGCGGCGCTGAGCACCACCCGCGCGGGAGCCCAGTCCTCCCTTCCGGCACGGGACGAGGTCGAGGAGTTCCTCAGCCGCCAGAAGTGATCGGTACCGGCCGCCCGGGGAGCTTCGACCGGCACGCACCGTACCTCCCCGGCCTGCCGCCCCGCGGCCCCGGTCGTACGCTCGACGTATGGCTCTCTGCGAAGAACTGGACCGAGCGAGCCCGGACCCCGCCCCCGCCCCTCCCGCCGACGCCTGCGCCGACTGCCTGGCCGTCGGCCGGGACGACTGGGTGCACCTGCGGCTCTGTCTGACCTGCGGCCGGGTGGCCTGCTGCGACAGCTCGCCGCTGCGGCACGCGACCGCCCACTACGAGGCCTCCGGGCACCCCGTCATGCGCTCCCACGAGCCGGGCGAGGACTGGCGCTGGTGCTTCCGCCACGAGGTGCTCGGCTGACCGCACAGGCACCCGGAGGCGGGCGTTCCGGGTGCGCCGGGGGAGCGCGCACCGAAGACTGGGCGCATTCCCCGAGGAGGAACTCATGGCCACGCAATTCGAGGCGATCGTCGAGATCGACCGTCCGATCGACGACGTCTTCGCCTATCTCGCCGACGGCGAGAACGACAGGGACTTCAGCCCGCGCGTGCAGAAGATCGAGAAGACTCCGGCCGGCCCCACGGTCGTCGGCACCACGTTCCGCTCGACGGTCAAGGACGCCGGAATGACCACCCAGCGGGAATTCGCCATTACGGAACTGGTGGCTCCGACCCGGGTCCGCTGGCAGGAGAAGTCCAAGAACATCGTCGCCGCGGCGGACGGCGGGTACGACCTGGAGGCCACCGGGAACGGCGGGACCCGGGTGCGGATCTACAACGTCCTCGAAGGCCACGGCATCGGCAAGCTCCTGGTCGGCTTCGCCGTCAAGGCCGCGCGCAAGGACGCCCCCGCCTTCGGGCTCCGTATCAAGAAGGCCGTGGAAGCCGCCGTCCCGGCCTCGTGAGCGCGGCGGGAGCGTCGCGTGAGCCGCCTGGAGCGCCCCGGACGTGCGAGAGGCCCGGATGCCATGGGCATCCGGGCCTCTCCGCGTACGTGCGTACGGCGACGGCTACGGCAGCTGCGCCGCGCGCGCCTCCCGACGGTTGCCGCGGAAGGTGTTCACGCGCCGCGCGGTCGCGAAGAGCGGAATCACCGCACCCAGCACGACCTGGAGCGCGCAGCCGGTCTGGAGGAGCAGCTGACCGCCCGGGGCGTCGAACGCCCAGGCGACGAGGAGCCCCATCGCGGCCACGATCCAGCCGAGCATCGCCACCGCGAGCACGCCCCGCGGCTTCGGGTACTCGACCCGGCTGACCATCAGCCACGCCACCCCGACGATCGCGAGGAGGGTGGGCACGAAGGGCAGCTCCAGGAGCACGATCGAGACGACCGTGAGCGCTCCGAAGGGGCTCGGCATGCCCTGGAACATGCCGTCCTTCAAGGTCACGCAGGAGAACCGCGCAAGCCGCAGCACCACCGCGAGCAGCACCACGATCGCCGCGAGCGCCGAGACCCGCTGGTGCGCGTCGTCCGCGACCATCCCGTAGACCAGGACGAAGTACGCGGGCGCGAGACCGAAGCTGATGAGGTCGGAGAGGTTGTCCAGCTCCGCACCCATCGGCGACGACCGCAGCTTGCGGGCCACCAGACCGTCGAAGAGGTCGAAGACGGCTGCCATCAGCATCAGGATCACCGCGGTGGCCGCGGAGTGACGCGCCATGCCCGACTCGTCACTGCCCGTGAGGTGCGGGATCAGAATGCCCGTGGTGGTGAAGTACACCGCCATGAACCCGCAGGTGGCGTTGCCGAGCGTGAGGGTGTCCGCTATCGACAGCCGCAGTGAGAGGGGCATGTCCTGGGTGCCGTCGCCGTCACCCTCGTCGGCGGCCTCGGGCACCCAGTCGGCCTGGGTGTCCGGATCAACCACGGTCAATTCGAGTCACCCCCGCGGTGGTGGCCTGGCCGACCTCGACCGCGACCTCGACGCCTTCCGGCAGGTAGATGTCGACGCGCGAACCGAAGCGGATCAGGCCGATGCGCTCGCCCTGCTCGACCTTCGTGCCCTGGGGGATGTAGGGCACGATGCGACGCGCGACCGCGCCGGCGATCTGGATCATCTCGATGTCGCCGAGCTCGGTGTCGAAGTGCCAGACAACGCGCTCGTTGTTCTCGCTCTCCTTGTTGAACGCCGGGACGAACCCGCCCGGAACGTGCTCGACCGACGTCACGGTACCGGCCAGCGGAGCGCGGTTGACGTGGACGTTGAGCGGGCTCATGAAGATCGCGACGCGGGTGCGCCCGTCCTTCCACGGCATGATGCTCTGCACCACGCCGTCGGCCGGGGAGATGACCCGGCCCTGCGCGATCTCGCGCTCGGGGTCGCGGAAGAACCAGAGCATGCCCGCCGCGAGCGCGGTGGTGGGCACGGCCACGGCGGCCCAGCGGCCGGACTTGCGCGCCCGGGCGAGGCTGAGCGCCGCGGTGGCGACGGTCGGGAGGAGCCACGGCGATGCTCCGCGAGCGATGCGGACCCCGCCGCGGTGTGCGGAGGTAAGGCTGTCGGGCATGAATGACCTTCGTAGCGGATGATGCCGCGCTGGCAACGGGGGACGGCGGCTTTCCGTCGATGCTATCGGTTGGTGGCCACAACTGGGCAAGCCAGCAGCCGAGTCGGACGGCTGGTAGACCCCGCCCCAGGATCACTGGATGTGATCTTCTTCGCGGCCAAATCGCCCCGAAAGGGACGATCAACCCTGCAAGCGGTACTCCTCCAGGAGTCGGCGGCCAATGATCATTTTCTGGATCTCGGCGGTACCCTCACCGATCAGCAGCATCGGTGCCTCGCGGTAGAGGCGCTCGATCTCGTACTCCTTGGAGAAGCCGTAGCCGCCGTGGATACGGAAGGCGTCCTCGACGACTTCCTTGCAGTACTCGGAGGCGAGGTACTTCGCCATCCCTGCCTCCAGGTCGTTACGTTCCCCGGAGTCCTTTTTGCGGGCCGCGTTTACCATCATCGCATGCGCCGCTTCGACCTTGGTGGCCATTTCAGCCAATTTGAACTGGATGGCCTGGTGCTGGGCGATCGGTTTTCCGAAAGTTTGACGCTGCTGAGCGTACGAAACGCCCAATTCGAATGCACGTTGAGCGACGCCGCAGCCACGCGCCGCCACGTTCACCCGGCCGACCTCGACTCCGTCCATCATTTGGTAAAACCCTCGCCCGGTGGTGCCACCAAGGACCCGATTGGCCGGAATGCGTAGTCCGTCCATGATGAGTTCGGTCGTGTCGACCCCCTTGTAACCCATCTTGTCGATCTTCCCGGGAATGGTGAGCCCGGGCCTGACCTCCCCGAAGCCGGCCTCCTTCTCCACCAGGAAGGTCGTCATCGACTTGTGCGGCGGCGTTCCCTCGGGGTGTCCTTCGTCACTCCGGCACAGGACCGCCACCAGGGTCGACGTCCCCCCGTTGGTGAGCCACATCTTCTGGCCGTTCAGGACGTACTCGTCGCCCTCGCGCACGCCCCTGGACGTGATCGCGGACACGTCCGAGCCCAGAGCCGGCTCCGACATCGAGAAGGCGCCCCGCACCTCGCCCAGTGCCATGCGCGGCAGGAAGGTGTCCTTCTGCTCCTGCGTGCCGTGCTGCTTGAGCATGTACGCCACGATGAAGTGCGTGTTGATGATCCCCGACACGCTCATCCAGCCGCGCGCGATCTCCTCCACGCAGAGCGCGTACGTGAGCAGCGACTCACCCAGCCCGCCGTACTCCTCCGGGATCATCAGCCCGAACAGGCCCAGCTCCTTGAGCCCTTCGACGATCTCCGTCGGGTACTCGTCGCGATGCTCCAGCGCGGTCGCGACCGGGATGATCTCCTTGTCGACGAAGTCCCTTACGGTGGAGAGGATTTCCTCTTGGACGTCGGTCAGACCGGCGGTCCGGGCGAGTCGGCTCATGACGGCTTCTCCTGTGACTTCGCTCTAGTTGACGGGGGTCGGGCGGCCGGGCTGTTCGCCGCCGCGCGCCTCGATGTACTCCTGGGTGGGAACCATCACCTTGCGCCGGAAGACGCAGACGACGGTCCCGTCCTGCTTGAAGCCCCGGGTCTCGACGTACACGATGCCCCGGTCGCTCTTCGACTTCGACGGGGTCTTGTCGAGCACCGTGGTCTCGCCGTAGACCGTGTCGCCGTGGAAGGTGGGCGCGATGTGCCGCAGCGACTCCACCTCCAGGTTGGCGATGGCCTTGCCCGAGACGTCCGGCACCGACATGCCGAGCAGCAGCGAGTAGACGTAGTTCCCGACGACCACGTTCTTGCCGAAGTCGGTCGTGTTCTCGGCGTAGTTGCTGTCCATGTGCAGCGGATGGTGGTTCATGGTCAGCAGGCAGAAGAGGTGGTCGTCGTACTCGGTGACCGTCTTTCCGGGCCAGTGCTTGTAGACCGCGCCGACCTCGAACTCCTCGAAGGTGCGTCCGAACTGCATGGTCAGGCCTCCGGGGCTTCGAACTTCGAGGTGCGCTGCATCCCGGCCGCCCGCCCCTTGCCGGCGATGACCAGCGCCATCTTGCGGCTGGCCTCGTCGATCATCTCGTCGCCGAGCATCGCCGAGCCCTTCTTGCCGCCCTCCTCCGAGGTGCACCAGTCGTAGGCGTCGAGGATCAGTTCGGCGTGGTCGTAGTCCTCCTGCGACGGCGAGAAGACCTCGTTGGCCGCGTCGACCTGGCCCGGGTGGAGCACCCACTTGCCGTCGAAGCCCAGCGCCGCGGCACGGCCGGCCACCTCGCGGTAGGCGTCCACGTCACGGATCTGCAGGAACGGTCCGTCGATCGCCTGGAGGTCGTGGGTACGGGCCGCCATCAGGATGCGCATCAGGATGTAGTGGTACGCGTCGGCGCCGTAGCCGGGCGGCTGCTGACCGACGACCAGGGTCTTCATGTTGATGGACGCCATGAAGTCGGCCGGCCCGAAGATCAGCGTCTCCAGCCGGGGCGAGGCCGCCGCGATGGTGTCGATGTTCACCAGGCCCTTGGCGTTCTCGATCTGCGCCTCGATGCCGATCCGGCCGACCTCGAAGCCCATCGTCTTCTCGATCTGGGTGAGCAGCAGGTCCAGCGCGACGACCTGCTCGGCGTCCTGGACCTTCGGCAGCATGATGCAGTCGAGGTTCGGCCCGGCGCCTTCGACGACCGTGATGACGTCCCGGTACGTCCAGTGCGTGGTCCAGTCGTTGACCCGTACCACCCTGGTCTTGCCGGTCCAGTCGCCCTGGTTGAGCGCGTCGACGATGGTGTGCCGCGCACCTTCCTTGGCGAGCGGCGCGCAGGCGTCCTCCAGGTCCAGGAAGACCTGGTCGGCCGGGAGGCCCTGGGCCTTCTCCAGGAAGCGCGGGTTGGAACCGGGCACGGCCAGACACGAGCGGCGGGGACGCAGCCGGTTCACGGGCGTGGGCGTGGTCATGCGGGGACCTCCAGAGGGTCGAGCTTGTTGGCTTTGCGGATCTCGTCGACGATACGGCCGATGATCTCCGTGATACCGAAGTCCTTCGGGGTGAAGACGGCGGCGACCCCGGCCCGGACGAGGGCGGCGGCGTCGGCGGGCGGGATGATCCCGCCGGCGATCACCGGGACGTCGTCCGCGCCGGCCTCGCGCAGCCGGTGGAGCACGTCGGGGACGAGCTCGGCGTGCGAGCCGGAGAGGATCGACAGGCCCACGCAGTGCACGTCCTCGGCCAGCGCGGCGGAGACGATCTGTTCGGGCGTCAGCCTGATGCCCTGGTAGACCACCTCGAAGCCGGCGTCGCGCGCGCGTACGGCGATCTGCTCGGCACCGTTGGAGTGCCCGTCGAGACCCGGCTTGCCGACCAGCAGCCGCAGCCGTCCGCAGCCGAGGTCCTCGGCGGTACGGGCCACCTTCGCGCGGACCGCCGCCAGTGGGGTGCCCGGCTCGGCGGTCACGGCCACCGGCGCCGAGGAGACCCCGGTCGGGGCCCGGAACTCACCGAACACGTCCCGCAGCGCCCAGGACCACTCGCCGGTGGTCACCCCGGCGCGGGCGCACTCGACGGTGGCCGCCATCAGGTTCTCCGTACCGGCGGCGGCCTTCTTCAGAGCGGCGAGGGACTCGGAGGCGCGCGCCTCGTCGCGGCCGTCCCGCCAGGCGTGCAGGGCTTCCACCACCCGCGCCTCGTTCTCCGGGTCCACCGTCATGATGGCGCCGTCCAGGTCGGCGGTGAGCGGGCTGGGCTCGGTCGCCTCGTGGACGTTGACGCCGATGATCTTCTCCTCGCCGCTCTCGATCCGGGCCCGCCGCGCGGCGTGCGAGGCGACCAGCTCGGACTTGAGATAGCCGGACTCGACGGCCGCCATCGCGCCGCCCATCTGCTCGATCCGGTCGATCTCCTCCAGCGACTCCTCCACCAGGGCGTCCACCTTCGCCCCGATCACCCGCGAGCCGTCGAAGATGTCCTCGTACTCCAGCAGATCGCTCTCGTGCGCGAGGACCTGCTGGATGCGGAGCGACCACTGCTGGTCCCAGGGGCGCGGCAGCCCCAGCGCCTCGTTCCACGCGGGGAGCTGCACCGCACGGGCGCGGGCGTCCTTGGAGAGGGTGACGGCCAGCATCTCCAGCACGATGCGCTGGACGTTGTTCTCCGGCTGCGCCTCGGTGAGGCCCAGGGAGTTGACCTGGACCCCGTAGCGGAACCGCCGCTGCTTGGGGTCGGTGATGCCGTACCGCTCGCGGGTGATCCGGTCCCAGATCCGGCCGAAGGCGCGCATCTTGCACATCTCCTCGACGAAGCGGACACCCGCGTTCACGAAGAACGAGATGCGACCGACCACCGCGCCGAACTTCTCCGGGGGCACCTGCCCGGAGTCGCGCACCGCGTCCAGCACGGCGACGGCCGTGGACATGGCGTAGGCGATCTCCTGGACGGGCGTGGCCCCGGCCTCCTGGAGGTGGTAGCTGCAGATGTTGATCGGGTTCCACTTGGGGACGCGGTTGACCGTGTACGTGATCATGTCGGTGGTCAGCCGCAGGGAGGGCCCGGGCGGGAAGACGTGCGTCCCGCGCGAGAGGTACTCCTTGACGATGTCGTTCTGCGTGGTGCCCTGGAGCCTGCCCGGGTCGGCGCCCTGTTCCTCGGCGACCACCTGGTAGAGCGCCAGCAGCCACATCGCGGTGGCGTTGATCGTCATCGAGGTGTTCATCTGCTCCAGCGGGATGTCCTGGAACAGCCGGCGCATGTCGCCGAGGTGGGAGACGGGCACACCGACCCGGCCGACCTCGCCGCGGGCGAGGACGTGGTCGGGGTCGTAACCGGTCTGGGTGGGCAGGTCGAAGGCGACGGAGAGTCCGGTCTGGCCCTTGGCGAGGTTGCGCCGGTAGAGCTCGTTGGACGCCTCGGCCGTCGAGTGGCCCGCGTACGTCCGCATGAGCCAGGGACGGTCCTTGTGACGTTCGGTCATCGGGAGACCTCAGACGTTGTCGCGGGAAGGGGTGGCGGCCGGTTCCGCGGGGGCGCCGCGGAACAGGTTGATGGAGTCCAGGTGCTTCGCGCGCAGTTCCTCGTCGCGCACGCCCAGACCCTCGCGGGGGGCCAGCGCGAGGACGCCGACCTTGCCCTGGTGGACGTTGCGGTGGACGTCGTGGGCTGCCTGGCCGGTCTCCTCCAGCGTGTACACGCGGGAGAGCGTCGGGTGGATCTTCCCCTTCGCCACCAGCCGGTTCGCCTCCCACGCCTCGCGGTAGTTGGCGAAGTGCGAGCCGACGATCTTCTTGAGCGACATCCACAGGTAGCGGTTGTCGTACTCGTGGGTGTACCCGGAGGTGGAGGCGCAGGTGACGATGGTGCCGCCCTTGCGGGTCACGTAGACGGAGGCGCCGAAGGTCTCGCGGCCGGGGTGCTCGAAGACGATGTCGACGTCCTCGCCACCGGTCAGTTCGCGGATGCGCTTGCCGAACCGCTTCCACTCCTTCGGGTCCTGGTGGTGCTCGTCCTTCCAGAACGTGTAGCCCTCGGCGCTGCGGTCGATGATCGCCTCGGCGCCCATCCGGCGGCAGATCTCCGCCTTCTGGTCGTTGGAGACCACGCAGATCGGGTTGGCGCCGCCGGCCAGCGCGAACTGCGTGGCGTATGAACCGAGTCCGCCGCTGGCGCCCCAGATCAGGACGTTGTCGCCCTGCTTCATGCCCGCGCCGTTGCGCGAGACGAGCTGGCGGTACGCGGTCGAGTTGACGAGGCCGGGGGCCGCCGCCTCCTCCCAGCTGAGGTGGGCGGGCTTGGGCATCAGCTGGTTGGACTTCACGAGGGCGATCTCGGCGAGCCCGCCGAAGTTGGTCTCGAAGCCCCAGATGCGCTGCTCGGGATCGAGCATCGTGTCGTTGTGGCCGTCGGACGACTCCAGTTCGACGGAGAGGCAGTGCGCGACGACCTCGTCGCCCGGGTGCCAGGCGTTCACGCCGGGCCCGGTGCGCAGCACGACGCCCGCCAGGTCGGAGCCGATGACGTGGTACGGCAGGTCGTGGCGCTTGGTCAGCTCGCTGAGCCTGCCGTACCGCTCCAGGAAGCCGAAGGTGGACACCGGCTCGAAGATCGAGGTCCAGACGGAGTTGTAGTTCACCGAGCTGGCCATGACGGCGACCAGGGCTTCTCCCGGGCCGAGTTCGGGCACCGGGACCTCGTCGAGGTGGAGCGATTCGCGCGGATCCTTGTCGCGGGTGGCCCGCCCCTCGAAGATTCCCGCTTCGTCCTTGTGCACGGTCACCGCGCGGTACGACTCGGGGAGGGGCAGCGCCGCGAAGTCGGCTGCGGTGCTTTCCTGCGACTGGATCGCGTCCAGGATGTCCTTCACGGTGATGCCTCCGGCGGGTGGTGTCTCCCCTGCTCGAACGGGCCGAGAGCCAGGGGAACGCTGGTGAGGAACGCTTCGGTGGTCCCTGCGGACAGGGAGCGGTGCGGTCTGGAGGTGTGCCGTCGGTTCGGCGGGTGGTGCGCGGCGTGCTCGGTGGAGCGGAAGGGTGCCTGTGACGCAGGCGTCCGGGCGCGCGGGCACGGTAGGCCCCCGGGGACAGCCGGCGTACGTCGATTTCCCGGTACGCCGGCCGCCCGGACACCTTCAACGTATGGCACTGCGTGACAGCTGACAAGGCACCGAGTGCCAGAAATTTCTCTCAGCTGTCATCCGGTCGGCACGCATGAGCAACACGATGGGCGTTCTGATCCGGTCTGTCCCGCAGGAGAACGGCTACGGCGCGATGCGGTACACGTACGGCGTCGTGGTGGCGAGCGCCGTGAAGCCCAGCCGCGCCAGGATCGGCGCCGAGTCCGCGGACGCGTCGACCTGGAGGTGTCCGACCCCGTGCGCGGCGGCCGTACGGGCCCGGTGCGCCACCAGGGACCGGTAGATGCCGCGCCCCCGCCACTCCGGGTGCGTCCCCCCGCCCCAGAGCCCCGCGAAGGAGGTGCCCGGGTACAGCTCCATCCGCGCCGAACTCACCGGAATCCCGTCCGCCACGGCCACCAGCCCGAAGAACTCCTCCGGCGCCGCCGCCAGCCGCGCCAGCAGATGGTCGCGCAGCCACGAGGAGTCCGTGCCGAACGCCGCCTCGTGCGCCTCGGCCATCAGTCGCACCCCCGCCTCGTCGTGGACCTCGCGCAGCTCGACCCCGGCGGGCGGCCCGGCATCGGCCGGCAGGTCCGCCACCGCCGCCACCATCAGCGTCTCGGGCGGCTCCGGGACGAACCCCGCCGCCCGCAGCCGGTCGCCCAGATCGGCGGGCCGGTCGTAGTCGTAGAGCTTCCACTCGAAGGAGGTGACACCGCGTGCCAGGCAGTACGCGACCTGCGCCGCGACGGCCGCGTCGGCGCCGTCCTCGTCGAGCGCCGGCGAGGACCACACGACGGCGCTCCAGGTGTCGTCGCCGCCGCTCTGGCGGACCACCGGACCGTCCCGCTCCACCCGCGCACCGGGGCCGTCGGGGCGGGCGTGTTCCCGCATCTCGTGATCGAACAGGGCAAGAAGCCGCTCAGGTGTGGACATCGGCGTACCCGATCACATCGCGAGGGCACCGACCAGCGAATTTCGGCCGCGCCTGCGTCGATCGCCCCATCCCGGGCAGATGCCGGACCGGATGATCTTGCACCTCGCGGGACGCCCGGCCCGCGGAACACATGACGCGCGGGGCGTACGGCTTCAGGGAACACAGGGACGGGACGAGGGGTGGCGGACGGGATGCCGACAGCGATACGCGGGCGCACACGGATGCGCCGCGGGGACTTCAGCCTCCGGCGCACGGCGGTGGGGTTCGCCCTCGCCGCGCTCCTGCTCGTGGTCGGCGGGGTGCTGCTCCGCACCGCCTGGCAGGGCGTCGGCGGCCATCCCGTCGTCCGGGGCGCGCTCCTCGTCCTCGTCCTCGCGGGCGTGGTCCTCCTGCTGCGCCGACGCCGCCGGCGCAGGCGCGCCGCCCGGCTCGCGGCGGCCGTGACCGAGGCGGCGGAGGAACTGGTGGACACCGCGCTGGCGGAGATCGACGAGGCGGTGGCGGCGGAGGTGCGGGCCGAGCCGGTGCTCGCCCCCGAGCCCGTGTACGAGCCCGAGCCCGTGTACGAGCCTGCTCCGGTGGACTTCGCGGCTCTCGACCCGTACGCCTTCGAGGAGGCGGTGGCGGACCTCTGCCGTCGTGACGGCTGCCGGGACGTCGAACGGGTGGGCGGCGCCGGGGATCTCGGCGCCGACGTGCTCGCCACCGCGCCGGACGGCCGCCGCCTCGTCGTCCAGTGCAAGCGCTACGGCCCCGCCAACAAGGTCGGCTCGCAGGACCTCCAGCGGTTCGGCGGGACCTGCTACGCGGTCCACGGGGCCGACGCGGCGATCGTGGTGACCACCGGTGAATTCACCGCGCCCGCCGCCGAGTACGCGGCGGCCTGCGGCATCGTGTGCATCGACGCGGACGCGCTGGCGGGCTGGAGCGAGGGGGTGCTGCCGCCGCCGTGGGAGTCCCCGGCGGTCGTCGGCGGGCCCGGACTGCCCGAGCCCGCCTGAGGGGCTGTCGGGCCGGGCGGTCTCCTGGGCCGTGTCCGACGGGCGGCCGGCCCGCTTCTCAGCGCTCCTTCAGTGCCTGCTGGATCGTCCGCATGACCTCGTCCAGCGGGGCGTCCGTCCGTGCCACCGCGACCAGCACCTCACCGTCCGCGGTCACCGAAGCGGCGGGCGGCGCCGCGGGCTTCGCCGGCTCGGCGCCGGCGATCCGGCCCGCTCCGAAGCCCGTACCGGTGCCGAAGGTCTCCCGGACGATGGCGAAGGCGTGGTCGAGCTGGTTCTCCACGTCGCCGTTGCCGTCCGCCCGCAGCCAGCGCCGCAACACGTGGTTGTGGGCGGTCACCACGGCCGACGCGGCGACCTCCGCCAGCAGCGGGTCGTCGTTGCCGACATGGCTGTCCCGCTCGTCGAAGTGGCCCAGCAGATAGCGCGTGAACAGCCGCTCGTAGCGGGCCACCGACGCGATCTCGGCCTCACGGAGGGCCGGCACCTCGCGGGTGAGCTTGTAGCGGGCCACGGAGACGGCGGGCTTGGCCGCGTACATCTTCATGACCTCCTTGATGCCCCGGCACACCGTGTCGAGCGGGTGCTCGTGGGAGGGCGCCGCGTTCAGGACCGCCTCGGCCCGCACCAGGGTGTCGTCGTGGTCCGGGAAGATCGCCTCCTCCTTCGACCGGAAGTGCCGGAAGAAGGTCCGCCGGGCCACGCCCGCGGCGCCCGCGATCTCGTCGACGGTGGTGCCCTCGTACCCCTTCGTCGCGAAGAGCTCCATGGCCGCGGCGGCCAACTCGCGGCGCATTTTCAGCCGTTGGGCGGCAGCGCGGGTGACGGCCGTGCTCTCCGGGGCGTCGGAGGCGGCGGTGGCACGGGGTGACCTGGCGGGCTGGGACATGGTGTGAACGTACTCCATGGGTGCGGGGAAGCGCGCCCGAGGTGGTGTGCTGCCGATCAAGGGCGCGCATGACCCGCAGGACACCACCTCGGAGGCCCGGGATCAGCGCCGCGTGTGCTCGCGGAAGCCGCGCCCGGTCTTGCGGCCCAGGCAGCCCGCCGCGACCAAGTGCTCCAGCAGCGGCGCCGGGGCAAGCCCCGGGTCGCGGAACTCCTGGTGCAGCACCTTCTCGATGGCGAGGGAGACGTCCAGCCCGACCACGTCCAGCAGCTCGAACGGGCCCATCGGATAGCCGCCGCCGAGCTTCATCGCGGCGTCGATGTCGTCCAGCGTCGCGTAGTGCTCCTCGACCATCTTGATCGCGTTGTTGAGGTACGGGAAGAGCAGCGCGTTGACGATGAACCCGGCCCGGTCGCCGCAGTCCACCGGGTGCTTGCGCACCTTCGCGCAGACCTCCCGCACGGTGGCGTGCACGTCGTCGGCGGTCAGCACCGTGCGGACCACCTCGACCAGCTTCATCGCCGGCGCGGGGTTGAAGAAGTGCATCCCCACCACGTCCTGGGGCCGGGACGTGGCCCGCGCGACGGACACGACCGGCAGCGAGGAGGTGGTGGTGGCGAGCACCGCGCCCGGCTTGCAGACCTTGTCCAGGGTCGCGAAGAGCTGCTGCTTGACCAGCAGGTCCTCGGCGACCGCCTCCACGGCGAGATCCACCTCGGCGAACGCGTCCAGCGAACCGGCCGGGGTGATCCGGGCGAGCGTCTCGTCCCGGGCCTCGGAGGTCAGCCGCCCCTTGGCGACCGAGCGCTCCAGGGACTTCGCGATCCGGCCCTTGGCGGTGTCCGCCTTCTCCTGGGACCGGGCGGCCAGCACCACCGTGAACCCGGCCTTCGCGAAGACCTCGGCGATGCCCGACGCCATCGTGCCCGAACCCGCCACCCCGACCCCGGAGACCGGGCGCCCGGAGACGCCTGCCGCGCCCTCGTGCGGCGTGAGCGCGTCCGGGACGACGTCCTGGCTGCCCGGTGCCGCGTACGAGTAGAAACCCCGGCCCGCCTTGCGGCCGGTCAGCCCGGCCTCGCTGAGCTGGCCGAGGACCGGGGCGGGCGCGTGCAGCCGGTCGTGCGAGGCCGCGTACATGGCCTCCAGGACCGTGCGGGCGGTGTCGATACCGATCAGGTCGAGCAGCGCCAGCGGCCCCATCGGGAGCCCGCAGCCGAGCCGCATCGCGGCGTCGATGTCCTCCCGGGAGGCGTAGTTCGCCTCGTACATCGCGGCGGCCTGGTTGAGGTAGCCGAAGAGCAGGCCGTCCGCCACGAATCCTGGGCGGTCGCCGACCGCGACCGGCTCCTTGCCCAGCTCCCGCGCCAGTGCGGTGACCGCCTCCACGGCGGGCGGGGCCGTCAGCACCGAGGAGACCACCTCCACGAGCTTCATCGCCGGTGCCGGGTTGAAGAAGTGGAGCCCGAGCACCCGCTCCGGCCGCAGCGACTCGGCGGCCAGCCGGGTCACCGACAGGGCGTTGGTACCGGTCGCCAGGATCGTGCCCGGCGCGACGACGGCGTCCAGCTCCCGGATCACCTGCTGCTTGATCGCGTACGACTCCGGCACCACCTCGATGACGAGTTCGGCGTCGGCGGCCGCCGACAGGTCGGAGAAGGTACGGAAACGGGCGAGGACATCACCGCGTTCCCGTTCGGTGAGACGCTCCCGGCGCACGGCGCGGGCGGTGGAGGCCTCCAGCGAGGCAACCGCACGGCGGGCCGCCGACTGATCGATGTCGATGCCGATGACCTCGCGGCCCGCGCGGGCCAGGACCTCGGCGATGCCGGTGCCCATGGTGCCGAGGCCGACGACGGCGATGGTGGTGAACGGGGTGTCCATCACGGGACTCCAGGGTGAGTGACGACTGTGAGGGAGCACGGCGCGCACGAGGGGCGAAGGAACGCGCGCGTGCGGAAGGCGTGTTGAGGCGTACGAGGTGTACGGAGCCGGGCTGCGGGACATGCGTCTCGGCCCGGAGAAGGGGACGGACCCTGTCCCGGGTCGCGTCACACACGGAGGTTTTCGCGTCTCGCGAAGACCGCCGAACCGACATGCACTCCGGATGGCTGCGTCACCAGGCCACCGGAGCCTGCGGGGGAGTGCCCCGCTCACATGAGAGTAACCGGCGGGTAATGAGCGCGCCAGCCCGGAACCCTTGTGCCCTGGCTCACAGTTGACCGAATGTGCGAACGTGCGCACCCTCCGCACGGAACGTGTCCGAAGATACGCTGAGCGTCATGAATGAGGAGTCGAGACCGCTCACGGACGCGCCCGCGAATCCGCCCAGCCGGTCGCCGGATCCGCTCACGGACCGGCTGCGGGGTGAAGCGGGCGCGGCGGGGGAGGCGGAGTGCGCGCGGCTCGGCGCCACCGCCGACCGGGAGGAGCTCGCCCGGGTGCTCGTCGAACCCGGCCGCCCCCTCTGGGCCCGGGAGCTCGCCGCCTTCCGGCTCGGGTGCGCCGGGGACCGCCGGGCCTTCGAAGCCCTCGTGCTGCTGCTCAACCACCGCGACCCCGAACGCTGCGCCACCGCCGCACACGCCCTCGCCGAGCTGCGCGACCCACGCACGCCCCGCGCGGCCGCCGCGCTCGCCACCAACTCCCTGCGCTCCGCGTACGCCCTCCACTCCGTGCGCCTGCTGACCGCCCTGCGCGCCCCGGAGTCCGCTCCCGCGCTGATCGCCACCCTGGAGGGGCTGCTCGCGCCCGGAGAACCGCACTGGCGGGTGGCGCTCGCGTGCGTCGAGGGGCTCGGGCGGCTCGGGGACGCCCGGGCCCGGGCCGTCCTGGAGTCGGCGCTGCCGCACCCCAGGCTCTCCGGCGCCGCCGCCCGCGCTCTCGGCCGGCTGCCGGTGGCCGGGGAGCCGACGGCCACACCCTGACCACCCGTAAGCCCGCCCGCGCCGGTCGGCCGAGAGGCGTGCGGCCGGCTGACGGCGCGCGAGCCCGGCAGGATCCGGACGAAAGCCCCTGGCAGGACCACGGGCCCGGGGGAGCGCCGGGGCGTGCCGTGTCGTCATGACGGCCGTCCCGGACCACACCCAGCCCGCCCGGCCGGGCCCGCGCGCCGGTCAGCCCCGGAAGCCGAGCAGCCCGTGCAGGGTTCCGCCGGCGCCCGGAGCGGTCCCGCCGTCCGTCGTGCGCAGCGCCTTTCCGGCGGGCAGCGGCTTCGGGTCCGGGCGGGCCGTGCAGACCGCGTCCGCGTCGCCGGTCCCGGTCGGTACGGCGCCGGTCGCGAGGTACTCCGACAGATAGGTGTCGAGGCAGGTGTTGCCGCTCAGGGTGATGCCGTGGTTCCCGCCGCCCTCCTCCACCACGAGGCGGGAGCCCTTGAGCTTGCGGTGCATGCTCAGGCCCCCCTCGTACGGGGTGGCCGCGTCCTCGGTCGCCTGGAAGAGCAGCACGGGCGGCAACGCGTCGTTGGAGATCCGGACGGGGCTGAGCGGCTCCACCGGCCAGCTCGCGCACGGCGCGTTGTACCAGGTGTTGTTCCAGGTGATGAAGGGAGCGTTCGACGCCACTCCCCGCGCGTCGTTGCGCCAGGTGCTCCAGTCCTCGGGCCAGGCGGCGTCGCGGCACTGGACCGCCGTGTAGACGGAGTAGCCGTTGCTGTCGTCGCCGGTCTCGCCGAACCGTTCCCAGGCGGCGAGCAGCGCCGCCTCGTCCGCGTCGTTCACGTACGACGCGAACGCCTCGGCGAGGTGCGGCCAGTAGCCGTTGTAGTAGCCCCCGGGCAGGAAGGTGTCCTCCAGCTCCCCGGGCCCGACCTTCCCGCCGGCCGGCTTCTCGGTGACCGCCGCCCGCATCCGGTACCAGGCGGCCTCGACCGCGTCGGGGTCCGTGCCGAGGCGGTACGTCGCGTCGTTCTTCGCGACCCAGGCGGTGAAGGCCTTGTGGCGGGCGTCGAACGCGTAGTCCTGGGCGATGTTGTCCGCGTACCAGACGCCCTCGGGGTCCACGACGGAGTCGAGCACGAACCGCCGCACCCGGTCCGGGTGGAGCTGGGCGTAGACCGCGCCGAGGTAGGTGCCGTAGGAGTAGCCGAAGTAGTTGACGCGTCGCGCCCCGAGGGCTTCGCGGATCACGTCCAGGTCATGGGCGGCGCTCACGGTGTCCATGTACGGCAGCAGGTCGCCGTACTTGCTTCCACAGGATGCGGCGAACGAGGCGGCCCGGTCGCGGACGGTCCGCTCGGCGGCGGCGGTCGCGGGGACCGACGCGGGGCGCACCGGCCGGAAGTACCCCGGCACGCAGTCGAGTCTCGGGGTGCTCTTCCCGACACCGCGCGGGTCGAAGCCGATCACGTCGTACTGGGCGGCGACCTTCGCGGGCAGGGCGGTGGCCACGAACCCGGCCAGGTTCAGCCCGCTGCCGCCGGGGCCGCCCGGGTTGACCAGCAGCGGCCCCTGGAAGGTCTTCGCGGTGTGCGGGACGCGGGTCAGCGCGAGCGTGACCTGGCGGCCGTCCGGACGGGCGTGGTCGAGCGGGGCCCGGACCGTGGCGCACTGGAGCGTCGGCCGGGCCTCCGTGGCGCACGAGGTCCACTTCAGGGGTGCGGGCGCGGCGCCGGTGTCGGCTGTCGCCGGAGCGGGCACGCCGGTCACCAGACCGGCGACCACCGCACCAGCGGCGACCAGGATTCTTGCACGGTTCGTCATACGGCCTCCCGGGGCGAGGGATCGCGGCTGCTTCAGGGTGCAGCCTCGGCCGGATGCTCCCCGCGATCGGCGGGGGAGGGACACGGCGCGGCAGGAGTTGACCCGTACGGGCGGCCGGTCGGCGTCACGCCGGGGCCGCCGGGACCTCGGATGGTGTCCGGTCTCGACGCCGGGCCCGCCGCGGTGCGGGACTGGAACCGGGGGCCGGCGGTCTGCTTCCTGCTGGTGGGCGTCGCGTACGTCGCCGCGGCGGTCGCGGCCTGGCGGCTGATCATGCGGTCTGAGCGCCATGAGGCAGCCGCCGTCTGAGGGGGTGCCGCCGTCCGGAACGGCCCTCCACGAGCGCCGGCCGGCGTCACGCCACGCCGAGGGCCCCGTGGGCGCGGCACTGTCCGAACGGAAGGCACCGGACATCCCGCCTCAGAGAAGCGTGAGCTGGGTGGGGCCCGGGGCCGTCCCGGTCGTGCCACCGGCCGGAGGCGCGGGCGGGGTGATCCGCCGGGCGGCGCCCCGGGTGGGCGGGCCGATGCCGAACTCGGCGGCGATCCCGTGCACCTGCCGGGTGATCTGCCGCTGGTACCAGTGCGGGGCGTACGAGCCGCCCGCGTACATCCGCTCGTACCGCGCGACGAGGTGCGGGTGGTGGCGGCCCAGCCACGCCATGAACCACTCCCGGGCGCCCGGCCGCAGATGCAGTACGAGCGGGGTCACCGAGGTGGCGCCCGCCTCGGCGATGGCCCGGACCGTGGCCCGCAGCTGGTCGGGGCTGTCGCCGAGGAACGGGATGACGGGAGCCATGAGGACCGAGCACCCGATGCCCGCCTCCGTCAGGGTACGAACGGCCTGCAGCCGGCGCCGGGGGGCCGGGGTGCCGGGTTCCACCGTGCGCCACAGTTCGCGGTCGACGAACCCCACCGAGACGGAGACCCCGACCTCGGTCACCTCGGCGGCCTGCCGCAGCAGGTCCAGATCGCGCAGGATCAGGGTGCCCTTGGTCAGGATCGAGAAGGGGTTGGCGTGGTCGCGCAGGGCGCCGATGATCCCGGGCATCAGGCGGTACCGGCCCTCCGCGCGCTGGTAGCAGTCGACGTTGGTGCCCATCGCGAGGTGGTCCCCGCGCCAGCGCGGTGAGGCCAGTTCGCGCCGGAGCAGTTCCACCGCGTTGATCTTGACGACGATCTGCGAGTCGAAACCGGCTCCGGTGTCCAGGTCCAGATAGCTGTGCGTCTTGCGGGCGAAGCAGTACACACATGCGTGACCGCACCCCCTGTAGGGGTTGAGCGTCCACTCGAACGGCATCCGGGAGGCCCCGGGCACCCGGTTCACGAGCGTGCGGGCGCGGATCTCGTGGAAGGTCATCCCCCGGAACTCAGGAGTGTCGAAGGTGCGGCTGGTGACCGCGTCGGCGGCGAAGAGGGCGGCGGGACGCGGCCCGTTCGCGGCTGCCCGTCCGGCGTCCTGGCCGGTGGTGTCTCCGGTGTCCGTGGCGTTCGCGGTGTTCTCGGCCAGGTGGTCCCAGCGCATCGGCACCTCCTCGGTGGCTCGAATCCGACAATAGAACATATGTTCCCTTGATCGTGCGGAGCGTCCTTCCGGCGAGTGCCCGGAGGACTCCGGGCCGGCTCGTGGCCGGTGAGGGAGGGCATGGTCTGGCCGGAGGTTCACCGGCCCGATTTTGAGCGGACCCTCCCGGGGTGGTTGGCTCAGTCAGGGTCTTCATCAACCGAATGCTGGAGGAACAGCCATGGCGCAGGTCGAAGCCACGACGGAGCGGACCATCGCGGCGGACGCGGAGACGGTGTTCGACGCGCTGGCCGACTACAAGGAGGTGCGGGGCAAGGTGCTGCCCGGGCACTTCAGCGAGTACGAGGTCCGCGAAGGCGGCGACGGTGAAGGCACCCTCGTCCACTGGAAGCTCCAGGCCACCAGCAAGCGGGTGCGCGACTGCCTCCTGGAGGTGACCGAGCCGACCGACGGTCAGCTGATCGAGAAGGACCGCAACTCCTCGATGGTCACCACCTGGATCGTCACCCCCGCCGGGGAAGGCCGCTCCAAGGCCGTCGTCTCCACCGTCTGGAACGGCGCCGGCGGCATCGGAGGGTTCTTCGAGCGGACCTTCGCCCCCAAGGGGCTCGCCCGCATCTACGACGAGCTGCTCCAGAACCTCGCCACCGAGGTCGAGAAGACCGCGAAGTAGCACCCGTCGCCGGACGGTGGGCCCGCCCGCCACCGTCCGCGCGCCGGTCTCCGGTTCCCGGCCCGCGTTCCCCGTGTGCCGGGCCCGGTCCCCGTGCGCCGGTCCCCGTACGCCGCTCGCCGCCGTCCGTGCGCCGGGCCCGTTCCCCGTAGGCCACCCGCCACTCGGCGCGTCGGCCGCCTCACCGGAACGAGTGGTTTTCCAAGGCAACCTGTTGTGCGCCCCGCCCCGCTCTCACCGGCGGATACGCCTCCGTGCACGCCGTACACGCCCCTCGAAGTCGTTTGCCCCGCCTTCCCGCCTGATGCGAGAAATGTGCGGCGCAGTGCGACGAGGGGAGCGTTCCGTGGTGGGTGGCAGCACGCTGGTCGAAGGCGGGCCGGACGGGTCGGGGGACCGGGAGGACCAGGCAGGGCGTCCGCCCGCGGTCCCGCCGGACGACACCCCGACCGAGGAGTTGCCCGTACAGGCCGGGCCACCCGGACGCGGGACCCCCGGGCCACCGGATGCGCCCGCATCGGCGGCGGCCGAGGGCGAGGTGAATGCCCGTCAGGTCCGTACGGTCTTCCTCGGGCTGATGCTCACCCTGCTGCTCGCCGCTCTCGACCAGATGATCGTCGCCACCGCGCTGCCGAAGATCGTCGGCGAACTGCACGGGCTCGACAAGATGTCCTGGGCGGTCACCGCCTATCTGCTGGCGTCCACGATCGTGCTGCCGCTCTACGGCAAGCTCGGCGACCTCTTCGGCCGCAAAGGCGTCTTCCAGTTCGCGATCATCGTGTTCGTCGTCGGCTCCGCCCTCGCCGGCTGGTCGCGCACCATGGACCAGCTGATCGCCTTCCGCGCCCTCCAGGGCATCGGCGGCGGCGGACTGATGATCGGTGTGCAGGCGATCATCGCGGACATCGTGCCGCCCCGGCAGCGGGGCCGGTACATGGGGCTCATCGGCGCGGTCTTCGGGCTGGCGTCCGTGGCGGGGCCGCTCCTCGGCGGGTTCTTCACCGACCACGTCACCTGGCGCTGGTGCTTCTACATCAACGTGCCGTTCGGACTGGCCACCCTCGCCGTCATCGCCGTCGTGCTCAAGCTGCCCCGGCCCAAGGTCCGCCCGAAACTCGACGTGCTGGGCGCCGCGCTGCTCGCCGTCGCCTCCACCTGCCTGGTACTGCTGACCAGCTGGGGCGGCACCGAGTACGCCTGGGGATCGCGGACCATCGTGCTGCTGGCCATCGGAGCGGTCGTCACCGCGGTGCTCTTCGTCGCCGTCGAGGCCCGCGCAGCAGAACCGATCATTCCGTTGCGGCTCTTCAGCGACTCCGTCTTCAACGTCAGCGGACTGGTCGGCGCCGTCATCGGCGTGGCGCTGTTCGGCGCGGCGAGCTACCTGCCGACCTACCTCCAGATGGTCGACGGCGTCAGCGCCACCGAATCGGGGCTGCTCATGCTCCCGATGATGGGCGGCATCGTGGGCGCCTCCGTCGTCTCCGGGCAGATGATCTCCCGCTCGGGCCGCTACCGGGCCCACCCGATCGCCGGCAGCGCCCTCTCGGCGGTCGGCATGTGGCTGCTCTCCCGGCTCGAACTCGGCACCTCCCGGCTGGAGTACAGCCTCGCCCAGGCCGTGCTCGGCATCGGGATCGGGCTCGTCATGCCGGTGCTGGTGCTCGCGGTGCAGAACTCCGTACGCCCCACCGACCTCGGCACCGCCACCAGCGCCAACAACTACTTCCGGCAGATCGGCGGCAGCGTCGGAGCGGCGATCTTCGGGACGCTCTTCGCCGGACGCCTCGCGGATGCCCTGGCGGTCCGTCTGCCCTCCGGCGCCGGACTGCCCGACGCGAAGTCCGTCACCCCGCAGCTGATCCGCACGCTGGACCCGGCACTGCGCGACGCGTACATCCAGGCGTACGTGGACGCGATGCCGCGGATCTTCCTCTACCTGGTGCCGGTCCTGCTGACCGGTCTCGTCCTCGCCTTCTTCCTCAAGGAGAAACCGCTGGTGTCCCACCACAGCCCCGAAGCCGCCGCCGAGCCCGCCGCGATCCCCACCGCCCGCACCGTCCCCGACGCCGGTGCCGCTCCGGCCGCCGTCCCCGTATCCGCCGTGCCCGTTCCCGTTCCCGCGACCGCTCCCGTCGTGGTCGCCCACGTCGCCGGGGTGCCGGTGCGCGGCCGCGTCCAGCACCAGGACGGGAGCACGGTGCCCCGGGCCGCGCTCACCCTCATCGACGTGCAGGGACACCAGGTGGGCCGGGGCACCGGCGACGGCGACGGGCGGTACGCGCTGAGCGTGCCCGGCTCCGGCAGTTACGTCCTGATCGCCGCGGCCGGAGGGCACCAGCCGCAGGCCGTCAGCGTCACCGTCGGCGAGCGGCCGGTCTCCCTCGACATCGTGCTCGGCGGCGCCGGACGCCTCACCGGCCGGGTTCTCACCCCGGACGGCGCCCCCGTCCGCGAGGCTGCCGTCACCCTCACCGACGTACGCGGCGAGGTCGTCGCCTCCACCCGGACCGGCCACGAGGGCGGCTACACCATCGCGGAACTGGTGGCGGGCGAGTACACCCTCGCCGCCAGCGCCGCCGCCTTCCGGCCCGCCGCACTGCCGGTGAGCGTGCAGGCCGCCCGCGAGACCCGCCAGGACATCGAACTGGCCGGCGGCGCGGTGCTGCGTGGCGTCGTACGCGCCCCCGGCGGGCGACTGGTCGAGGACGCCCGGGTCACCCTCCTCGACGCCGCCGGCAATGTGGTCGCCACGCTCACCACCGGCCCGGACGGCGCGTTCCGCTTCGTGGACCTCTCCTCCGGCGAGTACACCGTGATCGCGGCCGGCTACCCGCCGGTGGCCACCGTCCTCCAGGTCGCGGGCGGCGGACGCACCGAGCGCGACCTCCAGCTCGGCCACGAGGACTGAGGGCCCGCCGGACGGGGCGGTCGCCCCGCCCCGGGCGGCTGCCCGGCGGACGGGGCGACCGGCTACTCCTCGCCCCGCTGCCGCGCCGACGTCACCAGCGACACCAACGCCCGCGCCCCCGGGCTCGTCGCACGCTGCGGCGGGAGGACCACCACGCTCTCGTACCGCACCGGCCGCGTCCCGGCCCCGGGGCCGGACGCCTCCGGCGCCACCAGGTCCAGGGCGACCAGCCGGGCCGCCTCCGGTTTGCGCGCGAAGTGGCGCGGGACGACCGCGATGCCCAGCCCCTCCTGGACCAGTTCCAGCAGGCTGTGTACGTCGTTCACCTCCAGGGCCACCGTCCGGCGCACCCCTGCCGAGGCGAAGGCCGCGTCGGCGGCCCGCCGGGGGCCCCAGTCCGGGTGGAAGTCGATGAACGACTCCTCGGGCAGCGCACCCCACTCGACCCCGGGCAGCCCGGCGAACCGGTGCCCGGCGGCGCACAGCACCACCATCTCCTCGGTCGCCAGTGGAATCAGCTCCCCGCGCCACTCCACCGGGCTCACCGTCGCCGCGAACGCCAGGTCCAGGCGACCGTCCGCCACCCCGTCCAGCAGGCTCATCGTGCCCTCCTGGCGGAGCCGGATCTCCATGTGCGGATGCTCCCGGTGGAACGCCGCCAGCAGCCGTGCCGGGCTGACCCCCGCCACGCACTGCTCGACCCCCACCGTCAGCGTGCCCCGCAGCAGCCCCCGTACGGCGTCCACCGCGTCCCGGGCCGCGCGGGCCCCGGCGAGCGTCCGTACCGCCTCCACCAGCAGCGCCCGCCCCGCCTCCGTGAGCCGTACCGACCGGGTCGTCCTGCTGAACAGCGGTGTCCGCAGCTCCTGCTCCAGCGCCCGTACGGACGCCGACAGACCCGACTGGGAGACGGCGAGCCGCTCGGCGGCCCGGGTGAAGTGCTGCTCCTCCGCGACGGTGACGAAGTGCTCCAGCTGACGCAGTTCCATGATTGATCACTGTAGGTGATGAATCCCAGAGGTACTTTCCGTTGGACTGCTGGATCTTTCTCCGTCAGCCTGGGGGCGGACCTCCTGCGCGGACACCCGCCGCGCAGCGAGCCCCCTGGCACCCCGGACCGGAGTGCCTCGTCCGAGAACCGACCTCGCGGAGCCTTTCGTATGTACCTTCCGTCCGCCGACCGCTACTCCGCCATGCCCTACCGGCGCACCGGACGCAGCGGCCTGCTGCTGCCCGCGCTCTCCCTCGGCCTGTGGCACAACTTCGGTGGCGACCGGACGCCGGACACCCAGGCCGCCATCCTGCGCCGGGCGTTCGACCTCGGTGTCACCCACTTCGACCTGGCGAACAACTACGGCCCGCCGCCCGGCTCCGCCGAGACCGCCCTCGGCCGCTCGCTGGCCACGGACTTCGTGGGGCTCCGCGACGAACTGGTCATCTCCACCAAGGCCGGCTACCTGATGGGCCCGGGGCCGTACGGGGAGTGGGGCTCCCGCAAGTACCTGCTCTCCTCGCTCGACCAGAGCCTCGGGCGCCTCGGCCTGGAGTACGTCGACATCTTCTACTCCCACCGGCCCGACCCGGACACCCCGATGGAGGAGACGATGGGGGCGCTCGACACCGCGGTCCGCTCCGGCCGGGCGCTCTACGCCGGCATCTCCAACTACTCGCCGGAGCAGACCCGCGAGGCCGCGGCCATCCTCAAGGACCTGGGCACCCCGCTCCTCATCCACCAGCCGCGCTACTCGATGCTGGACCGCTGGGTGGAGGACGGCCTCCTGGACACGCTGGACGAGGTCGGCGCCGGTTCCATCGCGTACTCGCCGCTCGCCCAGGGCATGCTGTCCGACCGCTACCTCGACGGCATCCCGGAGGGCTCCCGGGCGGCGGGCTCCAGTCCGTTCCTGACCCCGGACGCCGTCACCCCCGCACTGGTCGAGAAGCTGCGTGCCCTCGACGCGGTGGCCAAGGAGCGGGGACAGTCACTGGCCCAGCTGGCGCTCTCCTGGGTGCTGCGCGGTGGGCGCGTCACCTCGGCGCTGGTGGGAGCCAGCAGCGTCGCCCAGCTGGAGAACAGCGTGGAGGCCAGCCGCAACCTGGACTTCGACACGGACGAGCTCGCCCTCATCGAGTCCATCCTCACGGGCGCCGACGCCGCTTGAGCCGTGTCGGACGGACCAGAACCCTGAAGGTCTGACGGTCGAGCCCGGCTTTCCCCGCTTCGTAGCGATACGCCTGTACCGGCGATCCGGGGTGGGCCGGGCTTGTCCGTACGGAAGGCCCGAGGTTCTCAGTGCGCCTCCCGGTGCCGCGCGGGGCGGAGTGCGGGTTCGGCCTCCATCAGGGCCTCGCGCAGTCGACGGGCTCCCCGGGCGGTGCGCTCGTCGGCCTCCCGCACCAGCTCCTCGCAGAGTCGTACCGCCTCGGCGAACCTCTCAGGCCGCCGCCCGGTCGTGCCAGTCGTCGCTCCGCCCGAGTGCGCCGAGGGCCAGCACGGCCGCACGCCGCAGGTCGCTGCACACCTGTCCGCTCACCTCTTCCACATCGTCGGCAGGAACGACGCCGGGACCGCCACTCGTACCTCCGGTCAGAGCCAGCCGTTGCGCCGGAAGCCACGGTGGATCACGAAGCACGCCAGGGCCATCAGCCCCAGTGCGAACGGGTACCCGTAGGTCCACCGGAGCTCCGGCATGTGCGAGAAGTTCATGCCGTACATTCCGCACACCATCGTCGGTACGGCGACTATCGCGGCCCACGCCGTGATCTTGCGCATGTCCTCGTTCTGCCCGACCGTCACCTGGGCGAGATGAGCCTGGAGCACCGAGTCGAGCAGCGAGTCGAAGGACGCCATCTGCTCGTTCAGACGGGTCAGCCGGCCCGCGACATCGCGGAAGTACGGCTGTATCTCCGGCGGTACGGTCGGCATGGGACGGGTCGCGAGCGCCTGCAGCGGGCGGTCGAGCGGGGCGACCGCCCGCTTGAACTCCAGAAGTTCGCGCTTCAGTTGGTAGATCCGGCCCGCCTCGCCGCGTCCGGCGTCCACGCTGAACACGGCGGTCTCCACCGCGTCGATGTCGTGCTGCACGGAGTCGGCGACATCCAGGTACGCGTCGACCACCTGGTCCGCCACGGCGTGCAGCACGGCGGCCGGCCCCTGCCGCAGCCGGTCCCGGTCGGCCTCCAGGGTCTCGCGCAGCGGGCCGAGGGAACCGTGGCTGCCGTGCCGCACCGTGATCACGAAGTCGTCCCCGGTGAAGACCATCAGCTCACCGGTGTCCACCACGTCGCTGGTGGCGGTGAACTGCTCGTGGTCGACGTAACCGCACGTCCGGAAGACCGCGAACAGCCCCTTTTCGTACGGCTCCGCCTTGGGGTGCTGGTGCCCGCGCAGCGCGCTCTCCACCGCCACCGGGTGCAGGTCGAACAGCGCCGCCACACGCGCGAGTTCCTCCGCTCCCGGCTCGTGCAGGCCGAGCCAGACGAAGCCGCGCCCGGACCGGCGGACCCGGCGCAGAGCCTCCTCCGGTGAACCGGTCAGCGGCTGCCGGACGCCGTCCTCGTACGAGACGCAGTTCACGACCGAGCTGCCGAGCGGGGAGCGGGCCGGGTGGCTCAGGTCGACCTTGCGGCGGATCGCACGGCTCATCGCCCGACGGATGGAACGGATCATCGGCACAGCGGCCCCCTCGGCATGGAATACGCGCGGTCAGTTTGCCACTCGACCGATGCGTTCTCCCAGGCCGGTCGGGGTCCGGGGTGCGGAGGGAGCGCGGGAACGGCCGTGCGGACTACGCTGCGCAGAACTCGTTGCCCTCGGGGTCCCGCATGATCCACCAGTGTCCGGCCGGTCCCTGGTCGACCTCGCGGACCGGAGTGGCGCCGAGGCGCCCGAGGCGTTCGACCAGCTGATCGAGGCCGCCGGGCTCGCTGTGGATGTCGACGTGCAGACGGTTCTTGCCGGACTTCTCCTCGGGAACGTCCTGGAAGAGCAGCCGCCGCCCGGCGCCCACGCCGCTGGTCTCGTCGAACGGGTCGTCGGGGTGGCGGATCGCCGCGTAGCCGCGGAAGGTCTTGCGGCCGTCGTGCTCGGTGACGGCGTCCTCCCCGAGCTGTCCGGCGGCCAGTAGCCGTTCGACGAGCGGGCTCGGGTCCTCCACCTCGTAGCCCAGCGCGGCGGCCCAGAAATCGGCGAGAGCCGGCGCGTCCCTGCTGTCGATGACGAGCTTCCAGTGCAGTGCCATGACTCCACTCTCCCGCATCCTCGGGGGCGGCGCCGCCCGCGAGAGCCCCGGCGGACCGTGCTGCGGGCGGTGCCGCCCCTGTGCGGGGAGCGGCACCGCCCACCCGTCAGGGGGCCACCGACCAGCTCAGCGTGTCGGTCGCGGCGGTCTTGGCCGCCGGGTCGCGCAGCGCGGCCGTGGAGTCCGTGACGCGCGCCTGGAGGGTGTGCGCCCGCCCGTCCGCCGTGACACCGAGCTGCTGCGGAACCACGCTCGTCAGGCCGTGAGCCTGGGTGGCCTCGGTGCCGTCGACGTACCACCGCAGGTCGAGCTGGGAGAGGCCCGCCGTCAGGGAAGCGACGGTCACGGTGACCGTCTGGCCGCGGCTCACCGTGGTGGCGGTGGTGGCCGTGGTGAGCGAGGAGGCGTACCGGTAGAAGCCGTTGATCATGGCCTCCCGGCCCGGCAGATTGAACTGGGTGGTGGAGAGCGACCGCATCAGGGAGTCGGCGGTCGGCCGGTAGACGCCCTGCGGATAGTACGAACTGCCCGTGTACGTACCGACGGTGCCGCCCGACGGGTCCGTCTCGCCGAGCCAGCGGTACCACTTGGCCTGGGCCGACATCAGCTGCGCGGCGGTGCGGACGGTGGAGTTGGGCTCGACGGGCTCCGCTCCGGTGTACGTGCCGTAGGTGTCGTACGTGTACTCGTCGGCGAGCAGGCCGATGGAGTGGCCTATCTCGTGCGCGGCGATCAGGCTGGACTGGCTGTTGTCGGACGAGAGGGTGGAGACCCCGGCGAAGCCGTACGAGGAGCCGAGCCCCGAGTAGCCCGCGCCGCCGTACTTCGCCGAGTTGGAGACCACGACGACGAGATCGGCCGCGGGGGCCTTGGCGGCGTACGTCCTGACCTTGGCGAGGTCCGCGCAGATGAGCCGCTCGGTGCCGGAGCACCAGAAGTACGAGCCGAGCGCGGTGTCCTTCACGACGTCCGCCGAGGGGTCGCCGGAGATGCCTGATTCGGCCGAAACGGCCCCGACCGCCCATACGTTGAACAGGCCCGCGTAGCTCCGGTAGGGCTCGATGGCGGCGACGTCCGCCCACCGGGCGCGGGCGTCGGCGAGGAAGTCGGCCTGCTGGGAGGCGGTGTAGCCGTCGCCGATGATCGCCACGTCCATGCGGGCGGAGCTCGGACCGGTCTGGGACAGGACGGTGACCGCCCCGTCAGCGGCCGTCGCGGTGTCGGTGGAGCGCCCCGCCGAGGAGGCGGCCGGAGCCGCCGCCGCGTACGGCGACACCGCGGGCACCTGGACCCGGTGGCCCTCGCCCGCCGGGTCGGGGAAGTACTCGGCCTGGACGGTGGGACCGTGCAGCGGGGCGGAGCCGGAGACGTCGCCCGCCGCGGCCGTACCGGTGGTGGTGGACAGTGCGGCGGCGAGGACGAGTCCGGCGGCGATCGCGGTTCCGCGCATGCGTGGGCGCACGGGATCTCCTTCATGGGCGGGCCCGCGTTCCGGCGACGGGGCGGCGGCGCGGGCGCTGGTGGGGGGAGGCGCCGTGCGGGGGTGGGGGTGGGAGGCGCCATGCGGTGCGGTGCGGGGGTGTCGTAGCGCGCGAATCGGTACGTAAGCCAGTGGGTAAATGTGATTAACGGTGCGATGAAGCTAGGGCCTGCGGGGGGCTCTGGCAAGACCAGGGGCGGAAGTTGACGATGTGTCTGGAGTTGCGCGGGTGATCGCCCGGCCGCCGGGTCGCCCCGCACGTGCTCGTCGGGTGCTCGCCCGGCCGCCCCGCACGTCCCCGAAGGCCGGACGCCGAGCCGCCCCGCGTAGGCCGGCCGCCGGGTCGTCCCGCGTAGGCCGGCCGCCGGGTCCCCCCGCACGTCCGCGTCGCCCTCGCGGCGTTCGAACCCCGCGACACGCCAGACAGGGGTTACGTCCGGCGGCCGGACGTGCCAGCCTTCGATGGCGGCACGCCCCCGCGACTCCGGCCTGATCCGAACGGGAGGCCCCGGGGACCCGGCCACCGGTGGATGGCACCGGCACGCACCGCCTCCGCACCCGGAGGCCGACGAGAGGAAGCGACTTGCCGCAGATTCCGGGCAATCTCCTGGCCATCAGCGACCTTCACGTGGTCCACGAGGAGAACCGCCGGATCGTCGCCGGTCTCCGGCCGGAGACGGAGGAGGACTGGCTCCTGGTCGCCGGGGACGTCGGCGAGATGTCCGAGGACATCGCCTGGGCCCTCGGCGTCCTCGCCTCGAACTTCGCCAAAGTCGTCTGGGTACCCGGCAACCACGAGCTGTGGACGCCCCCGAAGGACCCCCTGCGGCTGCGCGGGGTCGAGCGCTACGACCACCTCGTGGAACTCTGCCGGAGCCTCGGGATCGTCACGCCGGAGGACCCCTACCCGGTCTGGCAGGGGCCGCGGGGACCCGTGACCGTCGCCCCGCTCTTCCTGCTGTACGACTACACCTTCCGCACCCACCCCGGGCTCAGCCGAGAGGAGGCGCTGGCCGCCGCCCACGAAGCGGGCGTGGTGTGCACCGACGAGTACCTGCTCCACCCGGACCCGTACGAGAGCCGCCACGCCTGGTGCGAGGCGCGGGTGCGCCTGACCGAGGAGCGGCTCGGCGCGCTCGACCCGGACATGCCGCTCGTCCTGGTCAACCACTATCCGCTCGTCCGCACCCCCATGGACGTCCTGCGCTACCCCGAGTTCGCCCTGTGGTGCGGCACCGAACGGACCGCCGACTGGCACCGCCGCTTCCCCGTCGCCGCGATGGTCTACGGGCACCTCCACATCCCCCGGTCCACCGTGTACGACGGGGTCCCCTTCGAGGAGGTCTCCGTCGGCTACCCGCGCGAGTGGAAGCGCCCCGGACACCCCCGCACCGTGCCGCCCCGGCGCATCCGCCCGGTCGTCCCGGCGGTGCGGGGAGGACGGTGACGCGGGGAGGACCGTGACGCGCCCGGCGCCACGTGATGCTCCCCTCAATGCCGTGGTCGGCGCGGACCGGGGCGCGTACCGTATGGCCGCATGAAGATCCTCATCAGCGCCGACATGGAGGGCGCCACCGGTGTGACCTGGCCCGGTGACGTCCTGCCAGGGGCTCCCCAGTGGGAGCGCTGCCGCCCCCTGTTCACCTCGGACGTGAACGCGGCGGCCCTCGGTTTCTTCGACGGGGGAGCCGACGAGGTCCTCATCAACGAAGCCCACTGGAGCATGCGCAACCTGCTCCTGGAACAGCTCGACGACCGCGTCCAGATGATCACCGGACGGCACAAGACCCTCTCCATGGTCGAGGGAATCCAGCACGGGGACGTCGACGCCGTCGCCTTCGTCGGCTACCACACCGGCGCCGGCACCGAGGGCGTCCTCGCCCACACCTACCTGGCCAACTCGATCACCGGCGTCTGGCTGAACGGCGCACGCGCGAGTGAGGGACTGCTCAACGCGCACGTCGCCGCCGAGTACGGCGTCCCGGTCGTGCTGGTCACCGGCGACGACCTGACCTGCGTGGACGCGCAGGGGTACGCCCCCGACGCCCGCAAGGTCGCCGTCAAGGACTACGTCTCCCGGTACGCGGCGGTCTGCCGCACCCCCGCCCGAACCGCCGCCGACATCCGCGCGGCGGCGGCCGAGGCCGCGCCGCTCGCCGTCCGGTACGACCCCGTGACCGGGGGAACCTACGCCGTGGAGCTGGAGTTCGACGCCGAGCACCTGGCTTCCGCCGCCACCGTCGTCCCCGGCGTGGCCCAGACCGGCGAACGGCGCGTCGCGTACACCAGCGCGACGATGTACGAGGGGATCCGCACGTTCAAGGCGGTCACGACGATCGTGTCGGCCGCAGTGGAGGAACAGTATGGCTGAGTCGCCCGCCCCCGATTCCGTGGACCAGCAGGCCCTCGACGAATCGGTGACGTTCACCTCGGAGCTCATCCGGATCGACACCACCAACAGCGGTGACGGCACCTGCCAGGAACGCCCGGCCGCCGAGTACGTCGCCGAACGCCTCGCGGACATCGGCCTGGAACCGGTCCTGCTGGAGCGCACCCCGGGCCGGACCAACGTGGTGGCGCGCATCGAGGGCACCGACCCCTCGGCCGACGCCCTCCTCGTCCACGGCCACCTCGACGTCGTCCCCGCCGAGGCGGCCGACTGGACCGTGCACCCCTTCTCCGGCGAGGTGCGCGACGGTGTCGTCTGGGGCCGCGGCGCCGTCGACATGAAGAACATGGACGCGATGGTGCTCGCCGTCGTCCGGGGCTGGGCCCGCGCGGGCGTCCGCCCCCGCCGCGACATCGTCATCGCCTACACCGCCGACGAGGAGGCCAGCGCCGCCGACGGCTCGGGCTTCCTCGCCGACCGGCACGCCGGCCTCTTCGAAGGCTGCACCGAGGGCATCAGCGAGTCCGGCGCCTTCACCTTCCACGCCGGCGACGGCCTTTCGCTCTACCCGATCGCCGCGGGCGAGCGCGGTACGGGCTGGCTGAAGCTCACCGCCCACGGCAGGGCGGGCCACGGCTCCAAGGTCAACCGCGACAACGCGGTGACCCGGCTGGCCGCCGCCGTCACCAGGATCGGCGAGTACGCCTGGCCCGTCCGCCTCACCCCGACCGTGCGCGCCGGGCTCACCGAGATCGCCGCGCTGCACGGCCTCACCGTCGACCTCGACGCCCCCGGCTTCGACGTCGACGAACTCCTCGGCAAGCTGGGCCCGGCCGCCGCCCTGATCGCGCCGACCGTCCGCAACAGCAGCAACCCGACCCAGCTGGACGCCGGATACAAGGTCAACGTCATCCCCGGCCACGCCACCGCCGTCATCGACGGACGCGTGGTCCCGGGCGGCGAGGACGAGTTCCACAGCACCATGGACCTGCTCACCGGACCGGGCGTCGACTGGGAGTTCATCCACCGCGAGGTGCCGCTCACCGCACCCGTGGACTCCCCGACCTTCGCCAAGCTGCGCGCCGCCGTCGAACTCTTCGACCCCGGCGCGCACGCCGTCCCGTACTCCATGTCGGGCGGCTCGGACGCCAAGCAGTTCTCCCGCCTCGGCATCACCGGCTACGGCTTCTCACCGCTCAAGCTGCCGGCCGGCTTCGACTACCAGGCGCTCTTCCACGGTGTCGACGAACGCGTTCCCGTGGACGCCCTGCACTACGGGGTCCGCGTCCTCGACCACTACCTGCGCAGCGCCTGACCACGACGGGGGAATCAACCATGGCGTCCACCCAGCCCAGCACGACCGCCCAGCCCACCATCACCTCCGCCCCGGCCCCGGCCCCGTACGGCACCTGGTCCACCCCCGTCGACGCGGCGCTCGCCGCCTCGCACGACGGACGCCCCGAGTACGTCGGCACCGTCGGCGAGGAGGTCTGGTGGACCGAGCCCCGCCCCGCCGAAGGAGGCCGGCGCGCCTTGGTGCGCCGGAGCGCGGAGGGGGCGGTCACCACCGTGCTGCCCGCGCCGTGGAACGTCCGCAGCCGGGTCATCGAGTACGGCGGGCAGCCGTGGGCCGGAATCGCCCGCGCCTCGGGAGGCCCGCTCGTCGTCTTCGTCCACTTCGCCGACCAGCGGCTCTACGCCTACGCCCCGGACGGCCCCGACGCCCCCTGGCCGCTCACCCCGGTCTCCGCCACCGGCGGCGGGCTGCGCTGGGTGGACCCGCAGATCCACCAGGACCGGGACGAGGTCTGGTGCGTCCTGGAGGAGTTCACCGGCGAGGGCCCCTCGGACGTGCGCAGGGTCGTGGCCGCCGTCCCCCTGGACGGCTCCGCCGCCGACGACCGCGCCGCCGTACGCGAACTCTCCGACGACCGCCACCGCTTCGTCACCGGTCCCCGGCTCTCGCACGACGGCCGCCGGGCCGCCTGGATCGCCTGGGACCACCCGCGGATGCCGTGGGACGGCACGGTCGTGATGCTCGCCGAGGTCACCGGTGAGGGCACCTTCACCGCAATCCGGCCCCTCGTCGGCGACACCGACGAGTCGGTCTGCCAGGTGGAGTGGGACCGGGACGGCTCGCTGCTCTTCGTCTCCGACACCGGCGACTGGTGGCAGCTCCAGCGCATCCGCCCCGACGCCGTATCCGGCGCAGCCGTACCGACCACCACCCTCTGCCCCGGCCGGGGCGAGGAGTTCGGCGGACCGCTCTGGAAGATCGGCCTGCGCTGGTTCCGGCGGCTCGACAACGGACTGATCGCCGTCATCCACGGCAAGGGCACTACCCGGCTCGGCGTGCTCGACCCGGAGACCGGCGACCTCGTCGACGTGGCCGGGCCCTGGACCGCCTGGACCGAGACCCTGGCCGTCCGGGGCGACCGTGTCGTCGGCGTGGCCGCGAGCCCGTACAGCGGCTACGAGGTCGTCGAGCTGGACACCTCGACCGGCCACACCCGGACCATCGGCGCACCGCACACCGACTCCGTCGACCCGGCGTACTACCCCCGGCCCGAGGAACGCACCTTCGCCGGGCCGGACGGCCGGGACATCCACGCCCTGGTCTACCCGCCCCGCAACCCCGGGCACACCGGCCCCGAGGGCGAACTGCCGCCGTACGTCGTCTGGGCGCACGGCGGTCCCACCAGCCGCGTCCCGCTCGCCCTCGACCTGGAGATCGCCTACTTCACCTCGCGCGGCATCGGCGTCGTCGAGGTCAACTACGGCGGATCGACCGGCTACGGACGCACCTACCGAGAACGGCTCCGCGAACAGTGGGGCGTCGTCGACGTCGAGGACTGCGCCGCCGTCGCCGAGGCACTCGCCGCCGAAGGCTCCGCCGACCGCGCCCGGCTGGCGATCCGGGGCGGCAGCGCCGGCGGCTGGACCGCCGCCGCCTCCCTGACCAGCACCGACCTCTACGCCTGCGGGGCCATCAGCTACCCCATCCTCGACCTCACCGGCTGGGCGGTCGGCGAGACCCACGACTTCGAGTCGCAGTACCTGGAGTCCCTGGTCGGCCCGCTCGCCGAGGTGCCCGACCGCTACCGCGACCGGTCGCCCCTCACCCACGCGGACCGGCTCCGCACCCCGTTCCTGCTGCTCCAGGGGCTGGACGACGTGATCTGCCCGCCCGCGCAGTGCGAGCGGTTCCTCGCCGCGATCGAGGGACGCGGCATCCCGCACGCCTACCTCACCTTCGCGGGGGAGAGCCACGGATTCCGGCTGGAGGCCACCCTGATCCGCGCACTGGAGGCCGAACTCTCCCTGTACGCACAGACCTTCGGCATCGACGGAGTCGACGTACCGGCCCTGGAGCTGAAGCGATGAGCGCGGCCCCCGCCGGTACCGGAGCCGGCCCCGCACCGCTCGCCCGCGCATCCCGGCTCCGGCCCGGCGCCCGGGTCGCCGTCGTCTCGCCCAGCGGGCCCGTACCCGCCGAACGGCTCGACGCCGGGCTCGACCTGCTGCGCGGCTGGGACCTCGATCCCTTCGTCACCCCGCACGCACGCGACGTCCACCCCGAACTGCGCTACCTCGCCGGGACCGACGAACACCGCGCCCAGGACCTCCAGGACGCCTGGTGCGACCCGTCCGTCGACGCGATCCTCTGCGCCCGGGGCGGCTACGGCGCGCACCGCATGGTCGACCTGCTCGACTGGACCGCCATCCGCGCGGCCGGCCCCAAGCCGTTCGTCGGCTACAGCGACATCACCGTGCTCCACGAGGCGTTCGCCCTGCGCGCCGGGTTCTCCACGCTGCTCGGCCCGATGGTCGGCGCCGAGACCTTCCTCAAGGACGCGGCCACCCAGGACGGACTGCGCGCCACCCTCTTCGAACCCGGGTCGGTACGCACCCTGGGCCTGGAGACCGCGGCCTCCCTGGTCCCCGGACAGGCCCGCGGCGTCACCTACGGCGGCTGCGTCAGCCTGCTCGCGGCCGACCTCGGCACCCCCGGCGCCCGCCCCTCGGCCCGGGGCGGCCTCCTGCTCATCGAGGACGTCACCGAGGACCCGTACCGCATCGACGGCATCCTCACCCGGCTGCTGCGCTCCGGCGCCCTGGACGGCGTCGCCGGGGTGGTCTGCGGCTCCTGGGAGAACTGCGGACCGTACGAACGGGTCCGCGCGGTGCTCGCCGACCGGCTCGGCACTCTCGGGGTGCCCGTCGTCGAGGAGCTGGGATTCGGCCACGGCCCGACCACCCTCACCGTCCCGCTCGGGCTCCCCGCCGTGCTCGACGCCCCTGCGGACGGCGGCCGGGCGACCCTCACGGTGGAGGTTCCCGCGCTCGTCTGACAGCACGTCACGTCCGGACGGCGGCAGCGGCGGGGAGCGGGCCCGGCAGGCCCCTCCCCGCCGCGCACGGAGTCGCGTCAGGGATGGAAGCGCCACCGGCCCTCGGTGACGACGTCCACCTCGTCGTCCCTGACGCGGACGGCCGTGTCGTCGTCGATGAAGAAGACCGGGAAGTCCGCCCGCGCGGAGACGCGGTCGGCCCAGGCGTCGTCCCGCTCGGGGAAGTCCGGCGAATGCAGGTGGGGCTTGAGATACCAGTCGAAGAGGCCGAACGGTGGCTCCACGGCCGTCGCGCCGAGTGCGTGGAGATCCTCGGCGTCCCCGAAGACGTCGGCGGAGTGCGCGGTGAGGTTCTGGCTGAAGACCATCGATCCGGCGCTCATCCCCACGTAGACCCGGCTCTCCAGTGCCTCCAGGACGCCGTCGGCCAGGCCGTTGCCGGTGATGCCGCGAGCGAGGTGGTACTGATTGCCGCCACCCACATGGATGACATCGGCGTGGAGCAGCCGGTCGAGCACCGTCTCCCGGGGCAGGCCGTTCAGTTCCAGGATGTCGAACTCGCGCCAGCCGAGGCCGTGCAGCCGGTTCATGTCCGCGAGGAGCCACCCGTGGTCCCCGGGCTCGGCGACCGACGCCGTGGGAACGTACACGACGTTCGCCGACCCGAACGGCTTTCCCAGCATGTCCCGCAGCGCGTCCCGCAGAGTCTCGTTGCGCAGGCCGCTCGCCGTCAGCAGAAGATTCATCGCGCGAGTGAACCACGACGGACGGGCGTGTGCGCAACGGCATGTCGCTCGCCGGCCCGCGACACCCTCGGGGGAATTGGCGGCCGGAGCGTTGACACCGGTGTGCTCCGTGTCACAGCATGAACACGTTCTGTCATCGACGGGTCGGTGACCTGGTTCGTTCCCGCGCGTTTCGACGTTTCGGTGGTCTGTTCAGGCGTCGGCCGGTGGTTCCGGTGCGCTGGGTGTGGAGGTCCGCGGTGTCAGGTGTCGTCGCCAGGTTCGGGAAACCGTTCGCGGCCCTCGCCGGAGCGGCGCTGACCGCCCCGCTCGTCCTGGCCGCCCCCGCCCGCGCGGTGGACGAGCCGTACACCGTCACCCCGCTGAAGTTCACCGTGCGCGCGGGCGGTCACGACTGCACCGTCGACGCCGACCTCTACCGCCCGCGCGGAGCCGACGCCGCGCACCCCGTTCCGGCGGTCCTGGCGACCAACGGCTTCGCGGGCAGCAAGTCGGACGGCTCCACCGACGCCCTCGGCCGCGCTTTCGCCGCCCGGGGCTACGTGGGGCTGGTCTACTCCGGCCTCGGCTTCGGCCGGTCCGGCTGCCTGATCACCCTCGACGCCCCGGAGGCCGACGGGAAGGCCGCCTCCGGACTGGTCGACTTCCTCGCGGGCACCCGGGCGGCCGACGACGGCACCCGCGCCGACTTCGTCACGCTCGACGGGGCGGGCGACCCGCGCGTCGGCATGATCGGGGGCTCGTACGGAGGCGCCGTCCAACTGGCCACCGCCTCCGCCGACCACCGCGTCGACGCGCTGGTCCCCCTCATCACCTGGAACGACCTCGGCTACTCGCTCGCGCCGAACAACGTGACGCCCGACAGCGCCACGGGAAGCACCGTCACGGGAAGCGGAGCCACGGGGAGCAGTGCTACGGGAAGCACCGTCGTGGGAGGCGCCGCCGCCTCCCGTGCCCCGGGCGTCTTCAAATGGCAGTGGACCAACGGCTTCTACCTGATGGGCGAGGGGCAGCCGCTCCTCGCCCCCAGCCTCGACCCGTCACGCTTCGGCACCCTGGACTGCCTGCACTTCACCCCCGAGGCCTGCGACACCATCAGCTTCCTCAACTCCGGCCGCTACCCGGCAGCCGAAGCCGGCGCCGTGCTCGCCTACACGCGCGGCGTCTCCCCGGTCTCCTACCTCGACCGGGTCGAGGCGCCCACCCTCCTGGTGCAGGGCCAGGCGGACACCCTGTTCAACCTGAACGAGGCCACCGACACCTACGACACGCTGCGGGCGCACGGCACCCCCGCCAAGATGATCTGGCAGGCCTGGGGGCACAGCGGAGGAGGCGCCACCCCCGGTGAACTCGACCTGTCGCAGGGCAATCTGGAGACCAGTTACGTCGGCCGGCGCATCCTCGCCTGGTTCGGCCGCTACCTCCGCCACCAGGCCGCCGACACCGGGCCCGCCTTCGCGTACTACCGCGACTGGACGAGCGGATACGGCACCGCCGACGCACCGCCCGTACCCTCCCGCACCCTGTACCTCTCCGGCGACGGCACCCTGACCGACCGCCGCCAGGACGTGGTCGCCGGCAGCCGTTCGTACACCAACTGGCCGCTGCCCAGCAGCCATTCGGAGACCTCGCTCTCCGGGCTCACCGGACTCCCCGACATCGACCCGTACGACACCGCCGGTACCCACCTCGACTGGACCTCCGCCCCGCTCGCGGCCGGCCTCGACGTCGTGGGCGCGCCGCGCGCCCGGCTGCGGGTGTCCTCCCCGAAGGCGGAGAAGGCCCAGAACAGCGGGGACGCCGCCGACCGGCTGGTGCTCTTCGTCAAGATGTACGACCTCGCCCCCGACGGGTCCGTCGAGCTCGTCCACCGGCTGGTCGCCCCCGTGCGCGTCCCCGACGTGACCAGGCCCTTCACCGTACGGCTGCCGGGCATCGTCCACCGGTTCGCCGCCGGACACCGGCTCCGCCTCGTGATCGCGGGGAGCGACACCGCGTACTACGGCAACCGGGGGGCCAAGCCCGTCACCGTCTCCGCCTCACCGCAGGACACCGGGGTGCTGGAACTGCCGGTGGTCCCGGCCGGCTGAGTCGCGCGTCACCCGAACGGACGCACACCACCGGTCGCCGGACGCCCCACGGGCGCATGCTGGTCGCCGGAGGGCGGTCGCGTTCGGCCCGACCCGCGCGGGGCTGCTCCGGCGACCAGGGAAAGGCCGGACCCATGAGCCCCAAGAACGTGTCCAGCGACGGCAGAGGAGCCAGTAACGGCTGGCTCACCCCCGGCCGTATCGTCGTGGCCGTCATCGCGGTGCTGGCGATCGTCTTCATCTGCGTGAACACCGGGGACGTCACCATCCGCGTCATCGTCCCGACGGTCACCATGCCGCTCTGGCTCGCTCTGCTGGGTGTCTTCCTCGCGGGCCTGGTCTGCGGGGGATACGTGTTCCGGCGGCGGAACAAGTGACGACCGGGAACGGGTGAGCGGGTGCGCCGGGGCGGGTGAGGAGTTTCCGCCTCCGTCCGGTCCGTCCTACCGTGGGCCGATGCACGTATCGGATGATCATTCTGTCGGCGCCCCGCACGCCGAAGCGGCTCCTGATTCCGGGGCCACCGCGCACGCCCCGTCCGCCGGACACTCTGGCGCGGGTCTCCCGCAGGGTCCGCTGACCTCGCTGCGCCGCTTCGCCCCCGAGGACGCCGCCGAGTTCACCGCCCGCGCACGGGAGAGCCGCGCCCTGCACCGCCCCTGGCTCTTCCCGCCCACCGAGGAGGAGGCGTACGCCGCCTACGCGGGACGGCTGCTGGCGAGCCCCGACAGGGAGGGCTTCCTCGTCGGCGAACGTGCGGCGGACGGTGCGATCGCGGGATTCGTCAACATCAACAACATCGTCGGCGGAGCCTTCCGCTGCGGGGCCCTCGGTTACGGTGCCTTCGCGCACGCCGCCGGGCGGGGGCTGATGTCCGAGGCGCTCGGTCTCGTCCTCCGGTACGCCTTCGGGCCGCTCGGACTGCACCGGCTGGAAGCCAACGTGCAGCCCGGCAACGCGGCTTCGATCGCGCTGGTGCGGCGGGCCGGCTTCCGGCTCGAAGGGTTCTCGCCGGACTTCCTCCACATCGACGGAGCGTGGCGCGACCACGAGCGCTGGGCGATCACCTCGGAGATGCTGCCGGAGGAGCAGGGCTGACAGGTGTGCCGCGCGGGGCGTCTCCCGGATGCCGGCAGCCCGTTCCTCAGCCGGCGTCCGGGACGGCGAAAGGGCTCCGGCCGAGGCGGTTCAGCAGGTCCGCGACATCGCTGTACACCCCGGCGGCGCCGGACTCCACGAGGTCCTCGCGCGGGATGCCGCCGCTCAGCACCCCGACCGCGGTGACCCCCGCCCGTGCGGCGGCCCTCATGTCCCAGACGGTGTCGCCGACGAAGACGGAGGTCTCCGGTGCGCCGCCCACCAGCTCCATCGCGTGCTCCACCGGATCGGGGGCGGGCTTGCCCTCGGCGGTGTCGCCGGCCGACGCGGTGGCCCGGACGACGTCGTCGGCGTCCAGCACGCGCCGCAGCGCGCCGAGTTCGGCGCCGGTCGCCGAGGTCGCCAGCACGACCTGCCAGCCGCGCCCGTCCAGCTCCCGCAACAGGTCGGCCGCCCGGTCGAAGGCGGGCAGCCGGTCGAAGAAGGTCGCGTACAGCGTCGAGTGCGCGGCGCTGATGCGGTCGTCCTCCTCCTCGCGGCGTCCCTCGCCCAGGAGCCCGGCGATCAGATCGTTCCCGCCCAGGCCCACCGACCGGTGGATGTCGTGCATGGCGACGCTGTGTCCGGCCTGGCGGAAGGCCTCCCACCACGCGGTCACGTGCAGATGGTTCGTGTCGACGAGGGTTCCGTCCACGTCGAAGATCGCGGCATGCGTCATCGGTAGCTCCCTGCGGCCCGCGTTCAGCCCTTACGGACGACGAGGGCCGCCTTCGCCTCGCGCACGAAGGGGCCGAGGTCGTCCGGGGTGCGGGAGGTGATCAGGGTCCAGTCACCGGCGGTGTCGGCGATCACCGGCTCGTCCACCCAGGTCCCGCCCGCGTTCCGGATGTCCGTGCGCACCGAGGGATACGAGGTCAGCGTGCGGCCGTCGACCGCACCGGCCTCCACCAGCAGCCACGGGCCGTGACAGATCGCCGCGACGGGCCGGCCGCTCCGGGTGAACGACCGGAGGATCTCCAGTGCCTCGTCCTGAAGTCGCAGAGTGTCGGCGTTCAGCGTCCCGCCGGGGACGAGCAGCAGGTCGTACGCCGTCGGATCGACGTCCGCCAGCGTCAGATCCGGCCGTACCGCCCTGCCCGGGTCCTTGTCGCCGACCAGGGTGCGGATCTCGTCCGGGGAGACGGCCGCCACCTGCACTTCCGCGCCGCTGTCCCGCAGCTGCGCGACCGGTACGATCAGCTCGTCCTGTTCGACGCCGTAGTTGGTCACGATCGCCAGAACCCGTCGGCCCGCGAGGGAGGTGTCAGCCATGTCGGTACCTTTCCGTGTGGTGTGCACGGAGCTGCCCGGGGCAAGCGGCTCCGCCCGTACCCGTACGTCTCTCCAGCCTCGCACGGACCACACGTACCCGCGTCGCGGCGGCGGGGCCTCCTCTCCGCTCCGGCCGGACCCGGCGGGAACGGGAAGACCTGGGCAAGGCACGGCTGCCGGTCACCCCCACTCTCCTGGTCCGCACCTCCACCATGTGCCGAGGCCGGTGGAGCTGTGGAGCTGAAGAGGTACGGCCCCGACGTACGGGAGGGGCCGGCGACGCCCGCCACGACTGCGCGGGCCCGACCGCCTTCTCGGCGGCCGGGCTCCCCGTGTGCGCCCGGCGCCGGCACCCTCAGTCGACGAGCGCCCGCTGCCCGTCGAGCCGGGCCAGGACCTCCAGGGGATTGTCCAGACTCTCGGAGAAGGCGAGTTCCGCCGCGCCGATCAGCACCGTGCTGTCGCCGAGCTCGCAGACCCGCAGCCGGAGATTCTCGCGGGAGGCCCTGAGAGCGGTGGTGTTGATGCGGCTGCGCACCTGCGCGGCCGACCCGAGGAAGACGTCACGCAGTACCCCGCCGAAGATCACTGTTCCCGGATTGAAGAGGTTGACCAGGTTGGCGACCCCGATACCGAGCCAGTCGCCGACGCCGCGCAGCGCCGCGGCGGCGACGACGTCCCCCCGGTCCGCGGCGGCGACGACGGCGCGTACGGAGTCGTAGCCCGGGGTACGGCCGTCACGCCGGGAGGCCTCCAGGAGCGCCCGGGCGCCCGCTTCGGCTTCGAGGCAGCCGGTGGCCCCGCAGCCGCAGCGCCTTCCGCCGTGCGGGTTCACGATCATGTGGCCGACCTCGCCGCCGTACCCCTCGTCGCCGCGCAGCAGTCGTCCGTCGACGATGACACCGGCCCCGATACCGATGTCGCCGTGCAGGTAGACGACGTTCCGGCAGCCGGCGCCCGCGCCGCGCAAGTGCTCGGCGAGGGCCGCGACATTGGCCTCGTTGCCGATGGTGACCGGGACGGAGAGGCCGAGGCGGTCGGCGAGCTGGGCGCCGAAGTCCTCCTCCGTCCAGCCGAGGTTGGGCGCGAAACGGACCAGTCCGTCGGGGTGGCGGACGATACCGCGCACCGCCACCCCCACGCCGACGCAGTGGCTGCCGGCCGGTGTCGTGGTCAGCATCTGCCGGGCCGATGCCGTGAGCGCGTCCGCGACCTCGCCGGGGCGCTGGGGGCCCGCCCCGGGCCAGGGAATTTCGCGCCGGTCGAGGAAGAGGCCGCCCAGGCCGATGCGGGCGGCCGTCAGACGGTCGACGCCGATGTCGAACGCCAGGACGTACGCGCGTGCGGGCTCGGGCCGTACGACCAGTGAGGGCCGTCCCGCCCGGCCGGTGTCCCGGGGGAGTTCCTCGCGTACGAGGCCCGCGGCGGTGAGCTCACTGACCAGGCCCAGCACGGTGCTGCGGTTGACTCCCATGCGTTCGGCGAGAACGGTCCGGGAGGCGGGGCCGCCGATGTGTACGTGGCGCAGCACCGTGCTGAGGTTGTGCCGGCGTATTTCCTCCTGGGAAGGACCGGCTTTCATAGGGTGAACCTCATCGTTGTGCGGCGGTGAGCCTCATCGTTGAGCGGCGCGGCGGCGGGACAGAGCGTCCACCCCCGCGGCGACCAGCAGTACCGAACCGGTGACAGCGTACTTGACGCCCGAGCTGTACCCCATGAGGCCCATTCCGTTCTGGATCACGGCGACCACCATGCCGCCCAGGACGGCGTCGATGACGCGTCCGCGACCGCCGAAGAGGCTGGTGCCGCCGATGACCGCGCTGCCGACGGCGAGCAGCAGCACGTTGCTGCCGCCGGTGTTCGGGTCCACCGAGTTGCCTCGCGAGGCGGCGATGATGCCGCCGACGGCCGCCATGGCCGAGCAGATGACGAAGGCGGCGACGCGGATGAAGGCCACGTTGATGCCTGCCCTGCGGGCCCCCTCGGCGCTGCCGCCCACCGCGTAGATGTGCAGGCCGAAGGAGGTGCGCTGGAGCACGAAGGTGCCGATGACCAGCAGGGCGCCGATGACCGGTACCACGATGGGCACGCCCTTGAGCGAGTCGACGATGACGTTGCGGCTCCGTTCCTGGTTGAGCAGGTACACCGCCAGGCCGCCGAGCACGGTGGCCGCCCCGAGACGCAGGGCGAGCAGGGCGGGCGGTGAGGTGGCCAGTCCGCGCGATCTGCGGTTGCTGTTGGCGCGGAACTGGACGGCGGCGTAGGCGGCGACGCAGACCGCGAGCAGCACCCAACCGAGCGCGGGGCTCAGGTTGTTGTTGGCTATGGCGAGGATCGTCCGGTCCTCGATCGAGATGTTGGTGCCCTCCTTCAGGAGGATCAGCACGATGCCCTGGAAGCCCAGGAACGCGGCCAGGGTGACGACGAAGGACGGAATCCCGATTCTGGCCACCAGGGTGCCGAGGAGCAGGCCGATCGCCACCCCGGTCAGCATCGCGGCGCCCACCGCTCCGTACCAGGGCCAGCCGTGGTCGGTGAGGAGGATCGCCAGTACGGCGGCGCAGACGCCGCTGGCGTACCCGGCGGAGAGGTCGATCTCGCCGAGGAGAAGGAGGAAGACCAGGCCCATGGCGATGGCGATGCTGCCCGCGCTCTGGGTCAGCAGGTTGGCGAAGTTGAGCTCGGTCAGGAAGACGGGGCGGAGGATCGCGAAGAACGCGCAGAGGACGACGAGGCCGAGGACGGCGGGGAGCACGCCCAGTTCGCCGCCGCGCACCCGCTCGACGTAGGCACGGGCGAGCGCGCCGGTACCGGCCGTCCCGGTGCGGTCGTCGGCGCCGGATGCTCCGGCCTCTCCGTGTCCTTCCGGCTTCTCGGGCGCGAGGGCGGTCATGTGGTGGCTCCGTTGCTGTCGGCGAGGCCCAGGTCCCCGCTGCGGCCCGCGGTGATCAGTTCCACGACCTGGGCGTGCGTCACGTCCGAGGTCTTGACCTGGGCGGCCATCCGGCCCAGGTGGAGGGCGGCGATCCGGTCGGACACCGCGAAGACGTCGTTCATGTTGTGCGAGATCAGCACGACGCTGAGTCCGTTGTCGGCGAGCCTGCGGACGAGCTCCAGGACCTGCGCGGTCTGCGCGACGCCGAGCGCGGCGGTCGGCTCGTCGAGGACGACCACCTTGCTGTTCCACAGCACCGCCTTGGCGATGGCCACGGTCTGCCGCTGCCCGCCGGAGAGGCTGGAGACCTTCTGGCGGACCGACTTCACGGTACGGACGGAGAGGCTCTTCAGTGTCTTGGCGGCCATCTCCTCCATCGTCCAGCCGTCGAGCACGATGCCCCGGCGCTTCTCACGGCCGAGGAACATGTTCTGGACGATGTCGAGGTTGTCGCAGAGCGCGAGGTCCTGGTACACGATCTCCACGCCCAGCTGAGCGGCGTCGCGCGGGCTGTGCACATGGACCGGCTTGCCGTCGAAGAGGTACTCGCCCGAGTCGACCGGATGGATCCCGCCGACGCACTTCACCAGCGTGGACTTGCCGGCACCGTTGTCGCCGACCAGGGCGGTCACCTCCCCGGGGTAGGCGGCGAAGTTCACCTCGTGCAGTACCTGCACCGCGCCGAAGCTCTTGTCGATCCCCCGCAGTTCGAGGATCGGGGTCGCTGTCATGGGTGGACGGCTCCTTACGAGTCGTTGCGCCGCGGGCCCCGGCCGGAGCGTCCGGTCCGGGGCCTCTCGGTCACGCCGGGACGCCCCGGCACGGTCTGCCGGACCGCCCGGCCGGGGCGACCGGTCCGGACTGGTCTACTGGATGCCGTACTTGGTGCACAGGGCGGCGTACTTGCCGGTGCACAGGTCGGCCTTGGTCACGTATCCGTCGGCCACGACGTCCTTGACGTTGTCCCGGTAGATGGCCGTCGGGGTCTCGAGGACCGCGGCGACGTCGCGCTTGCCCTCCGGGTCGTTGACGGTGGCGTTGGTCTTCCCCTTCTCGCCCTTGGCCAGGCTCACCGCGAGCTGAGCGGTGGCGTCCGCCTCCTTCTTCACGGCCTTGTAGACCGTCATGCACTGGTCCCCGGCCAGGATGTTCTGCAGGCCCTGGACCGTGGCGTCCTGGCCGGTGACGGGCACCTGGCCGTTGCGGTGGTTCTTGCGCAGCACGGCGATGGCGGCGTTGCCTAGGCCGTCGTTGGCGGCCAGCACTCCGCCGATCCTGGGCTCGCTGGTCAGCATCTGCTCGAAGATCGTGCCGGCCTGGGCGTTGTCCCAGTCCGGAACCGACTGGTTGGGTCCCTTGCCGTACTCGCCGGAGGCGTACTTCGGGTCGAGGACGCTGTTGTAACCCTGGGCGAACAGCGTGGCGTTGTTGTCGGTGGGGGAGCCGTTCAGCTCGGCGACGACCGGCTTCTCGGCCTTCAGGTCGGTCAGGCACTTGCCGAGGCCCTCGCCCTGGAGCTTGCCGACGGCCGTGTTGTCGAAGCTCACGTAGTACTGGGCGGAGCCGCCCAGGGTCAGCCGGTCGTAGTCGATCGTGGCCACGCCCTGCGACTTGGCCTTGGCGAGGACGGCCTTGCCGGTGCCGCTGTCCAGGTTCACGATCACCAGGACGTTGACACCCTTGGTGATCATCTGGTCGGCGATGGTCTGGAAGGCCTGCTTGTCGCCCTCCGCGTTCTGGATGTCGTAGTCCACGCCCGCGGCCTTGAAGGCGGCGGTCAGCAGCGGGCGGTCCGCGTCCTCCCAGCGGGCCGACGACTTGCTGTCCGGAAGAATCACGCCGATCTTCGGCTTCTTGGCACCGCCGTCGGCTCCGTCGTCACCGGAGGAGCTGCCGCAGGCGGCGAGCGAAGTCATGAGCACCATGGAGGTGCCGGCGAGGACAAGTCCCTTGCGCATCGGAAGGGCCCCTTTCTGGGGGTACGGCCGTCCGGCGCCGGTCGCACGGGTCGGCAGTGATGGATTACCGGCAACGCGGCGAACACGCGGTGCGTACACGGGCGTTGAATGTTGTGGGCGGCAACATACGCGGCTCGGTCGGCTCGCCACCAGCCCCCCGCCCGCACGGCCCGGTTACGATCGCATCACGCAGAGGCAATCGGGTGGTTACACCCTGAACACCCTCAACTCCCGCCCTGCGTAGCCGTGTCGGCCTTGAAATGGCGATCCGTCAGTTAATGTGTCCTGTCGCCGGGGTGGCTGTCTCGCGCGGATCGATTGCGGGCCGCGCGGACTGCCGGGGGAGCACGCGGAGTTCGAAAGTTTCGATGTTGACAGGGAAACCTTCGCGTGGTCTTCTGCTGCGCGCCGGATCCGTTCGGGTACCCCCTCACCTCGGGGGTCGTAGCGCGGGTGGACCCGGCGGGGGAGGGGGGAGGGCTCGGCCGTGACCACGGATACGGGCTCGCCGTAGTCGGAGATGAAGGCTCCGGGGCGGATGTCCCGAGGGCGCGGGCGCTCGTCGCGGGGGCCGGGCTGTCGCTCGCACTCTTCGCGTTCGCCACGGTCGAGGCGCTGCCGGTGGTCTGCTGCCGCGGATCGCGCACGGTCTCCGGGTGCTGCTGCCGTCCGTGGCTACCTGGTGGCCGGATACGGCCTCGTCGTGATGGCGACCGCCGTCCCGTTGACCGCGATGACCCGGCGGATTCCCCGCCGACGCCTGCCGGCCGTGCTGCCGGCCCTCTTCACCGAGCCACGCCGCTCTGCGGCACGGCACCCGGATGAGGCGTCCTGCCGGGGGCGCGCGGACTGATCGCGCCGACCCGTGCGGTGATGTGACCGGTGGTCGTCTCGACCGCCGCCGCCCCGGTGCCCTGGCGCTTCCGGTTCCTGCTCCTCGTGGTGGTGACCGCGGTCGTCATCGGGTTCTTCACCTTCCGCACGTACGTCACCGTCCGTCCCGCCGATGTCGCGGGGATCTCCTCGCGCTCCGTCGGCGCGGTGCTCGCAGTAGAGGGGGCGGGAGCGTCCTGGACGCCTACGACCCGCACGGCGTCGAAGTCTCCGGCCTGCGCGTCACGGCCGCCGGGCCCGTGCTGCTCCTCGCCGAGGAACCCCTCGGCCGTCCCGCCGCGGTCACGCGGCCCCGGGACTCCGCCGGCCCTTGTAATTGATCTTCATGGTGTCCATGTCCGTCGCTGTGGAGCGCAGTGGACCGTAGCCGTAACCCTGGGCCCCGAGCGTGGTCTCCGCACGCTCCTCGGCGAGCGCGGACGCCATCTCCTCGCCGTCCTCGGCGTCCGACACCACGAGGTACCGGAAGCTGAAGTGCTTCAGCACGGTGTCGTAGGTGAGGGAGCCCTCCTCGGTGAACTGCATGGACGTGAGGCCGTGATCCGCCACCTCGGCGAGCAGCCGGGACCGCGCGTCGTCCGTCAGCCCGTCCCAGGTGCCCCGGACGATCACCCGGTATGTGTGCTGCGTAGCCATCGTGGTGCCTGCCTTCGTCCGTGCCGCACTCTTCGGTGCCGCACTTCTTCCGTGCCGTACGCGGAGGTTTCCCGCGCGCGTTCCTCCCGCGGAGAAATCCGCGCGCGGCCCAGGTTACGACGGGAAGGACGAGAGGCATGCGGAATATCGCCCTCGTCCCCGGGCCCGCGGTTCCGCGCGAGCCCGGGTGGGCGGACGCCCCCGGTGGCAGGGCCGCCCGTGCTGGTGAGGGCCGGGGCGGGTCAGACGACGGCGTTGCGGTCCGCGTACTCGAAGACCGAGCCGTCCGGGTGCAGAGCGATCAGGTTGCGGCCCGCGGGGGTCGGGACCGGTCCCGCGACGATGTGCGCGCCGGCCCGGGTGAGCGCCTCGCGGGCCTCGTCCACGTCCTTGACCGCGATGGTGGCCGCCACCTTGCGCAGCACCTCCAGCTCGGTCTCGGGCCCGCTCATGAGCAGGAAGCAGCCGATCGCGGCGACCGACACCCCGCCGCGCTCGAAGCGCAGTGCCCGGGTGCCGGTGATGCCCTCGTAGAAGGCCACCGAGGCCTCCAGGTCGTCGACGCAGATGCGTAGCGTGGTTCCCAGGATGTCCATGCACACGAGGTTAGTTGGGGCTCCCGGGTCGTGTGATCGATTCGCCCCGGTCCGGACCGGCCGCCCGCACCGGTCCGGACCTCCTCGACGGGACCCGAGGATTGCGGGCCGCTCGGCCACGGGACCGGGGAGTCCCGTCCCCGGTCACACCCGTCCCCGGTCACACCCGGCAGAGCACCTCGCCGTGCGGCACCATGAACCAGCCGTCGCCCTCCTCGCCCCAGGCGTGCCACGCCGCCGCTGCCGCCGTGAGGTCCTCGGCCGTGGCGTAGCCGCCCTCGATCGCCCTCTTCGCGTAGGTGGAGGCGACCGTACGGTCCGCCCACAGCCCGCTCCACCAGCTCCGGCTCTCCGGCGTTGCGTAACACCAGGCGGCGGCGGTCGGGGTGATGTCGGTGAAGCCGGCCTGCCGGGCCCAGGAGAGGAGTCTGCGTCCGGCGTCGGGCTCGCCGCCGTTGGCGCGGGCGACTTGTCGGTACAGGGTCAACCACGCCTCCATGCCCGGTACTTCCGGATACCAGGTCATCGCCGCGTAGTCGCTGTCCCGGGCGGCGACGATCCCTCCCGGGCGGCAGACCCGGCGCATCTCGCGCAGTGCCTGGACGGGGTCGCCGACGTGCTGGAGCACCTGATGGGCGTGGACCACGTCGAAGGAGTCGTCCGGGTAGTCCAGGGCGTGGACGTCGGCGACGGCGAACGAGACGTTCTGCAGGCCGCGTTCGCGGGCGGCGTCGGCCGCCTGGCCGAGGATGTCCTGGTTGGTCTCGACGCCGGTCACGGCGCCCGGGGCGACCAGTGCGGCCAGGTCGGCCGTGATCGTCCCCGGCCCGCAGCCCACGTCCAGGACGGACATTCCGGGCTTGAGTTCACCGAGCAGATAGGCCGCCGAGTTCTCGGCGGTGCGCCAGCGGTGCGAGCGGAGCACCGACTCGTGGTGCCCATGGGTGTAGACGGCGGTTTCCTTCGGCATGCCGAATGTCCTCTCTCCGAACGCTGCTTCGAGCGATGTCCCAACGGTACGCCGTGCGCCGCATGATGAGATACGTGTCTTGTGATGTGAGACGCTCGTGGCTGGTTCGCGTGGCTGATCGATGCTGTTGCCCCCTGCACCCGGCCTCGGGGCCACCCGGTGAACTGGCCGTGTTCCCAAGTGACGTGGCGCGGCGGCCTTCGGGGCGGGCGCACCCCCGCAGGGAGGGGCGGGCATCCCGCGCGGCCCTGTCGGGGTGGTTGTGAACCCGTGCCCGTGCCTCCGGCGTGACCGGCGCCGTTGCTCGGGTGCCCCGGTTCCGGCACGCACGTCCGGAGGACCCATGAAGATCGTGCTCGCCTGCTCGGGAGGTCTGGACACCTCCGTGGCCCTGCACTGGCTCAAAGAGCGGTACGACGCCGAGATCATCGCGTTCCGCGCGGACATAGGCCAGATCGAGTCCCTGGACACGATCGAGGAGCGGGCGCTGCGTACCCGTGCCTCGAAGGTGTACGTCGAGCCGCTCGCCGATCGCTTCCTGCGGGATTTCGCACTGCCCGCGCTGCGGGCACACGCCCGCTACGAGAACAAGTACCTGATGGCCGCGCCGCTCTCGCGTCCGCTGATCGCCCGGCGCATGGCCGAGATCGCCCACGCGGAGGGCGCGGACGCGGTGGCCCACGGAGCGACGGGCAAGGGCAACGACCAGGCGCGCTTCTTCACCGGCGCCGCCGCGCTCGACTCCGGACCGCGGGTACTCGCACCGGTCGTCGACCGGCACCTGACCACCCGGGAGTCGGAGCTCGCGTACGCCCGCGAACACGGCATCGACGTGCCGGTCGGCCAGGGCAATCCCTACAGCATCGACACCCACATCTGGGGCACCAGCATCGAATGCGGCGAACTGGACGACATCGGCCGGCCGCCGCCGGCACGTGCCTGGCAGCTCACGGCCGACCCGAGAAACGCCCCGGACCGGCCGGAACGGGTCACCATCGGATTCGAGTCCGGAACTCCCGTCGCGCTGGACGGCGAAAGGCTCGGCCCGACCGAACTGGTGCGCCGGCTCAACACCGTCGCCGCAGGGCACGGGGTGGGACGCGTCGACATCGTCGAGAGCCGTATCGTCGGGTTCAAGTCGCGCGGCATCTACGAGGCGCCGGCCGCGACCGTGCTGATGGCGGCGCACGAGGAACTCGAGGTGCTCGTCCTCGACCGCGAGACACTGCACCACAAGCAGTCCCTGGCTCCGCGCTACGCCGAACTCGTCTACTACGGCTACTGGTTCTCCGACCTGCGCCGCGCCCTGGACGACTTCGTCTCCAGCTTGCAGGCGGCGGTGACCGGCGACATCACGCTGGAGCTGTACAAGGGCTCCCTCACCGTCGTCGCACGGCGGTCCCCGAACTCCCGCTACAGCGGGTCCCTGGCCACCTACGAAGCCGGCGACACCTTCGACCACCGGGCGCGTGCCGCGTTCGCCTACGCGTGGTCCCTGCCCCTCACGCGACCGTGAGAGGCAGGGCGAACCGCGGGAGGCCGGGGGCCGGTCACACCGGCATGGGGCAGTAGACCGTCAGCGCCTCCGGGAGCTTGTCGACGAGCAACTCGGTTCCCGAGTGGGCCACTTCGCCGTCGTACGCGTACGGAGTCCCCGGCGGCAGTCCGGCGATCCGGACCCGGCGGCGCCGCTCCGCCGCGTGCACGGGGGAGCGGGTCAGCGGGCCGGCCACGGCCGCCGCGATCAGCCGGAGCCCGGGGGTCCGGCCGCCGTGGACCACGCGTACGTCCAGCAGGCCGTCCGCCAGGTTGTGGCGCCTGCCGGGGGCGGGACCGACCCGCTGGAAGAGGCCGTTGCCGACGAAGAGCAGCCACAACGGGCGCCGCTTGCCCTGGAGTTCCGCCTCCAGGGGGCGCTCCCCGCGCAGCACCTCGAAGGCCGCGAGCATCCCGGCGGGCCACCCGCCGATGCGGGGCGCCCAGTGCTCCCGCTTCCGTACGAGTTCCGGATAGACGCCGAGGCTGAACGCGTTGAGGAAGTAGCCGTCCGCCCCCTCGGGCCCGTGCGGGCCGGGACGGAAGCGCCCGAGGTCGACCCGGACCGCGTCACCGGCCTTCAGGGCGGCCACCGTGTCGTGCACCGTCTCGATGCCGAGGTCGTACGCGAAGTGGTTGAGGGTCCCGCCGGGAAACACCGCCAGCGGGACCCCGTGGGTCGCGGCGACGGACGCCGCCAGGTTGACCGTGCCGTCACCGCCGCAGACGCCGAGCGCCCGTCCCCGGGAGACCGCCTCGGCGAACGTGTCCGCCAGGGCTTCGGGTGCGCACTCCACCACCTCGGCCATCGGCAGCGCGTCCCGGACGAGTGAAGCGGTCCCCCTCGCGGTCCCCGACCGCTCGTTGACGACCACCACCAGGCCCTCGCCGGCGGGGAGCGACGGGGCCTCCGTGGGCGGGCGCCCGGGGGCGGGGAGCTGGCCCCGGGTCGGTACCACCCCGCGCAGTGCGAAGGCCGCGCCCACGCCGAGTGCGGCACCCGCCACGACGTCGCTCGGATAGTGCACCCCGGTGTAGACCCGGGAAGCCGCCACCGCCGCGGCCACCGGGGCGACGACCGCGCCCCAGCCCAGGGACTCCAGGGCCACCCCGGTCGCGAACGCGGCGGCGGACGCGGCGTGCCCGGACGGGAAGGACGTGGTGATCGGCTGCCGCTTCAGCCGCCGTATCACCGGAACCATGTCGAGCACCGGCCGGTCCCGGCGCACCGCGCCCTTGCCGACCGTGTTGATGGCGGCGGAGGCGAGGGCGAGCGAGGCCACCCCGCGCAGCGCGGCCCGGCGCGCCCGCGCGCTGCCGCCCAGCGTGGCGATGCCCGCGGCGGCGCCGAACCACAGCAGGCCGTGGTTGGCGCTGCGGCTCAATCGGGGCAGTACGGCTTCGGCGCCCGGCCAGTGCCGTTCGGCGACCCCCTGGAACGCGCTCAGGTCGCGCCGCTGGAGCCAGCCCCTGAGCCGGTCGGACGAGGTGAAGGTGGTGGGCAGAGGGCGTGTGGACATGGCTCAGCGGATACCCGGTCCCGCCGTCCTGAACCAGGAGGCGCGCGGAAGAGGCCGTACGGGGGCGTGCCCGGGGCGGATGTCGCCCGTCCGTCCGGAGGTGCGTCGGTGCCGGCCGGGCGTTCGTCGACGCCTCGGAGCGGCACCGGCCGGCGCGCGCCAGGTCATGCGAACGGCCGGTGCCCGCCGCTCAGGGGTGCACCGGCCGTTCCGTCAGTCGTACCGCAGGTCCGTCAGCCCGCGGCACCCGCACGGCGTCGGCGCGCGGCGACCACCAGGGCTCCGCCGGCCACGATCGCGGCGGCTCCGCCGCCGAGGGCGAGACCCGTGGCGGGGTCCGTGCCGGTGGAGGCGAGCGGTCCGGCGCCCTGCGCCGTCACGTCCGCGTTGCCGTCCGAACCGACCGAACCGACCGAACCGGCGGCAGAGGTGGCGGTGCCGTCGGTGCCCTTGTCGTCGGAGACGGGTTCGACCGTGCCGCCGCCGGTGGACGCGGCGCCCGAGTCGGCGCCGGTGGTCCCGCCGGTCAGGTCACCGTTTGCCGTGCCGGTGCCCGTGCCGTCGGTTCCCGTGGTCCCGCCGCCACCGTCCGCGGAGCCGGCGCCCGATGCCGCGGCGTCCTTCTCGTCCTGCTTGCGGGCTTCGTACTGCCCCGTCTCCAGGAAGGCGACGCGGTCCTCGGGCGTGCCCTTCAAGGCTGCCTTGCCCGCCTCCCTGACGTGGGGTCCGCCCGCGTTGACGATCTGCGAGACCAGCACGCTGTTGTCCGTGTCGCGGGCCTCGTGCTGGCCGGTCTCCAGGAAGGCGACGCGGTCCTCGGGGGTGCCCTTCAGGGCCGCCTTGCCGGCCTCCTGCACCGAAGGGCCGCCCTGGCCGATGAGCTGGGCGACGAGCACCCGGTTGTCATCGTCGCGGGCTTCGTACTGCCCCGTCTCCAGGAAGGCGACGCGGTCCTCGGGCGTGCCCTTGAGGGCGGCCATGCCCGCTTCCTTCACCCCGCGACCGCCGACGCCGATGATGCGTGCGACGGCGATCCGGTTGTCCGTGTCCCGGGCGCTGTACTGACCAGTCGTCAGGAACGCGCGCATCGCGTCCGGACCCTCGTCGATCGCCGCGCTGCCCCTCTCGGCCACCACGGAGCCCTTCTCGGCCGCGCCGATGAGCCGAAGGATCTCGATCCGGTCCTTCTCCGCCTGGTCCTGGTCCTGGTCCTCGGCGGCCGAGGACGACGGCGAGGTGCCTGCGGCAGCGGCCGTGGTCCCGTCGGCCGTCTCCGCCGCCGAAGCGGGGGACGACAGCAGGAAGGCGGGGGCGACGGCTGCGGCGGCGAGCAGGGTGCCGACTCTGGATATCTTCAAGAAGAGCTCTCACTTCACCCAAGGGATCATCAAACGTATGAGGTGATGTTAGTGCGCACGACTGACAGTGATCGCCCGCTTTTCCCGGCGGGGAGCCCTGTTCCGCGCCCCGGGCCCGCCTTGTCCGGGTTGGTGCGCCGCGCGGGCACCCGGGCCGAAACGTCCGTATAAAGAGCCCGACAGACTCGGGGAACGGCACGGGGGCGGAGGCGGACGAGGAGGGCCATGCACCGGACCGAGTACGGCCCGCACGGCACACGGGACCCGCACGGCACACGGGACGCCCAGGACCCGCACGGCACACGGGAGGACCACGGCCCGGTCCGCTACGGCCCGCCCGTCCCCGACCCGGGGCTCCCCGCCCTCCCCGGACTCGTCGGCGTACTGGCCGCCGCCGCGGGGGACACACGGCCGGAACCCCCGGGTGGCGGAACGGTCCTGCGCGAGGCTGCCTGCGCCTACTGGGCCCGCAGGGGACTCGGCGGCAGCCCCTCGGACGTCGCCGCGGCCCCGGGCACCCAGGCGCTGCTGCTCGGGCTCATCGCCGCCCACGGCGGAGACGTCCTCATGCCCAGACCCTGCCCGGCGGCCTGGATTCCGCAGGCCAGACTGCTCGGCCGGCCCGCCTACCACGTACCGACGCCCGCCGAATGCGGCGGTGTGCCCGACCCGTACGCCCTGCTGGAGACCGTCCGCCGGGTGCGCGCCGAGGGCGGGCGCCCGCGTCTGCTCGTGCTCTCCGTGGCCGACGACCCCACCGCCACCGTCGCGCCGCCCGAACTCGTCCGCGAGGCGTGCGAGGCGGCCGTCGCCGAAGGCCTCCACATCATCAGCGACGAGACCTGGCGCGACACCCTGCACCGGCCGTACGACACCGTGCTGCTCAGCCCCGCCGAGATGTGCCCCGACGACGTCACCGTCCTCACCGACCTCTCGGGCGCCCTCACCCCCGCCGCCTGGCCCGTCGCGGTGGCACGGTTCCCCGCCACCCGCCGGGGGGCCGTGCACCGCGCCCGTACCCTCGACGTCCTCACCGCGCTGGGCGCCCTCGTCGCGACGCCGGTCGCCCGGGCCGCCGCGCACGCCCTGCGTGAGCCGGAGGCGGTCACCGGCCGGATCCGGCAGGCCGCACGGCTCCAGGCACAGACCGCCGCCGCCGCCCACCGTGCCCTGCTGGCCGCAGGGGCCCTGGCGAGGCCCCCGCAGGCGGGCCGGCACCTCTACGCCGACCTCGGGCCGCTGCGCACCCGGCTGGCCGAGCGCGGCGTCACGGACTCCATGGAGCTGGAGGAGTACCTCACCGAACGGCTCGGCGCCCCGGCTCCGGGCGGGCACCGGTTCGGCGACGAGCTGGGCGCGCTGCGGGCACGCCTGGGGACCGGCCATCTGGCGGGCGCGACGCCGGACCAGCGGACCGCCGCCCTCACCGCAGCGGCGCCGCTGGAATTGCCCCATGTCGCGAACGCGCTGAGCATGTTCGCAGCGGCCTTCGACGAACTCCGGTGACGGGAGACCCGCGATGACCGAACAGACCGGGCCCTTCCGTACCGACGCGGACCGGGAGCCCCAGGAGCACACCGGCGCGCGGACCGGGTGCCCGCCCGTCGGGGAGCGCGTCTGGCCGAAGAGCTTCGCCGACCGGCTCACCGCGCCACTGCCCGGCATCCGGGCCATGACCCGGCTGGTCCGCGAACGCTCCCTGCGGCCCGACGCGGCGGGGCTCCGGGGCGTCCACCTGCTGCCGTTCGACCCCGCCCCGCTGCCCGCGTCCGGTCAGGACGCCGTCACCTGGGCCGGGCACGCCAGCTGGATCGTCCGTATCGGCGGACTGACCGTCCTCACCGACCCCGTGTGGTCCCGGCGCATCCTCGGCACCCCGGCGCGGATCACCCCGGTGGGCGTGGCCTGGGAGGCGCTCCCGCCGGTCGACGCGGTCGTCGTCAGCCACAACCATTTCGACCACCTGGACGCACCCACGCTCCGCCGGCTCCCGCGCGACACGCCGGTGTTCGTGCCGGCCGGGCTCGCCCGGTGGTTCAGGCGGCGCAAGTTCACCCGGATCACCGAGCTCGACTGGTGGGAGACGGCCGAACTGCGGGGCGTGCGCTTCGCGTTCGTCCCCGCGCACCACTGGTCGCGGCGCACCCTCTTCGACACCTGCCGGTCGCTGTGGGGCGGCTGGGTCCTCACCGACACGAGGAACGCCCCGGGGGCGCCGGGACGGAAGATCTACTTCGCCGGGGACACCGGGTACGGCCACTGGTTCCGGGAGATCGGCCGCCACCACCCGGGCATCGATCTGGCGCTGCTGCCGATCGGCGCTTACGCGCCCCGGTGGTGGCTCGCCGACGTGCACACCGACCCCGAGGAGGCGGTGCGGGCGTACGAGGACCTCGGCGCCAAGGCGATGGCGCCGATGCACTGGGCGACCTTCCTGCTCTCCGCCGAACCCGTACTGGAACCGCTGGTGCGGCTGCGGGCCGCCTGGCACCGTGCGGGCCACCCGCAGGAGCGCCTCTGGGACCTGCCCGTCGGCGGCTCGCGCGGGTTCCACGAGCCGGCCCGAACCGCGTAGGCCCCTGTCTCCCGCCGTCAGCCCCAGACGCGCTCCGCGTAGGCGGCGAAGTTCCGGCCGAGGATCTTCTCGATGCGCCCGGAGCCGTAACCACGCTTCTCCAGCAGCCGGATCAGCTCGCGGAACTGCTCCACCCCGCGCAGGTCGACCACGAAGGGGTAGGTGTCGGCCCGTTCGCCCGCCGCGCCGACACCCGCAGCCTGCCGCTCGGCGACGTGTGCGGCGAGCGTGGCGGCGTAGGCGTCCAGGTCGTCGATGGCGGTGACCGGGCCGTCGGTGCCTATGCCGACGGCGTCCTCGCCGCAGACGTTCACCGCGTGCGCGATGTGCTCGACCACGTCGGCTGCCGTGGCGTGACCGGTGGGGTTGAGGAAGGGCATGAAGTAGATCCCGACGAAGCCCCCGCGCCCGGCGACCAGCCGCAGTTCCTCGTCGGTCTTGTTGCGCGGCAGGTCGGTGACCGCACGGCAGCCCGTGTGGTTGACCGAGACGGGGCGGGAGGAGATCCGGGCCGCCTCCAGGCAGGTGTTCTCGCCGCTGTGCGACAGGTCCACCATCATGCGGCTCTCGTTGACAGCCTCGATCACCTCGCGGCCGAACGGGGTCAGCCCCCGGTTCTCCGGCGCCATCGAGCCGTCGCCCAGGTGGTTCGCCTGGTTGTACGTCAACTGGAAGACACGGACGCCGCGTTCCTGGAAGGTCGCCACACGGCCGAGGTCGTCGCCGACCGCGACACCGTTCTGGAAGCCGTAGACGACTCCGATCCGGCCCTCGTCCTTCGCCCGGTAGAGGTCGGACGCGGTGCGGACGTGCAGCAGATCGTCCGGATGCGCGGCGATCAGGCCGTCCCACACGTCGAGTTCGTGCAGCGTGTGCTCGTACGGGGGCATGTCGCCCATCACGTAGCCGAGCGTGATGTTGACGGCGTTCATCCCGGAGGCGCGCGCCTCGGCGAGAGCCCGCCCGTCGACGGCCAGTTCGTCGATGGTCTGCAGGAGCTGGCCCGCGCCCTCGGCGGCCTCGGGGGCGTTGGGGTTCTGCAGTTCACCCAGGGCGTTGACGATCAGCATGTCGCTGACAGAGGTGGAGGAGGTGGTCATCGGGGGTTCGTTCCTTCCTGTGCCGTGGTCGTGGCGTTCTCCGGGGTGAACTCCGCCCGGTCGAGGCGCAGTCCACGCTTCACCACCGAGGTGACGGTGCGCAGATTGCGGATGTCGGCCAGCGGATCGTGTTTCAGTACGACGAAGTTGGCGAGCTTGCCCGCGGCGACCGTCCCCATGGAGTCCTCCGCGCCCATGCTGCGGGCCCCGACCAGGGTGGCCGAACGGATGGCCTGCGCGGCGGGGATGCCGCACCGCTCGACCAGGAAGACCAGCTCGTCGTGGACCGAGGGGAAGGGCTGCCCCGGCGCGGTCTCCCAGTCGGTGCCGGTGCTGATCTCCACCCCCGCCCGGTACGCCTGCGCCGTGAGGGCCGCCGAGAGCTCCGCGTTCTCCCTGGCCCGGGTCTTCTCCTCCGGGGTGTCCGCGTCGTCGGCGAGCCACTCCCAGAGCGTGTTCGTGGCGTCGAGCACGGTGCCCCGCTCCCGCATCCGCGCGAACAGACCGGCCATCTGCGGGTCGTCGCCGCCCAGGAAGCGGTCCCGGTCCACCGGGGGCTTGTCCTTGTACGTGGTCAGCGCCCGCTCGGCGAACTCGTGGACCAGCAGGTGGACATGGGAGACCGAATCCACCCCGGCCGTCACCACCTCGGCCGGTGAGGCGGGGAACACCGCCGCGTGCGCCCAGACGCCGAGCCCCTGCCGGTGCGCCTCGGCGGTGACGGCCGCGACCAGCGGAGCCGGGAGATCCGCGTAGATCTTGACGGCGGTGGCGTACGTGCCGGCGGCCCGCGCGACGGCCAACGGCAGGTCGGTCTCCTCGGTGACCGCCTGCATCCAGGGCACCTGACCGGGCACCGCGCCCTGCGAGACCTGCCAGGTGCGCGGGTCGTCGAAGAACCCGGGCCCGGCGGTGAGCGCCGCGTAGTGGATGTCCGGGCCGGGGATCTCACCGACCAGCGTGCCCCGTGCCAGGTCGGCGATGTGCCGCAGGTCGTCGGCCATGTCGCGGATCGCGGTCACGCCGCCGTAGACCTGGCGGCGCAACGCCGCCTCGGCGACGGGGCGGTTGGGCGGAGTGGCGATGTGCTGGTGCGAGTCGATCAGCCCCGGCACGACGAACGCGCCCTGCAGATCGACGACTTCGGCCTCCGCGAGCAGGGCGACGGCGATCTCGCCGTCCGGTGCGACCGTCCTGATGCGCTCCCCGTCCACCACGATCGACGTGGCGGGCCGCGCGGCACCGCCGGTGCCGTCGATCAGCGTGGCTCCCCGGTACAGCACCACGGTTCCCTCCGCCGGGGCGGCGAAGGGGGCGGGGGCGCCGACATCCTCGTGAGCCATCGGTTCACACCTCTCCGTCATCGCCGCATCCGCGGCCTGGTGAATTACATCTGTTGTCATGCTGGTTCCGTCTGTGGAAACGTACGCTACCGTCCTTACTCCCGTGCACGGCAAGGTTTCGTCGTGAACCCGGGAGCCGACCACCAGGTGAGGAGAGGGGGGCCGAGGATGCCCAAGTCCTCCAATTCGGCCGTCGACAAGGCGCTCGACCTCGTGGAAGCGGTCTCGCGCTCCGACCGTCCGCTCCGGCTGAGCGAGATCGCCGACGAGGTCGGGCTGCACCGGCCGACCGCCTACCGGGTCCTCGCCGACCTGGTCCGCCGCGGCTGGGTGCTGCGCTCCGGGGACCACTACCTGCCCGGCGCCGCCGCGCTGCGGTTCTCGCGCACCGCCGCCTCCCACTCCCTCGTGACGCTGGCCCGCCCGGTCCTGGAGGCGCTCGCCGCCCGTACCGGCATGATGGTCAACCTCCAGGTGCTGGAGCACGACCGCTCGCGGGTGCTCGACGCGGTCCGGCCCGCCCGGCTGGAGATGATCAGCCTGCTCACCGACCGGACGCTTCCCGTGCACCGGTTCGCCGGACCGCTGGCCCTGGTCGCCGCGCTGCCGCCCGGAGCGCGTGCCCCCTATCTGCGGCCCGCCGCGGAGGCCGGACATCCGATGCAGGGCTCCGAGGGACTCCTCAGCGACCTGGCCAGGGCGGAGCGGACCGGCTTCGCGGTCGAGCGGGGCCGCAACGAGGCCCTGGTCGCCTCCGTCGGACGCGCGGTGCTCGCGGGCCCCGGCAGGCCGCTCTGCGCGCTCACCGTGGTCGGACCCGACGCGGAGTTCGACGAACCGTCACTGAGCGCGCTGCGCACGGCGCTGCTGGACGCCACCGCCGCCCTGGCGGAGATCCTGGGCGTGGAAGCGGAGGCGGCGGAACCCGTGGAGCGGGCGGACGAAGGAGAGGACGCATGACCGACGAGGTGCTCGTACTGGACGCGGCGCAGACCCGGGCCGGGCTCGACCCGGACCGACTGGCGGAGGCGCTCACCCAGGCGCTCGTCGCGGTGGCCCGGGGGACGGTGTCCGCGCCGCCGAGGATCGCCGCCGAGGCCCCGGCGGGGCTCCTCGGCGTGATGCCCGCGCACGTCCCCGGCCTCGGGCTCGCGGCCAAGCTGGTCTCGGTCTTCGCCGATCCCACCGCCTCCGGCCGGAGCTCCCACCGGGGCGTCGTGGCCCTCTTCGACGAGACGGACGGCCGGCCGCTGGCGGTGATGGACGCGGAGAGCATCACCGCCGTACGCACCGCCGCCACCGCGACGCTCGCCCTGCGTACCCTCGCCCGGCCGGACGTGGACCGGATCGCCGTGCTGGGCACCGGCGTCCAGGCGGCCGCCCAGCTCGACCTGCTGGCCCGACAGGACCCGGACACCCCCGTCGTGGTCGGCGGCCGGGACCCGGAGCGCGCCCGGGCCCTCGCCGCCCGGCACCCGAGGGCCACGGCCGACACCGTCGAGGGTGCCGTACGCGGTTCCGGCGCGGTGCTCTGCTGCACCGGTGCGCGCGAACCCGTGCTCCGGCGCTCCTGGCTGGCCGAGGGGGCCCATGTCGGCTCGGTCGGTGGTTCCCACGGGCCGGAGCTGGACGCCCGGACCGTGGGGGAGGGCTCGCTCTTCGTCGAGTGGGCCGGGGCCGCCACCGCCCCGCTGCCCGCAGGCGCCCACGAACTCCAGGGCCTGCCGCCCGGCCGGGCCACCCTCCTCGGCGAGGTCCTCTCCGGCAGCCACCCGGGCCGCCGCACCGCCGCCGAGCTGACGGTCTTCAAGTCCACCGGGCACGCCGCCCTGGACGTGGCCGCGGCGGCCGTCGCGTACGCCGGGGCCCGGGAGGCCGGGAGAGGGACGAGCCTCGCGTTCTGACGGGGCGGCCGCGCTCGGGGGCCGCCCGCGCCGCCCCCGAGCCCCCGCGCCCCTCAGCGCACGAATCAGTGCCCGAACCGCGCCCGCAGCCCGCGCCACCCGGCCGGTACCCCGCTGATCAGCAGCGTCAGCGCCACCGCGGCCACCACGCCCTGCCAGGGTTCCGGGAAGAGCGAACCGCCCAGGATGCCGATCAGCTGGTACGTGGCCGCCCAGGCGAGACAGGCCGGAACGTCGCCCCGGGCGAACCGGTGCAACGGCATCTCGCCCAGCAGGCACGCCAGCATCACCGGTATCCGGCCCGCCGGTACCAGCCGCGACAGCACCAGCACCATCACCCCGTGCTCGTCCAGCTTCCGCTGCGCCTGCGCCAGCCGTTCCGGGGCGGCCCGGTCGGTGATGACCTTCAGCCACTTCGAGCCGTTCTTGGAGTGGACGCCGCGCTTGCCCAGCCAGTACAGGCAGATGTCACCGAGGAACGCCGCCGTGGCCGCCGTGAGGAAGACGAACAGCAGGGAGAACGGCGAGCTCTGGTGGAACGCCACCACACCCGCCGAACTCACCAGCGCCCCTGTCGGCACCACCGGTACCAGAGAGCCCAGTGCCACCAGCGTGAAGAGCGTCGGATACCCGACGGCCTGCTGGGTTCCCTCGGTCGGCAGGTGCGCCAGTTGGTCCATGATCACCGGTGGACCTCCGGACGGACCCGCTCGCCGTGCGCCGGCACATGGACCGCCACCTCGGGCGCCAGCAGCGCCGCCTGCCGTACGAACTCGGAACCGGGGGAGTGGAACTCGTGCGGGCGGACCCCGTCCATTCCGACCGGCCAGTACGTGCCCCAGTGCACCGGCACCGCCGACCGGGGAGCGAGCCGGGCCAGGGCCTCCGCCGCCCGGGCCGCGTTCAGGTGGCCGGGACCCAGATACGGTCCCCAGCCGCCCACCGGCAGCAGCGCCACATCGACCGGACCCACTTCCTTCGCCATCTCCTCGAACAGGCCGGTGTCCCCGGCGAAGTACGTACGCGCCTCGCCCTCCACCACGTAACCGAGCGCCGCGACCCGCTGCGGGCCGACCGGGAGGCGGCGGCCGTCGTGCTCGGCCGGCACCACGCGTACGGTCACCGGGCCGATCCGTACCGTGTCGCCGGACGCCACCTCGGTGACCCGCAGGTCGCGCATCCGCCGCACCACCCGCAGACCGGGCACCGCGCGGACCGCGCCGCCCGGCACGATCACCCGGGTACCGGGGGCGACCCGGGCCAGCGACGGCAGGTGCAGGTGGTCGGAGTGGAGGTGGGAGACGAGGACCACGTCGGCCAGCGCCGCCGACGGCGGCGGGACCGCTCCGCCCCGGCGGCGCAGATGCGCGAACCGGCGGACGAAGAGCGGGTCGGTCAGCACCCGCACCCCGGAGTCCTCGATGGTGCAGGTGGCATGACCCCACCAGGTGACCTCCACCGGCGTCCCGCCTCCTCTGTCCGTTCTCCGTGCTCCGCCCCGCTCCGCCGCACCGACGGTCGTCCGCGTGCGAGAAGCCCGTACGAGCCTATGCCCCCCGCATCGGGCATCGACCCGGGGTCTGCCTCCTCCCGCGGGGCGTACACCTGTGCCCGAGGACCGGACCGCCGATGACGGGGAAAGGCTGTGCGAAGCTGGGGGCGGGCCCCGGAGGTGTCCCGGGGCACGCCTTGGACCGACCGGCCCGGACGCAGGGAAGGCGGAGCGGGCGTGGGAGCCGGGCGATGGCGCAGGGCGGGAAGTGCCCTGCTGCGGGTGACGGCGGTGTGGGCGGTGTCCGCCCTGACGATGCTCGCCCTGGCGGGCGTCCTCCCCGATTTCCAGCTCCAGTCCGACAACGGCGACACCATCACCAAGACCGCGTTCACCGCCGCCTGGGGAGCGGGCGCCTTCGGCCTGCTCTCCGCCCTCGTCTGGCCCCTCGTGGTCCGGGCGCTGCTGGTGGTCCCCGCGTTCGTCCTCGGCGCGCTGGTGTTCTTCCTCAACGGCTCCCTGCTGATCGTCGCCCTCCGGCTGATCCCGGACGGGCGCGGCACGGCGAACCCGGAGACCGCCGTGGTCGTCGCGGCGGTGATGTCCGCGGTCGCCTCGGCCGTCTCCACCGCACTTGCGGTCCGGGACGACGACGCCTACCGGCGGAGGCTCTCCCGCCTCGCCGACCGGCGGCGCAAGCGCCTCCCCGGCGAGGAGGGGGACGGCCGGAGCGGACCGCCCGGCACGGTCTTCATCCAGCTCGACGGAGTCGGCCACGACGTCCTGACGAAGGCCGCCTCCGGGGGACTGATGCCCACGGTGGCCGGCTGGCTCGCCGACCCCGGCGGACACCGGATCACCCCCTGGCGCACCGACTGGTCCAGCCAGACCGGCGCCAGCCAGCTCGCCCTGCTGCACGGCACCAACCACGACGTTCCGGCCTTCCGGTGGTACGAGAAGGAGACCGGCACCGTGATGGTCTCCAGCCGCCCCGCCAGCGCCCTGGAACTACAGCGCCGGGCCCTCGCGCGCACCCATGACGGCGGCCTGCTCTCCTTCGACGGCGCCAGCCGGGGCAACCTCTTCAGCGGGGGAGCCGACCAGCTCGCCCTCGTCCTGTCGATGGCCGGACGGCGCGGCAAGGGCCGCAGGTCGCGCGCGGGCTACTTCGCCTACTTCTCCGACCCGGCCAACGCCGTCCGTACCGCCCTCTCCTTCGTCGCCGAGGTCGGCCGCGAGATCGGCCAGTCCACCCGGTCGAGGCTGCGCAAGGAGACCCCGCGCATCAAACGCGGCGGCCTCTACCCCTTCATACGGGCCTTCGCGACCGTCGTCGAACGCGATGTCGTGGTCGCCGCCGTCATCGGCGACATGTTCGCCGGACGGACCGCCGTCTACGCCGACCTCGTCGCCTACGACGAGGTGGCCCACCACTCGGGGCCGTACAGCCGCGACGCGGACAAGGTACTCGCCCGGCTCGACCGCTCCCTCGCCCTCATCACCAAGATCACCGATCACACCCCGCGCGCGTACCGGATCGTGCTCCTCTCCGACCACGGACAGAGCCTCGGAGAGACCTTCGCCGGACGGTACGGGCTGACGCTGAAGGACCTCGTACGGGCGGGCTGCGGCCTCCCGGTGCCCCGGCGCGCACAGCGCACCCTCAGCGCCTCCGAGGCCCGCGACGCGGTGCGCATCGCCCTCCACCGGCCGGTGCAGGAGACGGAGAGGGAGCCCGCCTCCACCGCGTCCGACCCGGTCGTCCTGGCCTCCGGCAACCTCGGCCTCATCTCCTTCCCGGGCATCGGGGGCCGCGCCTCCCGCGAGGAGCTCGACCGCCGCCACCCGGCCCTGCTCGGCACCCTGGCGAACCACCCGGGGATCGGCTTCCTGCTCGTCCGCAGCGAGCGGCACGGCTCGGTCGTCCTCGGAGCCGGCGGGGCCGAGGTACCGGTGGCACACCTGCGCGACGACGAGGGTCCCCTCACCGGCTTCGGCCCCGGCGCGGCGGACGCGATACGCCGTACCGACACGTTCCCGCACGTCGCCGACGTCATGGTGAACTCGATGTACGACCCCGCGACGGACCAGGTGCACGCCTTCGAGGAGCAGATCGGCTCGCACGGCGGACTCGGCGGCCCGCAGTCACGGCCGTTCCTGTTGTGGCCGCGCGGGATGACCGACCCGCTCGACGTACTCGCCGCCGAAGCGACGGCGTCCGGTGCGGCGGGCACGGGCGCCCCGGTCACGGTGCCGCACATCGGCCCGGTCGGCGCCGAGGCCGTCCACCGGGTACTCAGGCGCTGGCTGCGGGAGCCCTCGGGACCCCAGGTGCCGCTGCGCCCCGAAGGCGCCGCGGGCCTCCCGTACGCCGACCGGCCGCTGCCGGGCGCGCGGGGCGGGACGGACCCGCGGGCCGTGGACACCACGCTGCCGGACGACCCTCGCGCCGGGACGGTCCACGAGCCGCGCGGTTGACGGCGCCGCGGTCCCCGGGGCCGGCGCGCAGCGCTCAGGCCGACTCCCGGCCCACCAGCACCGGCGGGAACACCACGGACGGCGCGGGCGCCTCGGAGGTGCGTATCTGCCGCAGCAGCAGCCGGGCCATCTCGGCCGCCATCTCCTCCACCGGCTGCCGCACCGTGGTCAGCGGCGGATCGCAGGCCAGCGCCGCGCTGCTGTCGTCGAACCCCACCACCGCCACGTCGGACGGCACGTCGAGCCCGGCCCGCAGCAGGACCGGCAGCGCACCCAGCGCCATCAGGTCCGACGCGACGAACACCCCGTCCAGATCCGGACGGTCACCCAGCAGCCGCTTCATCGCCGACGCCCCGCCCGCGTGCGTGAAGTCGCCCTCGGCGCTCGGCACGTCCGTGATCCCGTGCGCCGCCAGGGCCTCCAGGAACCCGCTCAGCCGGGCCCGGCCCGCGGGGCGGTCCTGCGGACCCGCCACCGTCACCAGCCGCCGGCGCCCCAGCGCGACCAGATGGTCCGCCGCCAGCCCCGCCCCGGCGTGCTGATCGGCCTCCACGTGCGTGAGCGGCGTGGGCTGCGCCGGCGCGCTCGCCAGCACGGCGGGCAGCCGCGTGCCGTGCAGCAGTCCGGGCAACGGGTCGTCGGCGTGCGAGGAGATCAACACCACCCCGTCGACGTGCCCTTGCCGCAGGTACGAGAGCAACTGTCCCCGGGAGACCGCGTCGTCCGCCAGCATCAGCACCATCTGGATGCCCGCCGGGCGCAACACGTCCAGCAGACCGGTGACGACCCGGCCGAAGTGCGGGTCGGAGAACATCCGCCCGACGAACGGCTCGGCCACCGTGCGGCGTTCGCGCTCGGAGACCACCAGCGCGATCGAGTCGGTCCGCCGGGTCACCAGCGAGCGCGCCGCGCGGTTCGGTACGTACCCCGTGGCGGCGACCGCCTCCTCGACGACCTGGCGCAGCACCGGATCGACCGTGGTCGCGCCGTTGATCACCCGGGAGACGGTGGCCCGGGAAACACCGGCCACCGCGGCAACGTCCTCCAGGGTCGCGGGACGCACGGGAGGTGACACATCGGCAGTCATGCAGCATTTATACCGGGACCGGCCGGGGCCCGGCCCGCCCGCCGGCGACCGGAGGTGATCTTCGGGGGTGGAGGAGCCGGCCGCCACCGCTCGCGGGGGCCGCTGTCAGTGGTGGGCGGCAGGATGGTGGCCATGACGAACTCAGCCGTCGCGCTCGCCGACGCCACCGCCTACGCCGCCGCCGTCGAGGAGGCCACCCGCGCCGCAGCCGCGTACTACGCCACCGGGGACAGCGCGCTCGACGACGACGCGTACGACCGCCTGGCGCGCGCGATCGCCGCGTACGAAGCGGCGCACCCCGAGGACGTGCTGGCCGCCTCGCCCACCGGCAAGGTCGCGGGCGGCGCGGCGGTCGGAGACGTCCCCCACACCGCTCCGATGCTCTCGCTGGACAACGTCTTCTCCGGCGAGCAGTTCACCGGCTGGACCGTCTCCCTGGAGCGCCGCACAGGCAGACCCGTCGAGGCGTGGAGCGTCGAGCCCAAGCTCGACGGCCTCGCCGTAGCCGCCCGTTACCGCGCGGGCCGGCTGGAACAGCTCGTCACCCGCGGCGACGGCACCGCCGGCGAGGACGTCTCGCACGCCATCGGGACCGTCCTCGGACTGCCCGAGGAGCTCGCGGCACCGGTCACCATCGAGCTGCGCGGCGAAATACTCATGACCACCGAGCAGTTCGAGCAGGCCAACACGGTCCGCACCGCCCACGGCGCGTCCCCCTTCGTCAACCCGCGCAACGGCGCCGCGGGTACCCTGCGCGCCAAGGACCGGCCCTACCGCGTCGAGATGACCTTCTTCGCGTACGGCGCGCTCCCGCTCCCGGACTCCGGCGAGCTCGCGGAGCGACTCGCCGAACTGCCGCACAGCGAGGTCCTCGTGTACGTCGCCGGCCTCGGCGTGCACACGGCGGCGGACACCCCCGTCGCCCCGCGCACCCTCGGGACGGTCGAGGACGTGCTCGCCCGGGTCGAGGAGATCGCCGCGCTCCGGGCCTCGCTGGCCTTCGGCATCGACGGCATCGTCATCAAGGCGGACCACGCCGCCGACCAGCGCGCCGCCGGCAACGGCACGCGCGCGCCGCGCTGGGCCATCGCGTACAAACTCCCCGCCGTGGAGAAGGTCACCCGGCTGCTCTCCGTCGAGTGGAACGTCGGGCGCACCGGCATCATCGCCCCGCGCGCCGTGCTGGACCCCGTGGAGATCGACGGCTCCACCGTCGGCTTCGCGACCCTGCACAACCCCGCCGACATCACCCGCCGCGACCTGCGCCTCGGCGACATGGTGATGGTCCACAAGGCGGGAGACATCATCCCGCGCGTGGAGGCCCCCGCCGTCCACCTGCGGACGGGGGAGGAGAAGCCGATCGAATTCCCGGAGGTCTGCCCGCAGTGCGGCTCCGCGATCGACATGAGCGAGCAGCGCTGGCGGTGCGTCCGGGGCCGCGACTGCCGCCTGGTCGCCTCCCTCTCGTACGCCGCCGGACGGGACCAGCTCGACATCGAGGGCCTGGGCGCCACCCGGGTCGTCCAGCTCGTCGAAGCGGGGCTCGTCCAGGACCTCGCCGGGCTCTTCACCCTGGAACGCGAGCAGTTGCTCGGCCTGGAGCGCATGGGCGAGACCTCCACGGACAACCTCCTCGCGGCCATCGACACCGCACGGTCCCGACCGCTCTCCCGGGTCTTCTGCGCCCTCGGTATACGTGGCACCGGCCGCTCCATGTCCCGCCGCATCGCCCGGTACTTCGCCACGATGGACCGGATCACCGCCGCCGACGCCGAGACCCTCCAGCGGGTGGACGGCATCGGTACGGAGAAGGCGTCGGCCGTCGTCGCCGAACTGGTGGAACTGGCCCCGCTGATCGAGAAGCTGGTGAGGGCGGGCGTCAACATGACGGAGCCGGGCGCCACCCCGCCGCCGGAGCCCGGCACGGAGGACCCGGCCGCCACCGGCGGGGACGGCCGCCCGGACGGCGACGGCGCGTCGCGACTGCCCCTGGCCGGGATGACCGTCGTGGTCACCGGGGCGATGACCGGAGCGCTGGAGAGGCTCTCCCGCAACCAGATGAACGAACTCATCGAGCGCGCGGGCGGGAAGTCCTCGTCCAGCGTCTCCGGGCGCACCAGCCTCCTCGTCGCCGGGGAGAAGGCGGGCTCCAAGCGCACCAAGGCGGAAGGCCTCGGCGTACGGATCGCCACGCCGGAGGAGTTCGCCGGACTCGTCGCCACGCACCTGGAGACGGAGAAGGAGGCGGAGAAGGAGATGGCCTGAGGCAGCGGCGCGCAGGTTCGTGCGCGTGGCGGGCGGGGTGCTGTGCGGGGTACGGGGTGTGGGGCGCGGGTGTCGCGCGCGGTGGGCGGCTTCCCGGCACGGCGTCCTATCTCGCCGAGTCGCTCCACCGGACCTCGCCGTCCAGCACCGCATCGGTAGCCCGCAGCCCGAGCGCCCGCGCGATGCCCGCCGAGGCGGTGTGCCCAGGACGGATGTACGCGGCCAGCCCGTCCACTCCCCGTGCCCGCAGCCAGGACGCCATGGCGAGCGCTCCCTCGCGTCCGTAGCCCGCACCCTGGTGGTCGACGCCGACCACCCACGCGAGCGATGCCTCCCCGGCCTCCCCGGCCTCCCCGGTGGGCGGCCGACGGTACGTCGTGGCCTGGACCGTGCCGATCAGCACTCCGTCCGACGTCCTGCGCAGCATCCAGTTCAGCCACCCCTGCGTGCCGTCCGGCGACCGGCCCGCCGACTGGCGCGCGTACCGGGCTTCGAGCTGCGCGAGGGAGCTGGGTGAGCCACCGGTCCAGGTGTGGAGGCGGACGTCGTCGAAGACGGAGACCGCCTCACGCGCGTGTTCCGCGGTGAGGGGTTCCAGAATGAGGCGTGGTGCCGTCAGGGGAACCGCGGCGAGCAGGTGGGGCGGGTGCGGGGGCATCGGCGCACCCTAGCCGGGATCCGCGGCGCGGCCCAGCGCGTTTCCGGGGGCCGTGTCGGGCGCCTCTCCGGGGGCCGTCCGGCGGATCATGACCAGAGTCGGTGGCAGAGGCCCGGTACGGCGCCCGCCGTCCCGCCGTCCCGTCCCGCCGTCCCGTCCTGCCGTCCCGTCCCGCTGTCCCGTCCCGTCCCGCCGTGCCGGACCGCCGCGCCGCGGCCCGTACCGCCCGAAAAGGAGCCACGCATGCCCGCCGAACCTCTGACACCGACCGAGATCGAGGCAGGCCTGGGCGAACTGCCCGGATGGGAGCACGAAGGGGGCCGGCTGACGCGCGGCTACCGGCTTCCGTCGCACTTCGCCGCCGCCGCGTTCACCCTGCACGTCGCCCGGATCCAGGACGAACTGAACCACCACTCGGACCTGACGCTCGGCTACAACACCGTCTCCCTCGCCGTGCACACCCACGACGCGGGCGGTGCGGTCACCGCGAAGGACCTCGCCCTGGCCGCCCGGGTGGCGGCCGCGGCCCCGGCCCACGGGGCGGAGTAGCGGGCGTCGGGCGGCCCGGGACAGCCGGACAGCCGGACAGCCGGGCATCCGGGCATCCGGGCATCCGGGCTTCTCCGGGGCCCTGCCCTCGGTCGGAGGCGCGGACACGCCGACGGCGTCCCACCGCCGCAGCGGTGGGACGCCGTGGAGCCGGACGCGCGCGCCAGGAGAGCGCGTCCGGAGGGGTCAGTTGAGGTCGGCGGGGTTCGGGCCGAGGCGCTTGCCCTCGTCGAGCGCGGCGAAGGCGGCCAGGTCGTCCGCGTCCAGCTCGAAGCCGAACACGTCGATGTTCTCGGCGATCCGCGACGGCGTCACGGACTTCGGGATGACGACGTTGCCGAGCTGCAGGTGCCAGCGCAGCACCACCTGGGCCGGCGTGCGGCTGTGCTTCTGGGCGACCGCGACGACGGTCGGAACCTCCAGGAGGCCCCGGCCGGAGCCGAGCGGGGACCATGCCTCGGTGGCGATGCCGTGCTTGGCGTGGGCGGCACGGGACTCGGCCTGCTGGAGCTGCGGGTGCAGCTCGATCTGGTTGATCACCGGGACCACCGAGGTCTCGCCGATCAGCCGCTCCAGGTGCTCCGGCAGGAAGTTCGAGACGCCGATCGCCTTCGCGCGGCCGTCGGCGTAGATCTTCTCGAAGGCGCGGTACGTGTCGACGTAACGGTCCTTCTCGGGCGTCGGCCAGTGGATCAGGTACAGGTCGACATAGTCCAGGCCCAGCTTGTCCAGCGAGGCGTCGAAGGCCGCCAGCGTGGCGTCGTAGCCCTGGTCGGCGTTCCACAGCTTCGTGGTGACGAAGAGTTCGTCGCGGGCGACATCGGACGCGGCGATGGCCTTGCCCGTGCCCGACTCGTTCCCGTAGATCGCAGCGGTGTCGATGCTGCGGTATCCGGCTTCGATCGCGGTCGTGACCGCCTGCTCCGCCTCGTCGTCCGGCACCTGCCAGACACCGAAACCGAGCTGAGGCATGTCGACGCCGTTGTTGAGGCTGAGGGAGGGGACCTTGCTCACGAGCGGTCGATCCTTACGTCGGGGGTCATTACTCCCGAGAACAACGACCGGCGCGGCTGATCCATTCCCGGACCGCGCTCTGCGTTCCCGGCCGCCCCCGCGGCCCGCACCCCCCGCGACCCCGCGATTCCTCACGAGTCCCCGTGAGTCCCCCACGCTCACGGGGCGGCCGGGCCGAGGAGGACCGGGCCCAGGAGCGGGCGCGGGGCAGGGCCCGACGAGTACGCACTCAGCCGTAGAGGGCGTCCACCTCGATCGAGTACGCCGTCTCGATAGCTTTCCGCCTCAGCTTCAGCGACGGCGTCAGCAGGCCGCGTTCCTCGCTGAACCGGTGGGCCAGGATGCGGAACGTACGGATCGACTCCGCCTGCGAGACGGCGGTGTTGGCGGCCACCACCGCGCGGCGTACCTCCATCTCCAGGTCCGGGTCCCGGACGAGCTCGGCCGGTGGCAACGGCGCCCGGCCCTGCATCGCGAGCCAGTGGTCCACGGCCTCCTGGTCCAGTGTCACCAGCGCCGCGATGTACGGGCGGTCGTTGCCGACCACGATGCACTGGGCGACGAGCGGGTGCGCCCGCACCCGTTCCTCCAGCCCGGCGGGGGAGACGCTCTTGCCGCCCGACGTCACGAGGATCTCCTTCTTCCTCCCGGTGATCGTCAGATAACCGTCCTCGTCCAGCGCCCCGAGGTCGCCCGTGGCGAGCCAGCCGTCGTGGACCACCGCCGCCGTCGCCTCCGGATTGCCCAGGTACCCCGCGAACACCTGGCCTCCGTGGACCCAGACCTCGCCGTCCTCGGCGATGTGCACGGTGGTGCCGGGGATGGGCTGGCCCACGGTTCCGTACCTGACCCGGCCGGGCGGGTTGCCCGTCGCGGCGGCGGTGGTCTCGGTGAGGCCGTACCCCTCGTAGATCTCGATGCCCGCGCCCGCGAAGAACAGCCCCAGCCGGCGTTCCATGCCCGAGCCGCCGGACATCGCGTGCCGTATCCGGCCGCCCATCGCGTCGCGGAACTTCTTGTACACGACCTTGTCGAAGAACTGGTGCTGCATCCGCAGGCCCGCCGAAGGGCCTGGTCCGGTGCCGAAGGTCCGCTGCTCCACCGCCTCCGCGTACCGGACGGCGACGTCCACGGCCTTGTCGAACGGGCCGATCCGCCCCTCCGCCTCGGCCCTGCGGCGGGCGCCGTGGAAGAGCTTCTCGAATATGTAGGGGACGGCCAGCACGAACGTGGGCCGGAACGATTCCAGGTCCGGCATGAGCGCGCGGGCCGCGAGCTCCGGCTGGTGGGCGAGGGTCACGCGGTTGCGCAGCGAGGCCACCTCCACCATGCGGCCGAAGACGTGCGCGAGCGGCAGGAAGAGGAGGGTGGACGGCTCGTCGCCCGGTCTGGAGCGGAAGACCGGCTCCCACCGCTGAGCCATGGTGTCGGCCTCGAACATCAGGTTGGCATGGGTGATCAGACAGCCCTTCGGCCGGCCCGTCGTCCCCGAGGTGTAGACGACGGTGGCCACCGAGTCGGGCGTCACCGCACGCCGGTGGCGGTGCACGACCTCGTCGTCGATCCGGGTGCCCGCCTCCATCAGCTCGGCGACCGCGTCGCCGTCGAGCTGCCACAGCCGCTTCAGCCGGGGCAAGCGGTCGATCACCGAGCCCACCGTCATGGCGTGGTCCTCGTGCTCGACCATGATCGCGGAGACTTCGGCGTCGTGCAGCATCCACAGGACCTGCTCGGCCGAGGACGTGGGGTAGACCGGCACGGACTGGGCGCCCAGGGTCCACAGGGCGAAGTCGAAGAGCGTCCACTCGTACCGAGTACGGGACATGAGGGCGACCCGGTCGCCGAACCGGATGCCGTGCGCCACGAGTCCCCGCGCGAGCGCCAGCACCTCGTCGCGGAAGGCCTCGGCGGTGACGTCCTCCCACTGCCCGTCCGCGTCCTTCCGGCCGAACGACACCCGCTGCGGGTCGTCGTGCGCCTGTTCGAAGACGGTATCGGCGAGGCCCCCGACCGGACGTCGTGCGGCTGCCATGGGTGGGACGGTGAACTCGCGCAATGACCTGCTCCTTACGGCGCTCCGCACAGCGCCGCGACGCTACCCCAACCCGAGGGCCCGTGGGAGGGGAAAAGGCCCGTCCGCGCAGGCCCCGCGCGCCCGGCATACGTCGAAATCCGGCCAGATGGGCAAGGCTCGGGCGGACTTCTGACCAGGGAGTAAGCGCGCGCCGCCCTTTCTGCACAGAATCTGTACAGGTGGGAGCCCCGCGCATGCGTCGCGGAGGCCGCGGTGGCGCGCTCTTCGAGGGGCTCACCGCCGTGGTTCCAAAGGGCTCCCGGCCGTGGCGAGGCGGTTCCGGTGTTACGGGTTCTCCTGTCACGGGTTCCCTTGTCACGGGCGGCCGGCGGCCGGTGGGTGGCGGCGGGTGCCCCGGTGCGGGACCGTGCCACGCGCGGGAGCCCTCAGGCCGGCGCGTCGCCCGGACCGCCGAACCCCCGGTGCAGCCGGTCCCCGCCGGCCAGGATCGCGGCGGCCAGGGCGTCCGCCGCCTCCGGCGAGCCGCCCCGGCGGTGGCCGTGCAGCAGGACGAAGTCGACGTCGCCGAGGTCCGGCAGCCCGGCCCTCATCTCCACCTCCACCAGCCCCGGCGGGATCAGGCCCCGGGTGTGCGCCATCACGCCCAGCCCGGCGCGGGCCGCCGCGATCAGTCCGCTCAGGCTGGTGCTCGTGCACGCCAGCCGCCAGGATCTGCCGTGCCGCTCCAGCACCTCCAGCGCACGCGCCCGGGTGATGCCGGGCGGCGGGAACACGATCAGGGGCAATGGCCGCTCCGGGTCGATCCGCAGCTGCGGCGCCCCGATCCAGGTCAGCGCGTCCCGCCCGACGAGCTCCCCGTGGGTGTCGCCCGTGCGCCGCTTCGCCAGCACCAGGTCCAGCCGGCCGGCCGCGAGCGACTGGTGGAGCGAGCCGGACAGCTCCACGGTCAGCTCCAGGTCGACCTCCGGGTGCTCCTTGCGGAAGCCCTCCAGGATCTCCGGCAGCTGGGTCAGTACGAAGTCCTCCGAGGCCCCGAAGCGCAGCCGGCCGCGCAGCCGGGTCCCGGCGAAGAACGCGGAGGCCCGTTCGTGCGCCCGCAGGATCGTGCCGGCGAACCCGAGCATCGCCTCGCCGTCCTCCGTGAGGTCCACCCGGTGGGTGTCCCGCGTGAACAGCTGGCGGCCGGTGGCCTCCTCCAGCCGCCGCACGTGCTGGCTCACCGTGGACTGCCGGACGCCGAGCCGCCGGGCGGCCTGCGTGAAGCTCAGGGTCTGGGCGACCGCCAGGAAGGTGCGGAGCTGTGCGGGGTCGTACATGGAGGCAGGTTATCGCGACCCGTGATGACAGTGAGTTCGGTGTGCGGGTTTCCCGATGGGGCGGGGCAGGAGCAGAATGACGACTGTATACATTCGACCGTGAGACGAACGTGGAGCACATGAGCCCCCGCACCCTGAGGCTGCCGTCCTGGCTGCCCGTCGACCCGTACATCCTGGCGCTCATCGGGACAGTCGTGGTCGCCGCGCTGCTCCCCGCGTCGGGCACCGCCGCCGACGTGGCGGGCGACACCTCCACCGCCGCGGTCGCCTTCCTCTTCTTCCTCTACGGTTCCCGGCTCTCCACGGCCGAGGCGATGGACGGCCTGCGCCACTGGCGGCTCCACCTGACCGTGCTCTGCTCCACCTTCGTGGTCTTCCCGCTCCTCGGGCTGGCGAGCAAGGGCCTCGTTCCCTTCGTGCTGAGCCCGCAACTCCAGTCCGGGTTCCTCTTCCTCTGCCTGGTGCCGTCCACCATCCAGTCGTCGATCGCCTTCACCTCGATCGCGCGCGGAAACGTCCCTGCGGCGATCTGCGCCGGCTCTTTCTCCAGCATCGCCGGGATCGTGATCACCCCGCTGCTCGCCGCCCTGCTGCTCGGCGGCTCGGCCGGAGGCTTCTCCGCCGACTCCCTGGTGAAGATCGTCCTGCAGCTGTTCGTCCCCTTCGTCGTGGGACAGCTGCTGCGCCGCTGGACCAGCGGCTTCCTCGGCCGCCACAAGAAGATCCTGGGCTACGTCGACCGGGGCTCGATCCTGCTCGTCGTCTACACCGCCTTCAGCGAGGGCATGGTCGCCGGTATCTGGCACCAGGTGACCCCGCTGCGCCTCGTCGCGCTGCTGGCCGCCGAGGCGGTCCTGCTGGCCGTCATGCTGGCGGTCACCTGGTACGGAGCCAAGCGGCTCGGCTTCGACCGTGCCGACCGGATCGCCATCCAGTTCGCCGGATCGAAGAAGAGCCTGGCGTCCGGGCTGCCGATGGCCAGCGTCCTGTTCGGCGCGCACGCGAGCCTCGCTGTCCTGCCGCTGATGCTCTTCCACCAGATGCAGCTGATGGTCTGCGCGGTCATCGCCAAGCGCCGCTCCCGCGACCCCGAGGAGCCGGAGCGGCCGGTCTCCGGCGTGGCCGCCCCGAGCGCCGCGGCCACCGCGAGCTGACGGGCGGGAAGGACGGGCGGGGCCCCGGAGAACCGGGGCCCCGCCCGTTGTTTCCGGGATGCGGGCACGCGCCGCCGCTCCCGGCCCGTGAGGCGGCGGGCGGCATCAGCCTCCGGCGACCGGCGCCTCCAGCGCGATCCGGTGCTCACCCGCGTACACGTTCATCGACGGCCCCCGCAGGAAACCGACCAGGGTCAGCCCGCTCTCCGCCGCCAGGTCGACCGCGAGCGACGACGGCGCCGACACCGCCGCCAGGACCGGAATCCCGGCCATCACCGCCTTCTGCGCGAGCTCGAACGAGGCCCGGCCCGACACCAGCAGCACCGACCGCGACAGCGGCAGCCGGTCGTCCGTCAGCGCCCGCCCGACCAGCTTGTCGACCGCGTTGTGACGGCCGACGTCCTCCCGTACGTCCAGCAGTTCGCCCTCCTCGGAGAAGAGCGCGGCGGCGTGCAGCCCGCCGGTCCGGTCGAAGACCCGCTGCGCCGCGCGGAGCCGGTCCGGCAGGGCCGAGAGCAGCGCCGGGGTGATCCGTACCGGGGGCTCGTCGGCGACCGGATGCCGGGTCGTCGTCCGTACCGCGTCGAGACTGGCCTTGCCGCAGAGCCCGCACGAGGACGTCGTGTACACATTGCGTTCGAGGGTGATGTCCGGGACCGCTACGCCCGGCGCCAGTTGCACGTCCACCACGTTGTAGGTGTTGACGCCGTCCGCCGTCGCTCCGGCGCAGTAGACGATCGACCGGACCTCGGACCCGGCGCCGATGACCCCCTCGCTGACCAGGAACCCCGCCGCCAGCGCGAAATCGTCGCCCGGAGTGCGCATCGTGATGGCGAGCGGCTTGCCGTTGAGACGGATCTCCAGCGGCTCCTCGGCGACGAGCGTGTCGGCACGGCTCGACACCGCGCCGTCCCGGATACGGAGAGTGCGGCGTCGCTCGGTGACCCGTCCCATGGCTCAGACCCGATTCCTGTACGTGGGGAGGCCTCGGCGGCCCTTGCGCGGCGGAGGCAGCCGCCCTCCCGGCCGTCGAGCGGCCGCGGTCACCTTCACCCTCTCATTGTCCGCCACACGCGCCGGGGGCCGCAGGGGCCCGCCCCCGCACACTCAGGTCCCGTTCCCCGTAGCCCGCACGGCCCGGCCGAGCGGGGCGCCACCCCACAGGGCAGGGAACCTGACGGTCCGGCAGGACGGAGGGAGGTCCGCCCAATGGATGTACGCGCACGTTCCGGCAGTGCGGTGAGGTGCCGCAGTCGTCGTCGCGCACCCGCGGGGAATTGCGGGACAGCCCTAAGGCTCCAACCCGCGGTCGTTATTCCTGTCGGATCACGTGCCCCCGTACCGGACGGTAGCGACCAAGACTGGATGGTTCCTGCCATACGTAGCGAGGGGAACCCGTACATGACCGGCTCACGTGTCGTGGCGCTCGGCCACTACCAGCCCGCGAAGGTGCTGACCAACGACGACCTTGCCGCCATGGTCGACACCAGTGACGAGTGGATCACCAGCCGCGTCGGCATCCGGACCCGTCACGTCGGAGGTCCGGACGAGCCGGTGGACGAACTGGCCGCGCGCGCCGCCGCCAAGGCCCTCGCGACGGCCGGACTCCAGGCCTCCGACATCGATCTCGTCCTCGTCGCGACCTCCACCGCCATCGACCGCTCCCCCAGCATGTCGGCGCGGGTCGCCGCGCGGCTGGGCATGGGCTCCCCGGCGGTGATGGACATCAACGTGGTCTGCTCGGGCTTCACCCACGCACTCGCCACGGCCGACCACGCGATCCGTGCCGGAGCGGCCACCCGCGCCCTGGTCATCGGCGCCGACAAGATGGGCGACATCGCCGACTGGACCGACCGCAGCACCTGCGTCCTGGTCGGCGACGGAGCGGGCGCCGCCGTGGTCGTGGCGGACCCGGGGGAGAGCGGCGCACCAGGCATCGGCCCCGTGCTGTGGGGCTCGGTCCCCGAGATGGGCAACGCCGTACGCATCGAGGGGACGCCGCCCCGCTTCGCCCAGGAGGGCCAGTCCGTCTACCGCTGGGCCACCACACAACTGCCGCCGATCGCGCGCCGGGTGTGCGAGAAGGCGGGCATCGCCCCCGAGGACCTGGCGGCCGTCGTACTCCACCAGGCCAACCTCAGGATCATCGAACCGGTGGCCCGCAAGATCGGCGCCGTCAACGCGGTCATCGCCCGGGACGTGGTGGACTCCGGCAACACCTCTGCGGCCTCCATCCCCATGGCCCTGTCCAAGCTGGTGGAACGGGGCGAGATCGAGAGCGGCGCGCCCGTCCTTCTCTTCGGCTTCGGCGGCAACCTCTCCTACGCCGGCCAGGTCATCCGCTGTCCGTGAGACAGATATGTTCCAGCGGATCTTGGTCGGTAGACTGTAGACGATAAGCAATTACTCGCCGCCCGGAGGGGGAGCGCGATGTTGTTTGACGGACTGCCGCAGGGGGCCGTACCGAAGCTGGAACGACCGGGCCCGCTGCGTGAACGCGTGTACGACGCGCTGCTCGAACTCATCACCATCCGCGCTCTCCAGCCCGGTCAGCATCTGGTGGAGAGCGAACTGGCCGGCCAACTCGGCGTGTCCCGGCAGCCGGTACGCGAGGCGCTCCAGCGGCTCAACACCGAGGGCTGGGTCGATCTGCGCCCCGCACAGGGCGCGTTCGTGCACGAGCCGACCGAGGAGGAGGCCGACCAACTGCTCTCGGTCCGCACCCTCCTCGAGGCCGAGGCCGGCCGGCTGGCCGCCGCGCACGCGGACGCGGACGGCGTCGCGGCGCTGGAGGAGCTCTGCGACCGGGGCGAGGCGGCGGTCGCCGAGGACGACGTGGACCTCGCGGTCGCGCTGAACGCCGAATTCCACGCCAAGGTCATGGAGCTGGCCGGAAACGTCGTACTGTCCGCGCTCGCCGCCCAGGTCGGACGCCGGGTCCGCTGGTACTACACCCCGGTGGCCCGCCGGCGCGGGAAGCAGTCCTGGATCGAGCACCGTGAACTGATCGCCGCCATCGCCACCCGCGACGAGCGGCGCGCCACGGAGGCCATGCGGGCGCACACCGAACACACCCGCCGGACGTACCACCAGCGCGAGAAGAGCTGACCCGCCGCGTGGCCGCGGAGCCGGAGAGCGGCTGACCCGTTCCGGCGGACGGGGCGGGTCAGCCGATGCCCTTCCGGTCGGGGACCAGCGCGAACGCCCGCTCGGCGTGCTCCGGCGACTTCCGCTCCACCGCCAGGACCAGGAGCGCGCGGTGCCTGAGCAGCGGCGCCGCGCGCTCCTCGGGCACGAGCGGCAACAGGTCGTCCAGGCAGGCCAGCAGCCTCCTGACGACCTGCGGTCCCGCCTCCGGCACACATCGCCTGACCTCCTCGAACGCCAGATCCACGAGGTCGGTCCAGTCCGGCGTCTCCAGGACGAGCCGCACCTCGCCCCGGTGGTCGCGGTAACGCACCGCACCGAGCGGCCGGTCCGCGTGGGCCGCCAGGAACTGCACCATCCGGTCCAGGCACTGCACCGCGGTGGTCGGGTCGTTCACGGAAGTGGAGAGCGCGTGCAGCGCGATGTCCGTGAGCTGCCGCAGCCCGAACGACGGATCGCGCCGCAGCGTGCGCTCGACACCCACCGACACGGCGTCGCCCGGGACGGAGCCGGACCCGGACCCACCGCCGGCTCCGGCACCGGAGCCGCCGTGCACCGCGAGCAGGGGCATCCCCGGTACCAGGAAATCCCCCATGCGGGGGAGCAGCCGCAGTACCGCCCCGCGCCGCCGCGCCGCCCGCACGAGCAGCGTCACGTCCACGTCCCGCAGCACCCCCGCCCGGCCCCCGTACGCGACCCTGCCGGTCTCCGGCGGCAACGGCGGCGGACCGGGAGACCCGGCGGCCCCCTCGCGATTCTCCTCCTTCGGCTGGTGCTCCAGCGCGCGCAGCGAGTCGCGGGCGATCCGGTCGACGACCGGGCCCACCTGGAGCAGTCGCAGGGTCGACGACACGTAGGTGATGAAGAGCAGCAGGCTCAGCGCGACCATCGCCAGGGTCAGCAGGCTCTGCAGCACCGGCACCGAGGTCAGGCGCGGGATCTCGGTCTCGCTCTCGTACGAGGTCAGGACCAGCAGCGAGAACACGAAGGTCGCCAGGAACACCGTCAGGGTGAGCTTGGTGATCCGGCTCCGTACGAAGATCCGGACGATGCGCGGCGTCAGCTGCCCGCTCGCCATCTGCACGGCCACCAGCGAGATGCTGAAGACGACACCGATGAAGGTCATCATCGCCGCGCTGACTGTGGTGACGACCGTACGCGCGTCGTTGGCGAACGAGGCGAGATCGCCCAGCTCCCGGTACGCCTTGTCGTCCCGCAGGTGCGCGACGATCGCCGCATCCAGCGACGAGACCCCCCACCAGAGGAGGAAGGCGCCCAGGAGCCCCGCGGCCGGGGCGAACCAGAAGGTGTCCCGGAGGTGCTCGCGCAGGTCCGAGAGGGCGAAAGGACGCAGGTGGTACCGGACATTCATGACCGCGAAGGTAGCCCGCGCGACGGTGGGTGCGGACCCGGTGACACACCGTGGAGAATCATGCCCGCCGACCCCGGAATCGGTCCCCGCGGCACCCCGCACCGCACTGACCACGGGAAACATGGTGATCGGAGCCCCAAACCCCTGGTATTGTTTTCTTTGTCGCCGCGGGAAACACACCGCGAACGACAGACACCTTGTCCGGGTGGCGGAATGGCAGACGCGCTAGCTTGAGGTGCTAGTGCCCTTTATCGGGCGTGGGGGTTCAAGTCCCCCCTCGGACACCATGGTCAACCGACCAAATGGAGCCGGTCAAAGCGACAGTTCGTCGCTCTGACCGGCTTCGTCGTTGTGGTGTACGTGGTCCGGCCCTCTGCGGGTTCGCAGAGGGCCGGATGTGTTTGTGCTGGTCAGGCAGGATGTGAGGGATGGGGGGCAGGATCCCGGTGTCGCTGGTGGGAGCGACGTCGATGAAGAGACGGCGAGGGCCTGCAGTCCGGTGAACGGCGTACGACACCGCCGTGAACGCCGCCGTGGCCTCGATCCTCGTCGGTGCGGGTGCGCGGGTGATCCGCACCGCCCCGGACGGCGCCCACGCCTGCACGGCCGCCGGCAGCAACGTGGCGTTCGTCACCGCCACCGCCACCATCCCGACCAGTGCCGGTGCGTTCGCCGTCGCGGAACGCCAGTACGCATCACTGGCTCACTATTTCGGCTCCGTGGCAGGGATACTGACGAAGATCGCCGACGGAGACCATCCCGTCTGCGAGGTCGACGAAGGGCTCGTCTGGTCGTGACGCGGAGCGTCCCGGTCGTTCAGGGGCGCTCTTTCGTGAACCATTGCGCCGCCGTCGCCCGGACCGGGCGCGACCCGAGCGGATGCGGGCCACGGCTGCTTGACCTCGCCGCCGGCGGCAGGGTCGCACGATGGCCGGCATGAACAGCATCGCACCGCCGACGGCATAGGGACTGGGCGTCGCGCTGGAGCGGCCGGCCGTCCTCGAAGAGCGGATCGCCGCCCGGAGAGAGGCCGTGGCCGGCTGACAGCCGCACGCCTGGAGCGGACCGGCGATCGGGTCCGTCCCGTGGTCTGAACCCGGTTGATCCAACTACCCGGCCACCACAGCGGGGGTGAGGGAGAGCCGGAGAGCTGGACGGGATCGTCCGGATCGGCATGCCTCGTGCCTGGCTGCCGGCGTGTCCCGATCCAGCACGGGCCGGGGCGCTCGACGGAAGTCCGGTTGACGGGAGGGGACTTCGGTAAGCCAACGCGCCAAACCCCTTGCCCAATGGTCAAGAATCGTTGACCATTGCTCGCATGCCAACAGATGAGCTTCCCGAGACGTTTCACGTCACGACGGCCGAGCAGTTGCGCGCCGTCTCCAATCTCACGCGCCACCGGATCATGGCCGTGCTCCGCTTCGAGCCCGCGACGATCACGCAGATCGCCGAGCGGGTGGGTCTCGCGAAAGGGAGTTCCAGCTACCACGTACGACTGCTGGAGCGGGCCGGGCTGGTGAAGGTGGTGCGCACCCGGAAGGTCAGGGGGGTCACCGAGCGGTACTACGCCATGGCCGCGCGGGCGATCGTGCTCCCGGATCCGGGCCAGGGAGGGCCGGATGCGCTGATGCGCCACGCGGTGGCAGACCTGGAGGCGTCGCCGGTGGACGGCGAGCGGCACATCGGGATGGCGCATCTGCGGCTCACCGACGAGCAGTTCACGGAACTGGGGGTGCGGCTGCAGGCGCTGGCGGAGGAATACCGGGAGCTGTCCGATCCGTCACTGCCGGACGCGTCGTTCGTCTTCGCGCTGTTCCACCCGGCGCCGCGTGAGCAGGCCGAGGGGAGCAGCAAGTGAGCTTGGAAGCAAAGAAGTTGCCGACCGGGTTCGGGCGGCTGTGGACCGCGCAGACGGTCTCCTCGCTCGGTGACGGGGTGTCGCACGCCGCATTGCCGCTGATCGCGTTGACGTTGACGCGGGACCCGATGGCGCTGGCGGTCGTCACGGCCGCCGGGACGCTGCCGTGGCTGCTCTTCGGGGTGCTCGGTGGTGCGCTGGTGGACCGCTGGGACCGCCGCCGCACGATGTGGGTCACCGACGCGGCGCGCGCGGCGTTACTCGCGATACCGGCGGCAGCGGCCGCGCTCGACGCACTGAGCATTCCGCTGCTCGCGGCCGTCGCCTTCCTCCTGGGCCTCGGCGGACTCTTCTTCGACACGGCCGCCACGGCCTATCTGCCGGACCTGCTCGGCCGCGACCCCGCACACCTGGAGCGCGCCAACTCCCGCCTGCGCGGTGCCCAGACTGCCATGTCCGGCTTCGCGGGACCTCCGGCGGGCAGTGCGCTGCTCGCGCTCGGGCGGGCGGTACCGCTGCTCACCGACGCCGTGTCGTTCCTGCTCTCCGCCCTGCTGGTACGTACGCTGCCCGCCATGCCCACGCCCGTGCCGGAGGTCCGCGAGTCGCTGCTCCGGCAGGCGCGGGCCGGGGCCGCGTACGTCTTCCGGAACCGGTTGCTGCTCGGGCTCGCGCTCCGCCCGGCGGTCGGGAACGTCGCCTTCCTCGCGGTGGAGACCGTCCTCGCCCTCTTCGCGCACGAGCGTCTCGGCATCGACACCTACGGTTTCGGCCTGCTCCTCACGGCGGAGGCCACCGGAGGCCTGCTCGGTGCGGGCATCGCCTCCCACCTCGGCCGGCGTCTCGGCACCGGCACGGCCCTGACCTGCACCGCCGCGGTCGAAGGGCTTGCCGTCCTGGGCCTGGCCGCCGCCCCCAACCCGTACCTGGCCGGCCTGGCGCTCGCCGTCTGCGGGGCCGGTATGGGCGCCACGATGGTGCTCGCGCCCTCCCTGCGGCAGGCGATCGTCCCGCCCCACCTCATGGGCCGGGTCGCGTCCACCTCCCGCATGCTGGCCATGTGCGCCGCCCCGGTCGGGGCCTTCGCCGGCGGCTGGCTGGCCACCTCCTACGACATCCGCACCCCGCTCTACTCCGCCGCCAGCCTCCTCCTGGCGATGACGGCCGTCACGGCGACCATGACCAGCAACCGCCGGGTCGAAGCGGCGCTGCGTGCGGCCGCCCCGGCCGGCGGGCCGGATCACGCGGCAGCCGGGGATCGCGCCCGGGAGAGCGCACCTGGCGTGGCGTGAGGCTTCCGCCGAGGTGCCATGGCGCGCGGCGGGTTCGCCCCTCGGCTCTCGCGATCCCGCGCCCGCCCCGTCAGGGCAGCTCTGCCGCCCGCGGCGCGATTCCCACGGGCAGGACGGACACCATGCCCTCCCCGGCCGTAGGTTCGGGCCCGGGGGTGAGAGGGGTGTACACGGGCGGCGGTGACTGCGTCCGCTGCTGCGGGAGCGACGGGCGCAGGGTGCGGGGGCCCGGGACCACCGCGTAGTCGGAGCCGAGGAACTCCGGGGTCAGGGAACCGGGGTCGTCGCCGAGCGCGAGGCGCACGGCTGCCCAGGGCACGTTGAGGCCGCACTGGGAGAGCTGGTGCAGGCCCCCTGCGGGGCGGGTGTTGACGTCCATCAGGACCGGCTCGCCCGCGTGCATGCGGAACTGAATGTTCGTCAGCCAGTGCAGACCGAAGGACCGGGCGATCAGGCGGGCCGGTTCGATCCAGGCGGGGTCGAGCGTGAAACCGCGCCGTCGGCCGTTCTTCGTACGCCCCACCGCCAACCGGACCTCTCCGTCGGGGCCGGTGAGGCAGTCGACGGAGACCTCCGGCTCGTCCAGGCGCGGCATGACGAGCCAGTCGACGGGCCGCTCGGTGCGCCGCAACGCCCTGGTCACCAGCTCCAACGGCACGTACGGGCTCGGGAATCCGGTCAGGTGCAGCATGGAGAACGGAGCCCGGGTGATGATCCGGAATCCGACTCCGCCTTCGCCGCCGGTCGGCTTGAAGCACGCCTTGCCGCCGTCCGCCTCGATGGCGTCCACCGCCGCGAGCAGTTGCGCCTCGTCGCGCACCCGCCACCACGGCGGCACCGGGGCGCCGACCCGCCGCACGGTCTCGTACGCCAGCGCTTTGTTCGCGAAGAGGCCTGTCGCCTCGGCGGGCGGTGCGAGCAGCGTCGTACCGAGGGCCGCGAAATCCTCACGGTGAGCGGACAGGGCCGCCTGGTGGAGGACGGGTACGAACACGTCGATGCCGCGCCGCGCGCACTGGTCCAGCGCGTACTCGACGTACGCGGCGGGCGAGAGGTTCTCCGGCTCCGGCGCCGAGGTGTCGGCCGCCGCGAGCACCGGGGAGTCCGGATCGGCGTGCGTGGCGTGGACGTCGACGGGACGGCCCTGTGGGTTGCGCCGCAACTGATCGATGAAGAACACGTTCTCCGCGTACGTGCGGTTGAGCCAGACGCGTACGGGAGAGACCATGCAGGCCGCCTTCGGGGTCGCGGACACGGCGGGGCAGGGCCGTACCCGGTCGGTGGGAGAGGGAGGACACGGACCACCTGCGGTCGGAGGAACCGCAGGTGGGAGTGTTGGGGTGATCCTAGGGCGCGGGACGGCCCGCTTTGCTACGCGCGTGTTACGGATTCCGGGGCCGCGATCCAGGTCGCGGATCGCGGAAACCTTGCCCGCCGGTGCCGCCCGGTGCCGCTCTCCCATCGACCGGCGGCGAACCACTGCTCGCGGCCGACCGCCGCTCGGCCGACCGCCGCTCGGCCGACCGCCGCTCGGCCGCGAGCCGTCGACAGCCGTGAACCGCCGGTCGGCCGCGAGCCGTCGATCCGCCGCGGCCTCATCGGCCCGCCGCGACGGAACTCCTCACTCCTCGACCGGCTTCCGGATCGCCGCGATGTCGAACTGGAGGCGGAGCCGCTCGCTGACCATGGCACCGCCTTCGGCGAGGCGGGCGTTGTAGGTGAGGCCCCAGTCGGAGCGGTTGATGGTGGTGGTGCCGTCGAAGCCGACGCGCTCGTAGCCGAACGGGTCGGTGACGTGGCCGATGTAGGTGAGTTCCAGGTCGACCGGGTTGGTGGTGCCCCTGATGGTGAGGTCGCCGGTCATGCGGTAGACGTCCTCCGCCTGGAGGGTCACGGCGGTGCTGGTGAAGACCATCCGGGGGTGCTTCTGGGCATCGAGGAACTCCCGCCCGACAAGGTGCCCGTCGCGCTGCTCGACCCCGGTGTCGACGCTGGCGGTGGCGATGGAGATCTCGGCCCGGGAGCGGGCGGGGTTGCTGCCGTCGAAGTAGAGGAGGCTCTCGTACTCGGCGAACGAACCCCGCACCGTCGTCACCATGGCATGCCGCACGGAGAACCCGATCCTGCTGTGCGCCGGATCGATCATCCATTCTCCGGTGAGCCCCTTCAGCGCCGGATGGGGGAGCACGGCGGCGGGAGGCGCGACCAACGTGCTCGCGCCCGTATCCGCTGTGCGTCGGGGCGTTGAGCTGCGGCTGAAGATGTTCATGAAATACGTAGTTACTTCGGGAGAGCGATCAACGTAAGAGAACATCGATGAATTCGAACATTTACACGCGAACCTTCACCGGGGTGAAGTCCCTGTGGACGCGGTGCGTAGCGTCTCGCTGGACCGCGCTCCGGGGTGGTTCCTCTGCGGACAGTGACTGAGGGCCTCTCGGCCCCGCAAGTGTTCCATGGTTCATTTGCCATTCCTTCACATCGACTGACAGGATCCCGTCCTTCGGCGTGCACAAGGCCGTCGCTGAGCCGGGGGGACCAGCCGCGTGGGGATACGTACCAGCCTTCGACGTGCCGTGATGGCCTTGTTCACGTTGCTCGTCGCCGCCGTCGCGCTCGGGGCGGGGGCGTCACCCGCCGCCGCTCACCGGGACGGCTGCCACCGATGGCATTCCTGCCCCTCCGATACGGGCTCGTACGTCTGCGGTGACCTCGGGTACTTCTCCGAATGCGGGTACAGCTCCCTGCCGGGCTCCGGAACCGGAACAGGCGGCGACAGCGGCAGCGGCTCCGGCGCCGGTACGGGTACCGATCCCGGCGCGGACACCGAGGTGGTCCTGGACGACGAGGCGCCCGAGCAGCCCACCGCGCGCGGTGCGGACGCGGGCGCCGGCGGGCGCGTCGGTGTCGTGGTGTCGGCCGAGAAGGGGGCCCGGATCGAGGTGAGGGACGAGGCGGGCTCGGTCGTCGCCCGCGCCACGGCCACCGGGGCGGAGCAGAGGATCGCCTTCGACGCGGAGGACGGCGAGCACGCCTACACCGTCGTGGCCGTCGACTCCGCGGGCAACACCAGCGACGCGAGCGGCGAGTTCACCGTCGTGGTCGACGGCACCGCACCCGAGGCGGGCACGCCCGCCCTGGGGGCGACGGACCCGCAGACAGGGGCGGCCGAGGTGTCCCTCGACGCCGAGGCGGGCGCCTCGTACGAGGTGACGGTCGAGGGCCGCAAGGAAGCGCTGAGCGGCACCGTCGGCGTCGCCGGAACGGTCACCGGATCGCTCCGGCTGCCCGACGGCTCCTATCGGCTCGTCGCCGTCGTACGGGACGAGGCCGGCAACCGCACCCGTACGGAGGCGGACGTCCGCGTCGCCCTGAAGGCACTCCGGCCCGGGGTGCGGGTGGGAACCCCGGAGGAAGGCCGCACCCGCGTCGACGTCGACGGCCCGCCCGGATCGACGGGGACCGTGACCACGGGCGGCGGGGCGGAGTCCGTCCGGCTGGACGGCGACGGACACGGCAGCGTGTCCCTGCCGCTGGAGGACGGGTCGTACCGGGCCACGGTGACACTGACCGACCCGTTCGGGCGCGAAGGGACCACGCGTTCCGCGGAGTTCGTCGTGGACACGGCCGCCCCGGCGCTGCGCCTCGGCTACGACGAGGAGCGGGCGCGCCACGGCGACGTGGTGCTGACCGTGACCGGCGAACGGGGCGCCACGCTCCGGCTCGACGGCGCCGACCGGAGGCGTTCCGTGGTCCTGGACCGCGAGCACCAGGTGCTGACCTGGCACGCCCGGCCCGGCGACCACCGACTGGTCGCCCGGCTGACCGACGCACACGGCAACGCCACCCAGCGGGAGCTCGTCGTGCGGGTCTCGGACGACATGACCGGTACCGAGATCCGGAACGCCCTGCTGGGCATCGCCGCGATCCTGGTCGTGGTGGCCGCCGTCGGCGCACTGCTGTGGCGGCGGCGCAGAGCGATCATCGTGTGGCGGGCCCGACGGCGTGAATCCGCGCGGATCGCGGCGCAGGAGCGGGCGGCGCTGGCCGTGGCCGCCCGGCAGGAAGCCGAGGAGCGCCGCCGCGAGGACGAGCGCCGCCGCGCCCGTGAGGCCCACGGGCGCCAGTTGGCCGTCTGGCTGAGCACCCGCGAACGGCTCGCGGCGGAACACGACTTCGTCCGCGGACTGCAGGGCACGGAGTACGGCACGGCGGACTTCCGGTGGGCGGCGCGCAAATCCGGTGAGCGCGTGCTGTTCGTCGCGCCCGCGTCCCTCGTGGAGGTGCGTACCCGGCAGGGGGTGAGCCGTCTGGAGACCACCTGGGCGGGGGAGTTGGCCGTCACCGACCGGCGCGTCCTGTTCAGCGGTCCGGGAGGCCGCCGGGAGTGGGCCTACGGGAAGTGGCTCAGCCACGAGCACGACGAGAGCGCCGGGCTGACCCTGATCTCCGTGAGCAACCGCCAGAAATCCTCGGGCGTTTCGTACGTCCACGGCGAGGCCTTCCGTGTGCGGAAGGCGATCGACCTCGCGGTGGCCCGGGCCCGGGGCCGTGGTGACGAGGTGATCGACCGTGCCCGGGCGGCGCTGGAAGCCCACGAGCGGAACAAGCCGGAGAAGCCCGCTCGGTCGCGGTGAACGGGCGGGCCGGGGGACCGGGGCCGAGGCGTCGCACCCGGCCCGCGTCGGTGGGGGACGCCCTTACCGGGGCACCGGGCCGGCGGCCTCCCCGGCGGAGGGGAGCCGCCAGCCGTAGGGGTGGAAGTCCATCTCCCACGAGGTGTACGAGGCCAGTGCGGCCGCGTTCTCGGGCGACCGCAACAGACAGCGGTTGAGGAGCAGTTGGCGTCGCTCCTGCGGGGTCAGCAGCACCTCGGAGGGGTCGAGGTTCTCCGCGGCGTCGATGTCCTGGCGGCCGTCCGCGTTGACGCGTCTGCCCGTCGGCGTGCGGTGGTCCAGGCGGAACCCGGTGCGCCACTGCGAGTTGCCGCCCCAGCCCTGCGACAGGTCGACCGTGGGACGGTGGCGGCGCAGGAAGGTCCAGTAGAGCGGGGAGCGGTCGGCCACGCCGCGCTCCGCGTGCCGGGCTCCGGCCCGGACGCGTACCCCCGCACGGCTGAACAGCAGCGGTCCCAGCCACAGCCCCGGTCACCCGGGCGGGCTCCTCCGGATCCTCTGCCTGCTCGACCTCCACGACCTCGTGGAGGAAGGGGTCGAAGGGGCCGGTTTCCTGGAAGGGCACCAGTCCCAGGCCGGTGAAGAGCTGGAGGTACTGCGCCATGCTGAGCGCCGACCGCTGGTCGAGCGCACGCATGCGGCGGGCCCGGGGTGTCTCGTCTCCCGCGTCCGGGGGCGGCTGGTGGGGCAGGAGCAGTACGTCGCCGACCCGGCTGAGGGCGTACAGCTCCCAGCTCAGCTCCTCGCGGGGACCGCGAAGTCGGCCGGGGTCCTCCTGGCAGAGCCACTCCGTGGCCCTCGCCAGCCAGGCCCGGTGGCCGACGGTGGTGGCGCGTGCGAGCCATGGCGCCACCGCCGCTCCGAAGGCGTCGGGGCCGTCGTGGTCCCGCAGCGCCTCGTAGAGCTCCCTGGCGTCGGCCGGCGGCTGGGGCGGCAGTTCCTCGTCCATCCGCACGAGCGTAGGGGTGCTGCCGAGGCGGCATCGAGCGAATTTCCCCGAGCCGAAACGAATCGGTCCTCAACCGGCGGCAACCTTTTGGTTCCGTGCGGCGACTACGAGTCCGAACCCCCTGTCCTCCCACGGGGGACCGAGGAACGGAACAGCCCATGACACCGTACGGACGCAGACCACCGGATCAGCGGGCGGCGGTGGCCGGAGCGGTGGCGGGCGGCCCGGCTCGGAGCTGTCCCCGGTCGTCCGGAGTCATGGGGCTCACCAGGCCGTCCGGGAGCGTGGGGCTTCCCGCTCCCTGACTCCTCAGGCGGTGTCGAAGCGCTTCGACACCTCTCTGGACAGTTCACAGGAGTCCGTCTAGCCTGGTTTGAATCTTCCCATGTCAGAGGGGAATTGAGCGGGGAAGTTGCTCGTTTCGAAGCGCTTCACCACATGCTCTGCTTCCCTCGTTGTTCTGTCGCACCCCCACTCGTCACTGTCACCCGTAAGGGAGAGCGCATGGTCACCCTGGCCGAGGTCGCCCAGCACGCCGGAGTCTCCGCGAGCACGGTGAGCTACGTCCTCAGTGGGAAGCGGTCCATCTCCGCTCCCACCCGGGAGCGCGTGGAGCTGAGCATCCAGCAACTCGGCTACCACCCCAACGCCGGGGCCCGCGCGCTCGCCAGCAGTCGCTCCAACATCATCGCCCTGATGGTGCCGTTGCGTACGGACATGTACGTGCCGGTGATGATGGAGATCGCCATCGCGGTCGCCACGACCGCCCGCACGCACGGCTACGACGTGCTGCTCCTCACCGGCGAGGAGGGGCCCGCCGCGGTCCGGCGGATCGCCGGGAGCTCGCTCGCCGACGCGCTGATCCTCATGGACGTGGAACTGCACGACGAGCGTCTCCCCGTGCTCCGGGACACCGAACGGGCCGCCGTCCTCATCGGGTTGCCCGCCGACGTGGCCGGACTGACCTGTGTGGACCTCGACTTCGAGGCGACCGGGGCGCTGTGCCTGGAGCACCTGGCCGGACTCGGGCACCGCGAGGTCGCGGTGATCGGTGAGGCGCCCGCCGTCTACGAGCGGCACACCGGATTCGCCGAACGCACCATCGACGGCATCCGGTCCAAGGCGCGGGAGACCGGCGTGACCGTGCTGCACCGGCCCTGCGAGGGCGGTTACGCGGCGATGGCCCAGACCCTGTCCCGGATCTTCGACGAACGGCCGGGTACCACCGGGTTCATCGTCCAGAACGAGTCCGCCGTGGAGCCGTTGCTCAACCTCCTCCAGCAGCAGGGTCGTGCCGTGCCCGAGGACGTCTCGGTCGTCGCGGTCTGCCCCGAACAGGTGGCGGCGCAGGCCTCGGTGCGGCTCACCTCGGTCGCCATTCCCGCCCAGGAGATGGGGCGCCGGGCGGTCGAGCTGGTGGTGGCCAAGCTCACCGGCTGCGGCAAGGACGAAGTCGAACTGATCGCACCGGAGTTGACGGTACGGGCGAGTACGGGACCGGCGCCCGCGGTGTGAGCCGCTCCGGCGGGCCCGGGCCCGCCCGGCCCCGCCCTCGGAAGACCCCACCGCAGTAATCCATACACAACTCTC
>NZ_JBSFFN010000030.1:0-113756 GCF_053596135.1 Streptomyces sp. NPDC001770 | reverse complement strand
TCGACCACCGAGGTCGAGTCGGCCCTCGTCTCGCACCCCGCGGTCGCCGAGGCCGCGGTGGTCGGCGCGGCCGACGAGACGACCGGCCAGGCCATTGTCGCCTTCGTCATCCTGCGCGGGACGGCGACCTCCTCCGACGAGCTCCTGGCCGAGCTCCGCAACCACGTCGGCGCCACCCTCGGCCCGATCGCCAAGCCCAAGCGGGTGCTGCCGGTGGCGGAGCTGCCCAAGACGCGTTCCGGCAAGATCATGCGCCGCCTGCTGCGCGACAAGGCCGAGAACCGCGAGCTGGGTGACGTCACCACGCTCACGGACCCGTCGGTCATGTCCCTCATCCAGGCGGAGTTCCCCAAGGGGTCCTCCGAGGGCTGAGCGAGGACTTGGCGGAGACTGAGCGCACCAAGACGTAGCGCACCAGGCAGCTGTACGGCTCCGAGGGGCATCCGGCAACGCGCCGGATGCCCCTCCGGCGTGTAGCCGGGCGGACGGTCCGGGGCCTCGTGTTCGGAACAAGCACGGCTGGACAGGCACGGCCCGATCCGAACGAAAGGCCCTACAGTGGCCGTACCCGCGCGAGAGCGGGGAAGATCTTCATAGGGGTGCCGGGAAGTCTGGTCGGCGAGCGTGTCCGCCATGTCCTCGCCGCCCCGAACCCCGGAGGTCTCTCCCGTGGCCGAATCCCGCCGCACCCCGCCGCACCCGCCCGCCACACCCCCTGCGCCCTCCCGGCCGACCCTGCTGGGCCGGCTGTCGCTGCCGGAGCGGACCTACCTGGCGGACGCGCTCCGCACGGAGACGGTCGGCGGGGTCGTCCTGCTGGTGGCGGCGATCGCGGCACTCGTCTGGGCCAACGTGCTCGGCTCTTCCTACACGGCGGTCAGTGACTACCACTTCGGCCCGGCGGCCCTCGGGCTCGATCTCTCCGTGGAGCACTGGGCCGCCGACGGGCTGCTCGCCCTCTTCTTCTTCGTCGCGGGCGCGGAGCTCAAGCGCGAGCTGGTCGCGGGCGAACTCCGTGACCCCAGGACGGCCGCCCTGCCGGTCGTCGCCGCCCTGTGCGGCATGGCGGTGCCCGCGCTCGTCTACGTACTCACCAACACCGTCGGCGGGGGCAGTCTGGGCGGCTGGGCCGTGCCGACCGCGACCGACATCGCCTTCGCGCTCGCCGTCCTCGCGGTACTCGGCACCTCGCTGCCGGGCTCGCTCCGGGCCTTCCTGCTGACGCTGGCCGTCGTCGACGACCTCTTCGCCATCCTGATCATCGCGGTGTTCTTCACCGAGTCGATCGACTTCCTGGCCCTGGGCGGCGCCTTCCTCGGTCTGGCTCTCTTCTGGGCTCTGCTCCGCTTCGAGGTCCGCGGGTGGTGGGTATACGTACCGCTGGCCCTCGTCATCTGGGGGCTGATGTACAACAGCGGCGTGCACGCCACCATCGCAGGCGTCGCCATGGGGCTGATGCTGCGGTGCGTCCGGCGCGAGGGCGAGGAACGCTCCCCCGGCGAGCGCATCGAGCATCTGGTGCGCCCGCTCTCCGCCGGGCTCGCCGTCCCGATGTTCGCCCTCTTCGCCGCCGGGGTGACGCTGCGCGGCGACGCGGTCGCCGGAGTCTTCACCCGGCCCGAGACGCTCGGGGTCGTCCTCGGCCTCGTCGTCGGCAAGACCGTCGGCATCTACGGCGGCGCCCGGCTCGCCACCCGCTTCACCAAGGCCGAACTCAACCCGGCCCTGGCCTGGGCGGACGTCTTCGCGGTCGCCGCGCTCGCCGGCATCGGATTCACCGTCTCGCTGCTCATCGGCGAGCTCGCCTTCGCAGGCGACGAGGACATGACCAACGAAGTCAAGGCGTCCGTTCTGCTCGGTTCGCTCATCGCCACCGTAGTCTCCGGTGTACTGCTCAAACTCCGGGTACGGGTCCACCGGGCACTGTACGAGGCGGAGGAGCGGGACGAGGACGCGTCGGGGGTTCCCGACATCTATGAGCAGGACGATCCCGGGTACCACCTGCGGATGGCCGCACTCCACGAACGGAAGGCGGCCGAGCACCGCCGTCTCGCCGAACGGGCGGGGGCAGCGGGCAACAAGCCGGACAGTCCGGCATGATCTGTCACCGGACGTGTTGAAGAGGAGAGGGAGTCAGGGATGAGCGACCCCGGCAATTTCGTGGGCGGCGCGGACCGCAGTCTGGGACAGCTGGTCGCCACGGCGACCGCCGAGATGTCCGCACTGGTGCACGACGAAATCGCCCTGGCCAAGGCGGAGGTACGCCAGGACGTCAAGCGGGGCGTCATGGGGAGCGCCGCCGGCATCATCGCGGGCGTCCTGCTCCTGTTCGCGATTCCGACGCTGAGCTTCGCGGCCGCGTACGGCATCCACAACCTGGGGCTGGGCCTCGCCTGGTCGTTCCTGATCGTCGGCGGCGCCTTCATTCTCCTGGGCGTACTGCTGGCGCTCTTCGCCGTCGCCAAGTTCAAGAAGGTCAAGCCGCCGGAGAAGTCGATCGCGTCCGCGAAGCAGAGCGCGGCCGTCCTCCAGGGCGTCAAGCCGCACCCTCGCCCGGTCACCGCGCCCGGCCCGTCCCGTCCCGCGATCGGCGGCTCCTCCCTCGTGGACAAGGCAGTCGAGAAGAGCCCGGTTCAGGACAAGTCGTCCACTGTGGCACGCTCTTCGGCATGACGGTCCCCGAAAGCAGCGCATTCGGTACGGCAGGCTCCGCGCGTCCCGCGCCGGAGCCTGCCGGGTCCCCCCCGGACGCCGGGCGGCCCGCCTCCGACGGCGGGCCGACGGCGCCCAGCGGCCCGGCGGTACCCGTCGCGCCGCTGGGCGCCGTCCGCCCGGCTGCGGCCGGCGGTCCGGTACGGCTGGACGGCCCCTGGACGCACCGCGACGTGGCCGCCAACGGGGCGCGCTTCCACATCGCGGAGATGGGATCCGGCCCCCTCGTTCTCCTGCTGCACGGCTTCCCGCAGTTCTGGTGGACCTGGCGCCACCAGCTGCCCGCGCTCGCCGAGGCGGGCTTCCGCGCCGTCGCGATGGACCTGCGCGGCGTCGGGGGCAGCGACCGCACGCCCAGGGGGTACGACCCCGCCAACCTGGCGCTCGACGTCACCGGCGTGATCCGGTCGCTCGGCGAGCCCGACGCGGCACTGGTCGGCCACGACATGGGCGGCTACCTCGCGTGGACGGCGGCCGTGATGCGGCCGAAGCTGGTGCGGCGCCTCGTTGTGTCCTCGATGCCGCACCCGCGCCGCTGGCGTTCCTCCATGCTCTCGGACTTCGCCCAGTCCAGGGCCGGTTCGTACATCTGGGGATTCCAGCGGCCATGGCTGCCGGAGCGTCAGCTCGTCGCGGACGAGGGCGCCCTGGTGGGCAGGCTGATCGAGGAGTGGACGGGCCCGGACGACACCGCCTTCCCGGACGACCCGACGCTGGACGTCTACCGCCGCGCGATGTGCATCCCCTCCACGGCGCACTGCTCGGTGGAGCCGTACCGGTGGATGGTGCGGTCGCTGGCCCGGCCGGACGGGGTGCAGTTCTACCGGCGCATGAAGCGACCGGTCCGGGTACCCACTCTGCACCTGCACGGTTCACTCGATCCAGCGATGCGTACGCGGAGTGCGGCGGGGTCCGGCGAGTACGTCGAGGCTCCCTATCGGTGGCGACTTTTCGACGGTCTCGGGCACTTCCCGCACGAGGAGGATCCGACCGCCTTCTCGACCGAACTCATCAACTGGCTCAAGGATCCCGAGCCCGATCGCTGACCCGATACGTACAGATGTGCGCCGGACGGCCACGTGCCGGGCGCATAGGCCAATTGGCTTGCTTCCGCACGATTACCGACCATGGGTCAGGGGCACACGTCGGGGTATGGGCTGGACGCACGACTTCGGTGACGCAGCACGCAACCGCCGCTCTACCGCCACTGCCGCGGTGAGCACTCACGAGGGGGGCGGCCCCACGGGCCAGATGCATACCGTGCAGGTCATACACGATCCTCGGCTCGGCATTCCCCGCATCCTCCGCCGGCGGGCCCGCTGGGTATCGGCGCGGCTGCGCCATCCCCGCACCTGACCGGGAACCGCGCACACACCTGACCACCACCCGAGCACAGCCGTCTCCCCGCACCGGCACACCGCCCGCGCGGGGAGACGACCACGGTCAGAGAGCGCACCCCTGGGTGTCGACCTGCTGGCCGGCCGTGCGGCCGGCGTCGATGTCCGGCTGGATCTCGTCGGCGGTCAGCACGTAGCCGGTGTCGGCGTCGTCGCGCGACTTGGCGAACACCACTCCGTACACCTGGCCGTCCGGAGTGAGCAGGGGGCCGCCGGAGTTGCCCTGCCGTACGAGCGCGTAGAGCGAGTACACGTCGCGGTGGACGGTGCCCCGGTGGTAGATGTCGAGGCCGCTGGCCTGGATACGGCCGCGGACCCGGGCGGAGCGGACGTCGTAGTCGCCGTTCTCCGGGAAGCCGGCCACGATGGCGCTGTCGCCGGTCTTGGCGTCCGATCCGGTGAATTCCAGTGCGGTGGAATGGAGTTCCGGGACGTCGAGTACGGCGATGTCGCGCTGCCAGTCGTAGACGACGACCCTCGCGTCGTACACCCGTCCCTCGCCGCCGACCTGGACGGTGGGCTCGTCGACGCCGCCGACGACGTGGGCGTTGGTCATGACGCGCCCGTCCGCGAAGACGAAGCCGGTGCCTTCGAGGACCTTTCCGCAGCTCGGGGCCATTCCGACGACCTTGACGACGGACTTCTTCGCGCGGGCCACCACCGGGCTGCCGGTCAACGCCGGGTCGGGGGGCTCGACTTCGGTGATCGGCTCGTTGGCGAACGGGCTGAAGACCTGAGGGAAGCCGTTCTGGGCGAGGACCGAGGAGAAGTCGTCGAACCAGGTGGACGTCTGCTGGGGCATCACGCGGGAGACACCGAGCAGGACGGAGGAGTTGCGGACCTGCTTGCCCAGGGTGGGAAGGGACGTGCCGGCCAGGGCGGACCCGATCAGCCAGGCGACCAGCAGCATCGCGCACACGTTGACCAGGGCACCGCCGGTGGCGTCCACGGCGCGTGCGGGCGACCAGGTGATGTGCCCGCGAAGTTTGTTGCCGAGGTGGGTGGTGAGGGCCTGGCCGACCGACGCGCACACGATCACGATCACGACCGCCACGACGGCGGCCGTCGAGGAGACCTCGGAGTTGGCCGTGACCCGGTCCCAGAGGAGCGGCAGCAGGTAGACCGCTGCCAGGCCTCCCCCCAGAAACCCGATCACGGACAGGATGCCGACGACGAAACCCTGGCGGTAGCCGATGACCGCGAACCACACGGCGCCGACGAGCAGCAGGATGTCCAGCACGTTCACCGTCTATAGCCTCGCAGATTCGTCACCTGGCCCGTCAGGTGACGGGGTCCGGGGGCCCGGAACAACCCAGCAGGGGAGCCAGCCTGTCATGCGTGCCAGTCGAGCGGCACCTGCCTGGTCCTGTCCCAGGGGCGTTCCCAGCCCGCGAAGTGGAGAATCCGGTCGATCAAACCGGCGGTGAACCCCCAGACCAGGGCGTTCTCCACCAGGAAAGCGGGGCCCAGGAAGCCGCTGGGGTGCTTGGTGATCACCCGGTTGGCCGGGTCCGTGAGATCGGCCACGGGGACGGTGAAGACCCGGGCCGTCTCGGCGGCGTCGACCGCCCGCACCGGGCTCGGGGCCCGCCACCAGCCGAGCACCGGGGTCACCACGAAGCTGCTGACCGGGATGTAGAGCCGGGGCAGCACGCTGAAGATCTGCACACCGCGCGGGTCGAGACCGGTCTCCTCCTCGGCCTCCCGCAGCGCCGCCCGGAGCGGACCGCTCGTCGCCGGGTCGCCGTCCTCGGGGTCGAGCGCGCCGCCCGGGAAGGCCGGCTGCCCCGCGTGCGAGCGGAGGGTTCCGGCGCGCTCCATCAGGAGCAGCTCCGGTCCGCGTTCGCCCTCGCCGAAGAGGATCAGCACGGCCGACTGGCGCCCGGCCCCGCTCTCCGGCGGCAGGAAGCGGCTCAGCTGCTGCGGCCGCACGTCGCGGGCGGCCTCGGCGACCGGGGCGAGCCACGACGGCATGCCCTCGGTGGTGACGGCGACCGCGTCCCCGGCTGCGGGCTGCCCGCCCGGCCGGTGCGTCCCGCCGTCCGTCTGCGCGGCACTCGTCGGCCGCGTCGTGCTCGGTGTGTAGGTCATGGGCACCCCCGATTTCTCACAACGCCTGTCATCTGCCATTTCGTTCCGGCCTCATCCGTACGGGGGTGCGCCGGGACGTTCCGTGACGACGGCCGCCGAGGGGGCGGAGCCCGCCGGAGGTACCGGGGGCGCGGCGGGGTCGGCGCGCGCGGCGGGCTCCGGGCGTAAGGCGCGGGGCGCGTTCTCCCTCATTCGGCTCCCGTGCTCGGCGCGGCCTTCGGCCCACGCGCGGCCTTGCGGTCCGACGCCGCCTCGCCGCCCGATGCGGCCTTGCGGTCCGACGCCGCTTTGCCGCCCGACGCGCCCGTGGAGCCCGCGCCCCCGGCCCCGTCCTCCAGCGCGGTCACCAGGGCGGCCTCCTGCGCGGCGGCCTCCCGCCGGCCCAGGCCGGGCGCGGGGTCGCCCGGGTAGTCGGCGGGCGGGCTCAGCCGCTGTCCCGGATAGCCGCCCTTCTCGTACTTCAGCAGCTTCGCGGCCTTCTCCGGGTCGGTCTCTCCCTCTCCGTACGAGGGGCAGAGCGGCGCGATCGGGCACGCGCCGCAGGCGGGCTTGCGGGAGTGGCAGATCCGGCGGCCGTGGAAGACGACCCGGTGGGAGAGCATCGTCCACTCGCTCTTGGGGAAGATTTCGGCGACCACGGCCTCGACTTTCACCGGGTCCTCCTCGTCGGTCCACTTCCAGCGCCGCACCAGCCGGCCGAAGTGGGTGTCGACAGTGATCCCTGGGACTCCGAAAGCGTTGCCGAGCACCACGTTGGCCGTCTTGCGGCCGACGCCGGGCAACGTCACGAGGTCCTCGAGCCGGCCGGGCACCTCGCCGCCGAAGTTGTCCCGCAGCGCCGCCGAGAGGCCGAGGAGCGACCTGGTCTTCGCCCTGAAGAACCCGGTCGGCCGGATCAGCTCCTCCATGTCCTCCGGGACGGCGGCGGCCATGTCCTCGGGGGTGGGGTAGGCGGCGAAGAGCGCCGGGGTGGTCTGGTTGACCCTCAGGTCGGTGGTCTGCGCGGAGAGGACGGTCGCGACGAGGAGTTCGAAGGGGTTGCGGAAGTCCAGTTCCGGATGGGCGTACGGGTATACCTCGGCCAGTTCACGGTTGATCCGGCGGGCCCGGCGGACCATCGCGAGATGCGACTCCGGCTTGGCCGGCTTCGCCCGTACGGTCTTCGACGCGTCGGCGGACTTCGCCCCGGACGGCCGCGCCTTCGCGGCGGACCGGGGGGCGGTGGCGGGCGTGCGGGTGCGAGCCTTCCGCGGCGCCCCCGAGCCCTGTTCGCCCACAGCTGAATCCTGCTTCTCCGACACCTAGACGGCCCCCTCGCCCTTCGCTCCCAGCAGCTTTCCGGACACCCGGTCAGCCTAGGCCGTGACCGGCAATTCGCGTCGGATCAGCGGGCGGTGTCCGGTGCGGTGCATCGCGAGGCGGAGGACCACCCTTCTCCTGGATGCCCTTGAGCGGTCCGGCAGTACTGCGAGGTGCCGTGCCGGGCTTTGCCGTAATCACCCCGGGGCCCGGCCCCCGGATTCGTCCCTGTCAGCGGGATTCCACCCCCGATCGGCCCCCTGCCGTACGATCCGGGCGACTCGTGCGTCAAACTGGTTTGTGATTGATCGCACTGTTTTACCGTCCGGCATGATGGGGACCACGGTTCCCTGAACAGGCCGACAAGGAGAGATCTCGTGGACGACGTTCTACGACGCGCCCCGCTTTTCGCGGCGCTCGATGACGAGCAGGCCGCGGAACTCCGCGCCTCGATGAGTGAGGTGACCCTCGCACGCGGAGACGCGCTGTTCCACGAGGGTGACCCCGGCGACCGCCTGTACGTGGTCACCGACGGCAAGGTGAAGCTCCACCGCACCTCCCCCGACGGCCGCGAGAACATGCTCGCCGTCCTGGGCCCCGGGGAGCTGATCGGCGAGCTGTCGCTGTTCGACCCGGGTCCGCGCACCGCCACCGCGACCGCGCTCACCGAGGTCAAGCTGCTCGGCCTCGGCCACGGCGACCTCCAGCCCTGGCTGAACGCACGCCCCGAGGTCGCCACCGCGCTGCTGCGCGCCGTCGCCCGCCGCCTGCGCAAGACCAACGACCAGATGTCCGACCTGGTCTTCTCCGACGTGCCGGGCCGTGTCGCCCGTGCCCTCCTGGACCTGTCGCGCCGCTTCGGCGTCCAGTCCGAGGAAGGCATCCACGTGGTCCACGACCTCACTCAGGAGGAGCTGGCCCAGCTGGTCGGCGCCTCCCGCGAGACGGTCAACAAGGCGCTCGCGGACTTCGCCGGCCGCGGCTGGCTCCGCCTGGAGGCCCGCGCCGTGATCCTGCTCGACGTCGAGCGGCTGGCGAAGCGCTCGCGCTGAGCCCCACGCGGTACGTGTACCGCCGTACCCGCACGAAGAGGCCCCGCCGTCAGGCGGGGCCTCTCGGCGTTCCCGGACGCGCGGGTCCCACGCCCCCGGGTCCCGGACGCGCGGGTCCCGGGGGCGTGGGACTCCCCGGGAGCGGAACCGGAACCCCGGGTCAGATCAGCCCGTGCTCCGCCAGGTACTCCAGCTGTGCCCGTACGGACAGTTCCGCCGCGGGCCACAGGGACCGGTCGACGTCCGCGTAGACCCGGGCCACCACCTCTGACGGCGTGAGCAGCCCGGACTCCACCGCCGTCTCCACCTGGGCGAGCCGGTGCGCGCGGTGCGCGAGGTAGAACTCCACCGCGCCCTGCGCGTCCTCGAGTACCGGCCCGTGGCCCGGCAGGACGGTGTGGACGCCGTCGTCCGTGGTCAGCGAGCGCAGCCGCCGGAGGGTGTCGAGGTAGTCGCCGAGCCGCCCGTCCGGATGGGCGACGACGGTCGTACCCCGGCCGAGGATGGTGTCGCCGGTGAGCACCGCGCCGTCCGCGGGCAGGTGGAAGGAGAGCGAGTCGGCGGTGTGTCCGGGCGTGGGGACGACCCGGAGTTCGAGCCCTCCGGTGGTGATGACGTCCCCCGCCGCCAGCCCCTCGTCGCCGAGCCGGAGCGCGGGGTCGAGCGCGCGCACCTTCGTACGGGTCAGCTCCGCGAAGCGCGCGGCGCCCTCGGCGTGGTCCGGGTGGCCGTGGGTGAGCAGGGTGAGCGCGATGCGCCGGCCGGCCCGGGCGGCGGTGTCGATCACCGTGCGCAGGTGGGTGTCGTCGAGCGGTCCCGGGTCCAGGACGACCGCGAGGTCCGAGTCGGGCTCGGCGAGGATCCAGGTGTTGGTGCCGTCCAGGGTCATCGCTGAGGCGTTGGGGGCCAGGACGTTGACCGCGCGGGCGGTGGCGGGTCCGGAGACGACCTGTCCGCGCGGTTGTCCGGGCAGAAGCGCGGCGTCGCTCATGCTGTTCCTCCGGCTCCGGGTCCCACGGGCGGGACGGGCGTGGTGAATTCATCGTGCCCCGGCCAGATCAGCTCCAGCCGGTCGCCCTCCAGCCGGGCCCGTGCGAGTACGGGGGCGAGGTTCCGGGTCCCGGCCGCCTTCAGCGCCTCCTCGGCCGTCCGGAACGGCAGGAGCGAGCGCAGCGTCGCCACGGTGGGCGGCATCATCTGGAGTTCGCCCCGGGCGTGGCCGGCGGTGGCGTCGGCGGGGGTGATCCAGACGGTGCGGTCGGCCTCGGTGGAGGCGTTGCGGGTGCGCTGGCCCTCCGGGAGCGCGGCGACGAAGAACCAGGTGTCGTAGCGCCGGGTCTCGAACTCGGGGGTGATCCAGCGGGCCCAGGCGCCGAGCAGGTCGGAGCGGAGCACGAGCCGCCGCCGCTCCAGGAACCCGGCGAAGGAGATCTCCCGGGCGACGAGTGCCGCCCGGTCCTCCTCCCAGTCGGCGCCCGTGGTGTCGCCGACGACGGTGTCGGGGGTGGGGCCCGCGAGGAGTACGCCCGCCTCCTCGAAGGTCTCCCGGACCGCCGCGCACACGATGGCCTGGGCCTCCGCCGCGCTCGGGACACCCAGACATGCGGCCCAGCTCTCCAGCGGGGGTCCGGCCCAGCCGACGAGGTGGTCGTCGTCGCGCGGGTCGACCCCGCCGCCCGGATAGGCGTACGCGCCTCCGGCGAAGGCCATGGTGGTACGGCGCCGCAGCATGTGGACGGCGGGTCCGGCACCGGCCGCGGCGGGCGAGTCACGCAGCAGCATCACGGTGGCCGCGCGCCGGGGGGTCACGGCCGTCAGCTCGCCCGCGGCGAGGGCTCTGATCCGGTCGGGCCATTCCGGTGGGTACCACTGACCTTGGGACATGGCCGGAGGCTATCCGGATCGGCCGATTTGTACGAGAGGGGAACGCGCGTTCCCTCCCGGTGAGATCAACACCCCGGGATCAACAGCTGGGATCAACGGCTGGTACGAAAAAGATCCCGCCCGGCCCAGAAGGCCGGACGGGACCGGAAACAGGTGCGTGCGGTCAGGCGTCGGTCAGCTCGACCTGGATCTCGACCTCGACCGGTGCGTCCAGCGGCAGGACGGCGACACCGACGGCGCTGCGGGCGTGCACGCCCTTGTCGCCGAGCACCTCGCCCAGCAGCTCGCTGGCACCGTTGATCACACCGGGCTGCCCGGTGAAGTCAGGAGCGGAGGCAACGAATCCGACGACCTTCACGACCCGGGCGATCCGGTCCAGGTCACCGACTGCCGACTTCACGGCCGCGAGGGCGTTGAGGGCGCAGACCCGGGCGAGGTCCTTGGCCTCCTCGGCCGTCACCTCGCCGCCGACCTTGCCGGTCACACCGAGCCGGCCCTCGACCATCGGCAGCTGGCCCGAGGTGTACACGTACGCACCGGACAGCACGGCCGGCTGGTACACGGCCAGCGGCGGGACGACGTCGGGCAGGGTGAGTCCGAGCTCGGCGATCCGCGCCTCGACGGTACCGGCCATTACGCCTTCTCCCGCTTCAGGTAGGCCACGAGCTGCTCGGGGTTGTTCGGCCCGGGCACGACCTGGACCAGCTCCCAGCCGTCCTCGCCCCAGGTGTCCAGAATCTGCTTGGTCGCGTGCACGAGGAGCGGCACGGTCGCGTATTCCCACTTGGTCATGGCCCCGACTGTAATGCCTGGCACGGGCGCTCCCGTGCGTAGGCTGCCGACCTACTGGTTAGGCTCGAAGCGTGAGCAGGTTCCAGGTCGTCAGCGGCAAGGGCGGCACCGGTAAGACCACGGTGGCCGCCGCCCTCGCGCTCGCCCTCGCGGCCGAGGGCCGGCGCACCCTACTCGTCGAGGTGGAGGGCCGCGGCGGCATCGCCGAGCTCTTCGGCGCGGGCGCCTCGCCGTACGAGGAGCGCAGGATCGCCGACGTGCCGGGCGGCGGCGAGGTGTTCGCCCTGGCCATCGACGCCGAGCAGGCGCTCCTCGACTACCTCCAGATGTTCTACAAGCTCGGCAGCGCGGGCCGGGCGCTCAAGAAGCTCGGCGCGATCGACTTCGCCACCACCATCGCGCCCGGGGTCCGGGACGTCCTGCTGACGGGCAAGGCGTGCGAGGCCGTGCGCCGTAAGGACAAGCAGGGTCGTTTCGTCTACGACCACGTGATCATGGACGCGCCGCCCACCGGCCGGATCACCCGCTTCCTCAACGTCAACGACGAGGTGGCGGGTCTGGCCCGGATCGGCCCGATACACAACCAGGCGCAGTCCGTGATGCGGGTCCTCAAGTCCCCCGACACCGCGGTCCATCTGGTGACCCTGCTGGAGGAGATGCCGGTGCAGGAGACCGCGGACGGCATCGGGGAACTGCGCGCGGCCCAGCTCCCGGTGGGCCGGGTGATCGTCAACATGGTCCGCCCCCACCTGCTGGACGAGGAGGCGCTGCGCACCGCGTCGGGCGCCCGCCGCAAGGAGATCGCGAAGACCCTGACCCGGGCGGGCGTGACCGGTTCGGCGGCCCTGGTCCGCCCGCTGATCGCGCAGGCGGCCGAGCACGCGCAGCGGGTCCGCCTGGAGCGCGAGCAGCGGGCCGTACTGGCCGGGCTCGGGCTGCCCACGGACGAGCTGCCGCTGATGGGCGAGGGCATCGACCTCGCCGCTCTGCACGTCCTGGCCGGGGAGCTCCGTAAACAGGGCGCAGGGGAAGAGGGGGCCTCATGACGCGGGCGCCCGGCACCGAGGGCGAAGGCGGCAAGGCGGCGGTGGACGGCACGGAGTTGACGGGCGGCGCGGAGACGGCGGCGGAAGTGGTGGCCGGTACGGACCCCGTGCACGCGCCGGGCCTCGACACCGACGCGCTGCTCGACGACCCCGGTATCCGGATCGTGGTGTGCTGCGGCTCCGGCGGGGTCGGCAAGACGACCACGGCCGCGGCGCTCGGCGTACGCGCGGCGGAGCGCGGACGCAAGGTGGTCGTCCTCACCATCGACCCCGCGCGCAGGCTCGCCCAGTCCATGCGCATCGACCAGCTCGACAACGTCCCGCGCCGGGTCGAGGACATCGCGGGCGAGGGCGAACTGCACGCCATGATGCTCGACATGAAGCGGACCTTCGACGAGACGGTCGAGGCGCACGCGGACCCCGAGCGGGCCCGCGCCATCCTGGAGAACCCCTTCTACCAGTCCCTGTCGGCCGGCTTCGCGGGCACGCAGGAGTACATGGCGATGGAGAAGCTCGGGCAGCTGAGGGCCCGCGACGAGTGGGACCTGATCATCGTCGACACCCCGCCCTCGCGTTCCGCGCTGGACTTCCTGGACGCGCCGAAGCGGCTCGGGTCGTTCCTCGACGGCAAGTTCATCCGGCTGCTGATGGCGCCCGCGAAGATGGGCGGCCGGGCCGGGATGAAGTTCCTCAACGTGGGCATGTCGATGATGACCGGCACCCTCGGCAAGCTGCTGGGCGGCCAGTTCCTCCGGGACGTACAGACGTTCGTGGCCGCCATGGACTCGATGTTCGGCGGCTTCCGTACCCGGGCGGACGCCACGTACCAGCTGCTCCAGGCCCCGGGGACCGCGTTCCTGGTGGTCGCGACGCCGGAGCGGGACGCGCTGCGCGAGGCGGCCTACTTCGTGGAACGGCTGGCGGCGGAGCGGATGCCGCTGGCGGGGCTGGTGCTGAACCGGGCGCACGGCAGCGAGGCCGCGCGCCTCACGGCCGAGCAGGCACTCGCCGCCGCCGAAAATCTTGAGACGGCGGGCATGGTGGATGAGGCTCCCGGGAAGACTGGTCCTCGTGACCCGGCGGTAGCCCTCCCTCCCGAGGCATCCCCCGAAGCCGCCGAGTCCCCCACCCCCGTCGGCACGAACGGCACGGATGCCCTGGACGGCACGGACGGCGCACCGGCGGTCCCCGTGGTCGCGATCGAAGAACTCACCGAGGGACTGCTGCGCCTGCACGCCGAACGCATGCAGGTCGTCGCGCGCGAGCGGCTTACCCGTGAGCACTTCACCGCAGCCCACCCCGAGGTCCTGGTGACCGAGGTGGCCGCGCTGCCGGGCGACGTGCACGATCTGGCGGGACTGCGGACCGTGGGCGAACGCCTCGCCGCGGGCGCGGCGGGCCACGACCCCGCCGGGGCGGCCTGAGGGCCCGGACTCCACCGGCCGGTCCGCGACCGTGAGCGGGCACGCCCAGCCGTGGGACGGCCCCGGTTCGCCCGAGGCATTCCCCGTACGGCGCGTTCGCGCGACTCCGTACGGGGACGTCGACGACCGGCCCCCTGCCGGCCCGCCGGCTCAACCCGGCTGCGGGCGCGGAGAGTTCCCCCCTGCTGCGCGCGTCACGCGGAGAGCCACCACCGCGGCACACCCCGCCGGAAGCCGGCTACCCCACTGCGGCGTACGTCTCCTGGAAGTCGTCGTCGTCCATGTCGATGACTCCGGGCAGCATGCCCGTGGACCGCTCGTACTCGCTGCGCGCGGTCTCCAGCAGTCGCCGCCAGGACGTGACGGTGGGGCGGCGGCGCAGCAGTGCGCGGCGCTCCCGTTCCGTCATCCCACCCCACACGCCGAACTCGACGTGATTGTCGAGCGCGTCGGCCAGGCACTCCGTCCGCACCGGACATCCGGTGCACACCGCCTTGGCCCTGTTCTGCGCTGCCCCTTGTACGAACAGCTCGTCCGGATCGGTAGTGCGGCAGGCTGCCTGCGCACTCCAGTCGGTTACCCAGCCCATGCCGGCGCCGTCCTCTCCCGAATTGAGGCTCCCCCACGGCGGCAGAGGCATATTCACCGCTGCCAGTTGAGGACGTTACGGAAGCGGCTCCGAGCACAACACCCCCTTCGGGCCCAATCTTGAATGGCCCGAACGGACTATGCGTATGCGGCAGATCACCCAGGGGAGTGATGCGAGGACATGCGAGACGAACCATGCAAAAAGGGGACGGTACACCCGAGTTGCAAGGGACGCTCCATGACACACCAGGTGTTTTCGGGAATGCCTGGTGTGCGGTCCTCCGCACGAACACCGAGCTGGGGGATGCATGCGGCGTGTGCGTGGGGGTTGATACGAAGCCGGACTGCTGTGACAGTTGAGTGCAGCTTAGGCCAAGGGATGCGCGCGTGTCCGGCGAATGACAACGTAGCCACTGCGCCGTGCCATCACGCCGGCGCACGCCTGCGTGCAGACATCCGCGCCCCCGTGCGCCCGCAGGCTCCCGCCGGCCGGTGCGCACGCCTGTGACGTGCTGAATCCGGCTCTCAAACCCGTGTCTCGTAACGGGTTGGTACCTGAACATCCCGAGCGGAGCCTGCTCCATCGGAACGTACAGGGATACGGATTAGGCTGCCCCCATGCCAAAAAAGCGCTCGGGCGGGGGTCTCACCACGACCCAGCAGGCCGCCAAGTTCCTCGGTGTCGCCGCGCTCTCCGGAGCCGTGCTGGCGGGCATCGCACTGCCTGCCGCGGGCGCACTGGGCCTCGCCGCCAAGGGGACGGTCGAGGGATTCGACGAGATCCCCGCCAACCTCAAGACTCCACCGCTCAGCCAGCGCACCACGATCCTGGACGCCGACGGGGGTGCCATCGCGACGGTGTACTCGCGCGACCGCACCGTCGTGCCGCTCAAGGACATCTCTCCGTACATGCAGAACGCGATCGTCGCGATCGAGGACTCACGCTTCTACGAGCACGGGGCGGTCGACCTCAAGGGCATCCTGCGCGCGATGAACCGCAACGTGCAGTCGGGCGGGACGGCGGAAGGCGCGTCGACCCTCACCCAGCAGTACGTGAAGAACGTGTTCGTCGAGGAGGCGGGCGACGACCCGGAGAAGGTCGCCGAGGCCACCCAGCAGACCCTGGGCCGCAAGGTCCGTGAACTGAAGTACGCGATCCAGGTCGAAGAGGAGCTCGGCAAGAAGAAGATCCTCGAGAACTACCTCAACATCACGTTCTTCGGACAGCAGGCCTACGGCGTGGAGGCCGCCTCCCAGCGGTACTTCTCCAAGCACGCCAAGGACCTGACGCTGGACGAGGCCGCGCTGCTCGCGGGTATCGTCCAGTCGCCGACCCGGTACGACCCCGTCAACGACGAGGAAGAGGCGACCAAGCGCCGCAACACGGTCCTCGCGCGCATGGCCGCGACCGGCAGCATCTCGCAGGCCGACGCCGACAAGGCCATGGCCGCCCCGATCAAGCTGAAGGTCAAGACCCCGCAGAACGGCTGCATCACCGCCGTCAGCGGCGCGGGCTTCTTCTGCGACTACGTACGCAAGGTCATCCTCAACGACCCCGCCTTCGGCAAGACGAGCGAGGAGCGGTCGAAGCTCTGGAACCTCGGCGGCCTGACCATCAAGACCACGCTCTCCCCGCGTGCCCAGGAGGCCGCCGACGAGGCCGCCACCGCGAAGGTCAACAAGACCGACAAGGTCGCCGCCTCCGTGGTGCAGGTCGAACCCGGCACGGGGAAGATCCTCTCGATGGGCCAGTCACGCCCCTACGGCCTGGACCAGAAGAAGAACGAGACGGTCCTCAACCTCGCCGTCGGCTCCGCGATGGGCGGCTCCACCTACGGCTTCCAGGTCGGCTCGACGTTCAAGCCGATCACCGCGGCGGCGGCTCTGGAGAAGGGCATCAGCCCGGCCCAGTCCTTCACCACGGACCACGAGATCACGCTGCCGATGAGCTCCTTCACCACCTGCTCGGGTGCTCCGGCGGGAAGCGACACCTGGAAGCCGTCGAACGAGACGGACGAGGAGAAGGGCACCTGGGACATGACCAGCGCCCTCGGGAAGTCCATCAACACCTACTTCGCGAAGCTGGAGCAGAAGGTCGGCCTCTGCGACACGGTCCAGATGGCGAAGAAGGTCGGTTACGCCCGCGGTGACGGCAAGCCCCTCGGCGAAGACCCCTCCATCACCCTCGGCGGCGCGGAGAGCACCCCGCTCGGCATGGCCGCCACCTACGCGACCTTCGCCAACCGCGGCACGTACTGCACCCCGATCGCCATCCAGTCGATCACCGACGCCAACGGCAAGAAGCTCGCCGTGCCGAAGTCGGACTGCTCGCGGGCGATGAGCGAGAAGACCGCGGACACGATCAACCAGATGCTGAAGGGCGTGGTCGAGGACGGCACCGGTACGGCCGCCGGTCTGAGCGACCGCGACAACGCCGGCAAGACCGGTACGACGAACGAGCGCGTGGACGCCTGGTTCGTCGGCTACACGCCGAACCTGTCCACGGCCGTCTGGGTCGGTGCCGACATCGGCAAGAAGCTGCCGATGTACAACATCAACATCGGCGGACAGTACTACGACAAGGTCTGTGGTGGCTGTCTGCCCGGTCCGATCTGGAAGATCGCGATGACCGGCGCACTCGACGCGGGCGAGACCCCGTCCTTCAACGCTGTCTCCGTCCCCAGGGGCGAGGAGAAGGGCGACAAGGACAAGGGCCGCGACGGGGAGGGCGACGGCGACGACACCGGCGACGCCGGCAGCACCCCGGCGCCCGGCACCACCGTGCTGCCGGACTTCCTCGGCGGCAACCAGGGCGGCGGCGGCCGGCACGGCGGTCAGGACGGCGGCGGCAACGGCCCCTGACGGCCGGGCCGAACGTCGGACGTGAAGGTGGGGCGCCCCCGTCGACCGGGGCGCCCCACCTTTTTTCGTGCGTTCAGGACTCAGCCCTCAGGGCCTCAGCCCGCGAGGGACTTCTTCACCGCGGCGGCGACCCGGCCGCCCTCGGCGAGACCCGCGACCTTCGGGCTGACGATCTTCATCACGGCGCCCATGGCACGCGGGCCCTCGGCACCGGCGGCCTTCGCCTCCGCCACGGCGGAGCCGACGATCGCGTCGAGCTCCTCGTCGGAGAGCTGCTTGGGCAGGTAGGCGTCGAGCAGCTCGCCCTCGGCCTTCTCCCGCTCGGCCTGCTCCGTCCGGCCGCCCTGGGCGAACGCCTCCGCCGCCTCGCGGCGCTTCTTCGCCTCCTTGGCGATGACCTTCTGCACCTCGTCGTCGGAGAGTTCGCGAGCGGTCTTCCCGCTCACCTCCTCCTTGGTGATCGCGGTGAGGGTCAGCCGAAGGGTGGACGAGGTCAGCTCGTCACGCGCCTTCATGGCGGTGGTGAGGTCTTCCTTGAGCTTGGACTTGAGCGTGGTCATGACTTGATTGTGTCAGGTACGCGGTCCCGGGTGCCCGTTCGTTTTCCCACCGCCGCCGGACCCCGCCCGGGCCGGGTCTGCGACGATGGGCGCATGCGCGCACGCTACGGAGTTCCCCTGAAAGTCGCTGCGACCGGTGCGGCGGTCGGCGTCGCCGGCCTCGCCTACGCCGCAGGATTCGAGGCCCGCTCGTTCCGCCTCCGCCGGGTGACCGTCCCGGTACTCCCGCCCGGGGCACGCCCGTTGCGCGTACTCCAGATCTCGGACGTCCACATGGTCAGCGGCCAGCGCAAGAAGCGCGCCTGGCTCCAGTCCCTGGCAGGGCTCCGCCCGGACTTCGTCGTCAACACGGGCGACAACCTCTCGGACCCCGAGGCGGTCCCCGAGCTGCTGGACGCGCTGGGGCCCCTCATGGAGCTCCCCGGCGTGTACGTCTTCGGCTCGAACGACTACTACGGCCCCAAGCTCCGCAACCCGGTGCGCTATCTCAAGGAGAAGGCGGCCGGCAAGCACGGGCTGAACGGGAACGCCCCGGCGACGAACGTGGTCCACAACCCGTGGGAACCCATGCGCGACGCCTTCGACGACGCCGGGTGGACCGGACTCTCCAACACCCGGGGCCGGCTGAAGCTCGACGGCCTGGACATCGCGTTCACCGGGCTGGACGACCCCCACATCAAGCGTGACCGGTACGCCGAGGTCTCCGGCGGCCCCGAGACGGGCGCCGACCTCTCCATCGGCGTGGTCCACGCCCCGTACCTGCGCTCGCTCGACGCGTTCACGAAGGACGGCTACCCGCTGATCCTGGCCGGTCACACGCACGGCGGACAGCTCTGCATCCCCTTCTACGGCGCGCTGGTCACCAACTGCGACCTGGACACGGACCGGGTGAAGGGCCTCTCCAGCCACACGGCCGACGGCAACCGGTCCTACCTCCACGTCTCGGCCGGCTGCGGCACGAACCGCTACACCCCGGTCCGCTTCGCCTGCCCCCCGGAAGCGACCCTGCTCACCCTGACCGCGCGGGCCTGAGGCGCGAGGCCCGATTCCGGCGGCGGGCTGCGAGGGCGGCGGGCGGGCCCGAGCCGTCATCCGCCTTCGCACGGCCCGTCCGCCGCGGACCGCCCGTCCGCCGCGGACCGCCCGTCCGCCGCGGACCGCCCGTCCGGCGCGGGCCGCCCGTCCGGCGCGGGCCCATCCGCCACGGATGAATCGCGGGCCCGGAACCTCGCCTTTACGGTGAGGACCATGACCGCCGCCCCCAGAACCGCGACGCTGCCCAGGCCCCGTGCCGAAGACGCGTTCCTGCGGGGCGCCCGCACCCCCCGCCGTACCGCCGCCGCGCTCCGGGTACTGGTCTGCGCGGCGGCGGTCTGCGGCCTCACCATCGAGCTGGCGACCACCGGCGCGCCGCTGGAACTGCTGAGCCGGTTCACCTTCCAGGCGAACCTCCTGATCGCCGGGGTCTTCGGCTGGTCCGCTCTCCGCTCCTGGACGGGCCGGGGCCCCGTGACCGCGCACCTGACGGGCGGCGTACTCCTCGTCGCGGTGATCATCGGCCTGACGTACCACCTGATCCTGACCGACAACAGCTTCGGCTACTCCGCCGCAGGCTCCCCCGACCCCGCGGCCGCGGGCGCCCGCGCCGTCTCGGAGCGGCTGCTGCACTCGGTCCTGCCGGTGGCCGTGACCCTGGACTGGCTCCTGCTGACCCCGGCCCGGACGCTGCGCCTGCGCTTCCTGCCGCTGTGGCTGCTCTCCGCCCTGGCCTATCTGGGCTTCGTCCTCGCCCGGGGCACCCTGCTCTCCCCCGACGCCGGTCCCCGCTACCCGTACCCCTTCCTCGACGTGGACACCTACGGCTACTCGGAGGTCCTCGCCCACGCCTTCGCCCTCTCCCTGCTCCTCATCGTCCTGGCCACCCTGCTCATCGCCCTGGACCACGTACGCCCCCGGCCCCTCCACCGGCTCCGACAGCGGACCGGGCCCCGCCGGTAACCGGATTTCGCCTCCGGGCGCGGGTGGGCTAGAGTTATCGATGTCGCCGGGAGACCGGTGGACATCGGGGTGTAGCGCAGCTTGGCAGCGCGCTTCGTTCGGGACGAAGAGGTCGTGGGTTCAAATCCCGCCACCCCGACAGCCAAAACAGCAGGTGAGGCGCCTACCGGATTCGGTAGGCGCCTCACCTGTTTGTGCGTGTGTGACTATCTGCGTGACTACCGCTCCGGGAGGCGGGGGCGTGCCGAAGATTCCGTCCATGGCTGTTGCCCCGGTCTGGATCACTGGGCGGATCTGCTTCCGGTAGACCTCCTCGGTGACCGCCGTGCTGGAGTGCCCGACCAACCGGGAAATCTCTTCGAGCGGGATGCCACGGTCAGACAAGATCGAAACGAAGGACGTGCGAGTCTCCCTCGTGGTCCACTCGTGCGGCTTGAGCTCGATGCCAGGCGTCAGCGCGACGCGGGCGAGGACTTTCCGGAACTCACGTCGCACGTTCGCTGCGTCCAACTCAGTCCCCACGGCCGAAGTGAACACGAGTCTGTGTTCCTGCCACTGATCACCGACTGCCGTCCCTGACGCTCTCGCTGGATCTTGAGTGCATCGATGGCGTCTGGATGGTCTCCGCTATGGCATTGCCCTACCGACTGCACGAACTTGACATGCTTTCGGACTGGCATTATCGGCACTTGCGTTGACCCGGGAAACCGAGATTTGGCACTGGTGAACCCAATTTTCGCCCGCCCACAAGAAAAGCATCGGCTTCTCAAAAAAGCATTCAAGATGACACAGGCCAAGAATTCAAGCCTGCGTGACGTGGCGCAAGAGTGGAATGCAAGTTCCGAAGAACTGAATAGTCGGGCATTCAACTAAGCCTTCACTGTTCGAAGTGGAGATAAAAGCGGGGCAGGGTTTTGCAAATTCGAAAGACCTCGCCTATCCCGGTTCGCTAACATGCGACGCCTGCCTTGCAATATTCCCCCTTTGCACGGAAACCCCTCCCTGTGTCAGAAATGACCAAGGCGGCCCCCGGCCAACTTCCTAGGCCGGTGACCGCCGGTCTGTAATTAAGTGACTTCCTCGGTGTAGTAGCAGCCTTCAATCCTGGGTGGAAGCAGATCTAGAATCGTCCGCGAATCTGCTTACCCGTTTCGCCCTCCGGATGGTTCAGCGCGTCGTAGACCTTATGACCGGAGTCACGCGCGCCGCCAGCCCAGGAGACGGCCCCTCGATCGGTTACCTTGGCCGCGATGCCACCCCAGTACTTCGCCTCACGCTCCCACTCGATACCTTCCAGCATGCGCTCCAGGGTGACTCCCGCGGGCATGGGGTCTGAGCTCCACGACATAGTGCGATTCATGGTCGCGCCGAGACCAGCCACGACAGCGGGCGCAGTGACAGCAGTCTTGGCATGGAAGAGCGAGGCGTTTTCCTGCAGGAATGCGCCGACGGTCTCCATAACTTCACGCTGAACGACGGCTTTGTCCGGGCGGTCGCCGCTCTGATTGACGGGGATGTCCTCGTACTCAATACCGGTCGACGCGGCATGGATCCCAGCCTTGCCGAGCATGGCCGTAGCGACGAGGGTTCGGAGGACGGACATTGTCATCCACTCCACAGCCTTGTCCGACACCTGGCGCTTGCCGGTGAGAATCAGGCTGGACAAGGGAACCGCGGTATCGCCGGCAGGCACCTCCAACGACTCCATCAGTTTGCGCGTCACGGTGGTTCCGAAGTCGCGACCGTCCATGGACATGGCCAAGGACTTGTCGACCGGGACGCCCTTCAGATTGCGGTCATGGAAGATCTGCCGGGCGGCCATGACGCTGATGCCGTGAAAGATCTCGAATGACAGCGGGACCGCACCGAAGTCACAGTCCTCCAGCTCGTAGGCAGCAGGATTCTTCTTGATCCGGTGCCAGGCAGTGACCTGAGTCTCGCTGTCGAGAGCATAGAGGCCGTCCTTGATCGGCAGAGCCGACGATCCGTCCTCTGAGATGACCAGCGGGCGCGGCGACCACAAAGTGATCTGCGGAAGCGACCAATGGTTATCGAGGTCCCCTCGCAAACCCGCCGCAATGTAGTCGGCGTACTCGCCGACGTTCCTAGCCTTCTTGCTGCTCGCCGTACCCAGGAGCCGCTGGATCTCGGCACGGGTGCGGGCGTACTCGCTGATCGGCTGTCCGGCCTTCTGAGCACGCTTGGCGGCGTCCTCGACCTCCTGGGGATCGTTGACGATGGCCAGCAGGTTCTCACAGTCGATAACACCGTTCGCCATGACTCCCTTGCGAATCTCGCGGAGGTCGGCGGGCAGACCGGTGGTCACTGGCTTCAAAGGCGTGGGCATGCGCAGGATCCCCCCTGTAGGGACGGCACTTGACGCGTCGTCACCCCATGGACGATACCTAAAGCACCACCAAGGGAGCAACTGAGGTGGCTTAAGCAGTCCATTTTTCGCACCTCAGTTGGCGATTTCTGCCTGCGGACGAACATAAGATGGCCAAGTTCGAAGCCGCGGCGAACCCAGTGGGCGGCTAGTCCTTCTACGACGCTCCGGGGCCCCGGAAGCAGTCGCCAACCCCACGGGGTTCCGCTGGTATTGCCAGAAGGCATACAGCAGCGACCTACCGCAACCACGTCGACCGCCCCTGTCCGTTACCGTCGGCTCCGGAACCCTTGTAGCGGCCGGCATGACCGCCGCTGTCCGATCCGGCTAGAGCTACGGATCGGACGTTCAGGCATCCAGCATGCGTCCCGATGAGTGTCTAACTGCGTGACAACGCAGGCAGCCAGCAGCGGACAACCACGGATGCCGATGAACAATCAGCCCAGACCAGAGGGCACCGCCCCTCAGGTCGAGCACTCCCCAACTTGCTTCGGGACGAAGAGGTCGTGGGTTCAAATCCCACCACCCCGACAGCCAAAACAGCAGGTGAGGCGCCTACCGGATTAGGTAGGCGCCTCACCTGTTTTCCGTACCGTGTCGCGCCGACCCGCTTCGCTGCCCGCTGTCCGCCGCCTGGCCGCGGTGTTTCCGAGCCACGAGGACGGCGCCCCGGAGACCGCACGGGTGTTCGGAGACCGTGACGGCAGCGGCGCCCGGGGCAGGGGCGACGGCAGCGACGGCAGCGGTGACCTGCAGGGCAAGAAGACGTAGCGGTTGCTCGATGCTCACCTAAGGGGTGCGGCACAGCCCGTAAAGTTGTGGGCATGGATCTTCACACTGCGACGATGTGGGAGACAGCCGAACTCGCCGGAGGACCTGCCGATGGTCTTCGCATGCGGGTTCCCGACCAGCCCCCGGTCCTTCAGGTGACGCGTCCCTGCCGCGTCGAATCCCCGGACGGCGACGAATTCATGGTGGACGCGTTGTACGTGTACCGCCGCGACCCCTATGCGCAGGACGAGCCCGTGGCGTACGGGTTCGATCCCGCCAGCCCCTGATCCCTGCGGTTCGGGGCAGCGCGCCACCGCGCCCCCTGTCCCGCGGTCGCTGAGGGCCGGCGGGACAGGGGGCGCAGGCTTGTGCTGTGCGGTCAGAGGTCCGCGGGGCGCGGCTCCGCCGTCGTGGCGGCGACGGTCGTCGGCGCGGCCGGGGCCGGGGCGGCGGCCGGGGTGTGAGCCGGGGCAGGGGCGGGGTCGTTCTTCATCGCCTGCGCCTCGCTCTTCAGGATGCGCGCCGACTTGCCCAGGGCCCGTGCGGCCTCCGGGAGCTTCTTCGATCCGAACAGCGCGATGACCACGACCGCCAGGATCAGCACGTGCCAGGGTTCCAGTCCATTGCGGAGCATGCCGAGCCCGCCTTCCTCGTGTCGGCCGTGGGCGCTCGCACGCCGCCCGCCCGGCCCAGATGGTTGCTGCTTGAACGCAACGGTACAAGAAGTACGGGGCGGACGGTGGGGCCCGCCCGTACTGGATTTACGCCTGTGCGGCCAGCCTCCCGGAAGCCGCGTCGAGCCGGACGAGGACCCGCTCGCGGCCGAGGAGTTCCATGGACTCGAAGAGCGGCAGCCCGACCGTACGGCCGGTGAGCGCGACGCGGATGGGCGCCTGGGCTTTGCCCAGCTTCAGCCCGTGCTGCTCACCGACCGCGACCAGCGCCGACTTCAGGTCGTCCGCCTGCCAGGGAGTGATGGCCAGCGCGGCACGGGCGTCCCGCAGGATGGCGTCGGCGCCGGGCTTCATCGCCTTGGTCCAGGAGGCGTCGTCACGGACCGGCTCGTCCAGGAAGAGGAAGTCGACGCAGGCGGTGATCTCGGACAGGACCGTCAACCGGGTCTGCGCGAGCGGGGCCGCCGCCTCGAAGACGGCCGTGTCGAAGGCGTCCGGGCCCCAGGGGGCGTGCGGGGCGATCAGCCACGGGGCGCAGGCCGCGGCGAACTGCTCCGGCGCGAGCGCGCGGATGTACTCGCCGTTGAAGGCGGTCAGCTTCTTCACGTCGAAGAACGCCGGTGAGGTGTTGACGTCCTCGATGCGGAAAAGCTGCTCCATCTCCTCGTAGGGGAGGATCTCCCGGTCCCCGCCGGGGCCCCAGCCGAGCAGCATGAGGTAGTTGACCATCGCCTCGGGGAGGAAGCCCTCGGCGAGGTAGTCCTCCAGCGCCACCTTGTCGCGGCGCTTGGAGAGCTTCTGGCGCTTCTCGTTGACGATCACCGGGAGGTGCGCCCAGCGGGGCGGTTCGGCGCCGAGCGCTTCCCACAGCAGCTGCTGCTTCGGGGTGTTGGACAGGTGCTCCTCGCCCCGGACCACCAGGGTGACGCCCTCGTCGAGGTCGTCCACGACGTTGGCGATCAGGAAGACCGGGGAGCCGTCGCCCCGGGCGATCACGAAGTCCTCGATGGCGCTGTTCGGGAACGCGGGCTCGCCGCGCACCAGGTCGGCCACGACGGTCTCGCCCTCGTCCGGGGTACGGAAGCGGAGCGCCCGCCCTTCCTCGTGGGCCAGGCCGCGGTCGCGGCAGAAGCCGTCGTATCCGAGGTGCTCCGAGCCGGTGCGCTCCTTGAGCTGCTCGCGCGTGCAGTCGCAGTAGTACGCGCGGCCGGCGTCGTACAGCCGCAGTCCGGCCTCGGTGTGGCGGGCGGCGTTGTGCGACTGGAAGTAGGGGCCCTCGAAGGCGGGGTCGTCCTCGTGGATGCCGATGGCGGCCAGGGCATTGATGATGCCGTCGGTCCACTCGGGCTTGTTGCGCGCGGCGTCGGTGTCCTCGACACGCAGGACGAAGGTGCCGCCCGACTGCCGCGCCACCGCCCAGTTGTAGAGGGCGGAGCGGGCGCCGCCGACATGGAACATGCCGGTGGGGGACGGAGCGAAACGGACGCGGACCGGGGCATCAGACATACCGCCCACCCTACCGACGGGCCACGAACCCGAGCGGCCGTTGTCCACAGAGCTACCGATGCAAGATGATCAACAGATATCGTGATTGGCACAGTTGTAAGGGCGGCAGCAAGGGGGCGGGACCATGTTCGAGCCCGTACCCGGCCGGAGTCCCCGCTGAACGCCACCGGGTTCCGCCCGTCGGGCGGCGCGTCCGGCGAGCCGGACGCGGGAGGGACCGGGACGACCGAGAACGCGCTGCTCACCCTGCTCGGGCTCTACCCGCTGGAGGACGCCCTCTACCGGCTCCTGGTGGACCGCCCCGACAGTGAGCCGGAGACGCTGACCAAGGAACTGGCCGCCCCTCTCCCGGCCGTCCGCGACGCCCTGGAGTCCCTGGTGGTACGCGGCCTCGCGAGCTCCGCCTCCTCCGGCGGGGGCGTACCGCGCTACCGGGCGGCCTCCCCCGTACTCGCCCTCGGGCCGCTGCTGGAGTCCCGGCGGTCCTCCCTGCACCAGGTCGAGTCGTTGTTGGCCACCCTCGCCGAGCGGCACCGCTCCGCCCAGGCCCACGCGTCGGGGGCCCCGGTCGAGGTTCTTTCGGGAGCGGCGGCGATCCGCCGCAGGCTGCTGCTGATGCAGGAGCAGGCCACCACCGAGGTGTGCAACCTGATGCCGCTCGGGCAGCCGGAGCACTCCGTGATCACCCACGAGGACAACCACGCGGAGACCGAGGCCGTCCTGATGCGGCGCGGAATCGCGCTGCGGTCCGTCATCGAACGCGACTGGCTGGAGAGCCCCGGCATCTCGGCGGCGCTGGAGGTCTACATCGCCCAGGGCCAGCAGATCTCCGTGGTGGACAAGCTGCCGATCAAGCTGGTCATCGTGGACCGGCGGATCGCGTTGCTCCCCCTCGAGCCGGGGCGCGAGGACGTCGACCAGGTGGCTCTCGTGGTCCACCGAACCGGTCTGCTCGTCGCCCTCAGCTCCCTCTTCGAGGCGCAGTTCGAGCGGGGCACGCTCCTGCGCCCCTCCGGTACGGCCGCGGTCGCCGAGGACGCGTCCGGCACCCTCCTCGACCCCGCCGACCGCAGGATCCTCGCCCTGCTGCACCTCGGACTCACCGACTCGGCCATCGCCCGCCAGCTCGGCATGGGCCATCGCACCGTGCAGCGCCGCCTCCAGAGGCTCATGGCGCAGGTGAAGGCCTCCACGCGCTTCCAGCTCGGTTGGCACGCCGCGCGGAACGGCTGGCTGGAGGATGTGCCCGGCACGGCCGGCGGGCAAGAGCCGTCGGCCGGGCCGGCGTCGGAAGTGCCGCGGGTGGAGAACGGCGACTCCTGAGGCGCGTTTACGCCCTGGCGCGTTCACGCCAAGCTCCAGGGCTTGTCCGGGGTGCGGGGATTGGCGAACGATCTGGGTGCCGGGCACAGGGACTCCCCATAGCCCCTGCGCCCGGCAGCACCTTTCCGTCGGCAGCCCCCCGGCAGGCGTCGGGACCGAGCCGGTCACCGGGACTCGCAGCGATCGGCCCCTCCGTGTACGCGGACACGCGGGTGCGTACGGCCGGCCGGGTCAGCTGCCGAAGCGGGTGCGGTACGACTCCAGGTCCTCGTCCGTGATCTTGGAGAAGAGCAGCGGCGGCACGGTGAACGGGGTGCCGGACGGCAGGAGGTCCAGTGTCCGGGCCTCGTCCGCCGTGACCCAGGTCGCGTCGGCCCACCCACCCGGGCCGCCATGGACGGGACCGCCTTCCGCACCACCCTCCGCAGGGGTGAATACGGCGCGCAGGGCCCCGGCCGCGGCCGGCACGACGGGTTCGGAGACGATCGCGTGCAGCCGGACGAGGTTCATGGCCGTACGCAGGGTGAGGGCCGCGCCCTCCGGGTCGGTCTTCGCCTCCCGCCAGGGCTCCTTCTCGGCGAGGTAGGCGTTGCCCAGCGCCCACAGGGAGCGCAGAGCGGCCACCGCCTTGCGGAAGCGGAGGCCCGACAGGTGCTCCTCGTACTCGGCGAGCAGCCGCGCGGCCTCTGCGCCGAGCCGCGCCTCCGGCTCACCGGCGGCGCGTCCGGCCGGGACCGTGTCGCCGTACTTCTTCCGTGAGAGGGAGAGGGTGCGGTTGACGAAGTTGCCGAGGGTGTCCGCGAGGTCCTTGTTGACCGAGGCGGCGAAGTGCTCCCAGGTGAAGGAGGAGTCGTCGGACTCGGGGGCGTGGGCGACGAGGTAGTAGCGCCAGTAGTCGGCGGGGAGGACCTCCAGGGCGTCGGCGGTGAAGACGCCGCGCTTGGCGGAGGTGGAGAACTTCCCGCCGTAGTAGGTAAGCCAGTTGAAGCCCTTGACGATGTCGGCCTTCTTCCACGGTTCGCGCACGCCGAGTTCGGTGGCGGGGAACATCACCGTGTGGAAGGGAACGTTGTCCTTGCCCATGAACTGGGTGTAGCGGACGGTGCCGTCGGCCTCGTACCACCAGCTTCGCCAGTCGCGGCGGGCGACCGGATCACCCGGGGCGGCTGGGGCGACCGGGGCGTCCTCGGCCCACTCCTTCGTGGCGCCGATGTAGGCGATCGGGGCGTCGAACCAGACGTAGAAGACCTTGCCCTCGGCGGCCAACTCGGGCCAGGTGTCGGCGGGTACCGGAACGCCCCAGTCCAGGTCGCGGGTGATGGCCCGGTCGTGGAGTCCTTCGGTCAGCCACTTGCGCGCGATCGAGGTCGACAGGTGCGGCCAGGAGCCGGCCACGGCGTCGATCCATGCCTCGACCTCCTGCTGGAGCCGGGACTGGAGGAGGAAGAGGTGGCGGGTCTCGCGCACCTCCAGGTCGGTGGAGCCGCTGATGGCCGAGCGGGGACGGAGCAGGTCGGCGGGGTCGAGGACGCGTGTGCAGTTCTCGCACTGGTCGCCGCGCGCCCGCTCGTCCCCGCAGTGCGGACAGGTGCCTTCCACGTAGCGGTCCGGCAGGAAGCGCCCGTCCGCGGGTGAGTACACCTGCCGGACCGAGCGCTCCTCGATGAAGCCGTTCTCCTTGAGCCGGCGCGCGAAGTGCTGAGTGAGCTCGGCGTTCTGCGGCGAGGAACTGCGGCCGAAGTGGTCGAAGGAGAGGGCGTATCCGTCGTACACGGCCTTCTGGGCCGCGTGCGCCCGTGCGCAGAACTCGGCGACCGGGAGGCCGGCCGCGTGGGCGGCCAGTTCCGCGGGGGTGCCGTGCTCGTCGGTGGCACAGATGAAGAGGACCTCGTGCCCGGTCAGCCGGAGGTACCGGGCGTACACGTCGGCCGGAAGCATCGACCCGGCCATGTTGCCCAGGTGCTTGATCCCGTTGATGTACGGAAGGGCGCTGGTGATCAGGTGTCGGGGCATGCTGGCTGCTTCCTTCTTCAGTCCGGTACGGGCCGGGCCGGCGGGGCCCCCGCGCGGGCGCACCACGGAGCGTGACCACGGTGTGGCCCACCCGGGCGGTACGGCCGGGGCGGGGCGTCCTCGGCGGGCGCCATCGTAGGCAGGGCGCGACCCACCCGTGCGAGTGGTTTTTGGCGGTACGTCAGTACTCCACAGGCGTCCGAATGCGTCAGGGAACCCCGCCGTGCGCCTCCTCGCCCGACAGCGCGCACGCCCGCACTGTGCCCCCAAGTGCCCCGAATTCGCCGGGTGTTCAGGGTTTATCTACGCGCGGAGCTACGTCCACCGAACGATCATTCGGGCATATCAGACGACTTCTCGCACAGCCATTACCGGTCGGTACTTCGAGCTGCTAAAAACTGTCTGCGCCACGAACTCCCCTCGCACCCCCCACCCTTCCGAAGGGGCCACCGGCCATGTCAGTGCGTAGATTCTGGGCATCCTTTTCCACTCTGGCCATCGCGGCCGTCGCCGCGCTGGGAGCGGCTCAGCCGGCCTCAGCCGCTACGGGCGGTTACGTCGCTCTCGGCGACTCCTACTCCTCCGGAGTGGGCTCCGGCAGCTACATCTCGGACAGCGGCGACTGCCACCGTTCGACCAAGGCGTATCCGTACCTCTGGGCCGCCGCCAACTCCCCCTCCTCCTTCGCCTTCGTCGCGTGTTCGGGCGCGACGACGTCGACCGTCGCCGGCAGCCAGCTGAGCGCGCTCAGCTCGTCGACCGCGCTGGTCAGCATCTCGGTGGGCGGCAATGACGTCGGCTTCGCCGATGTCATGCAGACCTGCGTCCTGTCGAGCGAGGCCACCTGCATCAGCAGCGTGAACGCGGCCGTCACCAAGGCGCAGAACGTCCTGCCGGGCAGCCTCGACTCCCTCTACGGCTCCATCCACGCGAAGGCCCCTTCGGCGCACGTGGTCGTGCTGAGCTACCCCCGCTTCTACAAGATCTCCGGCAGCTGCATCCTCGGCCTCAGCGAGAACGCGCGGAAGGCGATCAACAACGGTGCGGACGTGCTGAACTCCGTCATCGCCAAGCGTGCGGCCAACGCCGGGTTCACCTACTCCAGCGTGGTGGACGAGTTCACCGGCCACGAGCTCTGCTCGGGCGACCCCTGGCTGAACAGCGTCACGCTGCCGGTCTACAACTCCTACCACCCGAAGGCCGCCGGCCAGTCGGGCGGCTATCTTCCCGCCTTCAAGTCGGCGCTCTAACGGCCGGATCGCCGGAGGCCCGAACCGCCGACGGCCCGCACAGCCCACCCCCCACACGCACAGGGCTCCTCCGCCGCAGGCCGGCGCAGGGGCCCTGTGCCGTCGGACGCGCGGGCCGCCCACGCCCCCTTGAACCATCCGGAGCGTGGACCGTCAGAAGCGTTCGACGAGGTGTTCGCGCCCGGTCGGCGGCTTGTACGGCTCCGGCCAGAAGTCGGTGACGGCGGTGATGCGGCCCCTGGTGTCGAACGAGAAGAAGTGGATGCCGTCCAACTCCGCTTCTCCCACGGTGAAGAGCGTGCGCGCGGCGGCCTGGCCACCGTGCCCGGCCTCGCTCGCTCCGACCGGGTGCTCGGGCAGGTCGGCCACGATCCGGTCGATGCGCACGTGCCAGTCGCCCGGGTACTCCCGGTTGAACCGGACGCATCTCTCCTTGCCCCGGACCATCTCGCGGGTCTGCGGCACTTCGTACACCACGTCGTCGTCGAGCGTGGCCGCGAACGCCTCCCAGTCACGGGCGTCGGCGGCGGTCCAGTACGTCTCCACGGCCTTGCGCAGAACAGCGGTCGAGACCGTGCCCGCGCTCATCTCTGCAGTCATGGAAGGAGTCTGGACCCCACCACTGACAATCGCGCTGACCTGCGGAGACGGTGAACAGCGCCCGCTACGCGGCAGGACGTGCGGGCGGCACCGCCGAAGCGTCCGGCACCGGCCCCTGGCCCCGGATCCACTCCGGCGCTCCGGATCCACTCCAGCGCTCCGGATCCACTCCGGCGACTCGTCGGTCGCGCGGGCCGGCGCCCCCGGGTCCCGCCGTCACGATTCACCTGCTCGCGGGCCGTGCACCAGTTCCTCCCCATCGGGTTTGATGGGGGCATGAGTAGCGCAGAAGCCATGCCCGACTGGGAGAAGCGGTTCCGTGCCCCGCGCGTCTCCCTGCCCGACTGGGCGGAGGACGCCCCGGACCGCAGCCTGTTCGTGTCCAACGCGACGGGTACGTACGAGATCTACGCGTGGGACCGCAGGACCGGCGAGCAGCGCATGGTCACGGACCGGCCGGACGGCACCACGGACGCGGTGCTCTCCCCCGACGGCGAGTGGATCTGGTGGTTCGACGACGGCCGCAGCTCCGACGATCCGGCCGCACCGTCGTACGGGGACGAGTTCGGCGTGTGGATGCGGCAGCCGTTCGGCGGTGGCGAGGACGTTCCGGCGGCGCCGGGTCTCGAGCCGTCGTATCCGGCGGGCCTCGCGATCGGGCGGGACGGCAGCGCGGTCGTCGGGCGGTCCACCGACGAGGACGGGACCACGATCCATCTGGCGCGGCCGGGTGGCGCGGGGGACGTGGAGATCTACCGGCACCGCGAGTCGGCCGGGGTAGGCGATCTGTCGTACGACGGCAGCCTGATCGCCCTGGAGCACACGGAGCACGGCGACGCGATGCATTCGGCGCTGCGGGTGGTGCGGCCGGACGGCTCGACGGTGGCCGAGCTCGACGACACCGAGGGCGGCACGAAGGAGCTGGGCCTGGCGGTGATGGGGTTCGCTCCCGTCGCCGGTGACACCCGGCTGCTGGTGGGGCACCAGCGGCGGGGCCGCTGGGAGCCGATGATCTGGGACCCGGTCGCGGGCACGGAGACGGAGCTGGCGATCGATCTGCCCGGCGACGTGAGTGCCGAGTGGTATCCGGACGCCTCCGCGATCCTGGTCGAGCACGGCTTCGAGGCCCGCAGTGAGCTGTGGCGCCATGAGCCGGGCGGGCCGGCGCCGGTGCGGGTGGAGACGCCCGCCGGTTCGGTATCGGGTGCCACGGCCCGGCCCGACGGGACGGTGGAGTACCTCTGGTCCTCGGCGGCCCAGCCACCGGTCGTCCGTTCGACCACGGGTTCGGTGGTGCTGGACCCGCCGGGTCTGAAGGCCCCCGTCTCGGTGCCGGTGCGGGACGCGTGGGTGGAGGGGCCGGGCGGGCGGGTGCACGCGCTGGTGCAGACGCCGGCCTCGGGCGAGGGCCCGTTCCCGACGGTCTTCGAGATCCACGGCGGCCCGACGTGGCACGACAGCGACGCGTTCGCGTCCGGCCCGGCGGCCTGGGTGGACCACGGTTTCGCGGTCGTGCGGGTGAACTACCGGGGTTCGACGGGGTACGGCCGGGCCTGGACCGACGCGCTGAAGCACCGGGTCGGGCTGATCGAGCTGGAGGACATCGCGGCGGTCCGGGAGTGGGCGGTCGAGTCGGGTCTCGCCGATCCGGACCGGCTGATCCTGGCCGGTGGGTCCTGGGGCGGCTATCTGACCCTGCTCGGTCTCGGCACCCAGCCCGACGCCTGGGCCCTGGGGCTGGCGGCCGTCCCGGTCGCGGACTACGTCACGGCGTACCACGACGAGATGGAGGCCCTGAAGGCGATGGACCGGACCCTGCTGGGCGGCACTCCGGAGGAGGTCCCCGAGCGATTCGAGGCGTCGTCGCCGCTGACGTACGTGGACGCGGTGCGCGCCCCGGTCTACATCTCGGCGGGCGTCAACGATCCACGCTGCCCCATCCGTCAGGTGGAGAACTACGTGGACCGGCTGAAGGCACGAGGCGCGGTGCACGAGGTCTACCGCTACGACGCGGGCCACGGCTCGCTGGTGGTGGAGGAGCGGATCAAGCAGGTGGCCCTGGAGCTGGACTTCGCGCTGCGGCATCTGCCGGAGCCCGCACCCGGAGCGGCCGCGCCGACCACCGCGACGACGGCCTCGGAGAAGTAGCCGGAGACCCGCACCGGGATGGGGGCGCCCCCGTAAGGGACGGATAAATGGGCGCCCCCGCTCCCGGTCGGCCGGGCGGGGACCGTACGGTAAAGGGGTGTACCGGTTCCTGCTGACCCCGCGATGGTGGGGGATCAACCTCTTCGTCGTGCTGGCCATTCCGTTCTGCGTGTTCATGGGCACCTGGCAGCTCGGCCGTTTCGAGGACCGCGTGCACTCGCACGAACAGGCCGAGAAGCAGCCGGACCCGGGCACCCGCCGGGCGAAACCGCTGGACTCACTGCTGCCCGTGGACACGGTCACGTCGGGCCGTCCCGCCACGGCGACAGGGACGTTCGCGGACCAGTTCCTGGTCCCGGGGCGCGAGCTGGACGACCGTGACGGCTTCTACGTCCTCGACCTGCTGCGTACGGACGGCGGCAAGGCGCTGCCCGTCGTACGCGGCTGGATGCCGGGCGAGCCGGAGCGCGCGCGGGAGAACAACACGGTCCCCCCGGCGCCCACCGGTGAGATCACGGTGACCGGCGACCTCCAGGCCTCGGAGAGCGCCACCAGCTCCGGTGTGAACAACGCGGGGGGCCTTCCCGAGGGGGAGCTCGGCATCATCAGCGCGGCGACGCTGGTGAACCTCGTGCCGTACGACGTGTACGACGCCTGGGTCACGCTCCCCGCGAGCGGCATCGGCGGCGCGGACGACTCCGGCAACGGCATGAAGGCGGTTCCGGCGGCGGCGGTCGAGGGCAGCGGTCTCGACCTGAAGGCCTTCCAGAACCTCGGCTACACCGGGGAGTGGTTCGTCTTCGCCGCGTTCGTGCTCTTCATGTGGTTCCGCCTGCTGCGGCGCGAGGCCGAAGCGGCCCGGGACATCGCCCTGGGCCTGATTCCCGACCCGGCCGACGCCGCCCGGTCAACGCCGGTCGCTCCTGAACCGGGTGAACCCGTCGGCACCGCGTCCGGAACGCCGCCGCGCCGCGGATGACCGCCCGCTGCCCCTCCGCGGATGACCCCCGCTGTCCCTCCGCTCCCCTGATCCGGCCTGATGCGACCGAGAGGCCCTACGGCTCCGCGACGATGCCCGTCCGGTAGATCGTGCCCGCGCAGGCGTTGCTGATCGTGGTCTCGGCGGTCGGCGCACCCGCTTCCGGGGTGTGGCTCACGGCGATGGATCCCTCGGCCGGGGCGGTGTCGGCCGGCAGGAACTGCGTCTCCACGCTCGCCGTCTGGTCCTCCACCGCACCGCCCGTGCCCGGCGGAATCGTCTCTGTCGGCATGGGTGTGGGGGCGGTGGCGGTGGGACAGGTGTCGGCCGGTACGAAGGCGAACTGCACCTCGTACGACATCTCGGGCCTCAGCAGCACCGCCGCGGGCTCGACGGCGGGGTCGGGCAGTCCGGCGGCGGGGTCACCCATCACGTGCCGCACGACCTGGATCTTCGTCGCGTCGGCGGCGCCGGACGCGGTGAAGCCCACCGTGCCCGCGCTGCTGACCGAGCAGTTCGCGGCGGACCGGTTGGCGATGCGGAAGGTCCCGTAGACCGTGCCGTTCGAGTCCGCCGTTCCGGTGGACGCCGAGACGATGCCGAGCTGGCCGGGCCCGCAGGCGGGCAGAGCGGCGATCGAGGCGAGTTCCTCCTGGCTGACGGCTCCGGAGCGGACGCTGTCGGGGTCGCCCGGTTCCTCGCTCGCGGACGGGGTGTCGCCGGGGCCGGGCGTTCCCTCGTGCGGCCCGCTCGTCCCCTGCGCGGGCTGTCCGTCGCTCGGCTTCGCCCCCACCGCCGCCCCGGACGCGTCCCCCTGCTGGCTCTGGGAGTTCTCGCTCTGTCCGGCGAGGGCGGGCGACGCGGTGGCCGCGTTCCCGGAGCTCGCCACGTGGACGAAGGCGGGCACGGCGGTACCGATCAGCAGGGCCGCGGCGGCCGCGCCGACGACCCCCTGGCGGCGGCGCGCCCGCCGGGCGGGTACGGCCCGGTGCAGGTGGTCCAGCGCGTTCCCGGCCGGTTCGAGGTCGCGGACGGCTCCCCGCAGCAGGTTCCTCAACAGCTGCTCGTCGGCCGTGTCGCCGTCGTCGCCGGTGCTCGGGTCCCCGGTGTCCGGGCCGCCCCTGCCACCGGCGCTTCTGCCGGAGCCCGCGGTCGCGGGGCGTGCCAGGAAGAGCGGGGCCCGTGGGGTCGGTGCGCCCGTACGGGAAGCCTCGTCGCGGAAGCCGGCCGCCTCCTCGCGGGGGCGGGACAGGTCATCGAGCGCGCGGGCCGCCCTCTCGCGACGGTCGGAGGCTTCACCGCCAGGACGGCCGGGCGTCTCGTCGTACCGACCGGACGGTGTGCGCCCCGGAGGACCATGCTCCTCGTCGGCTCCGAGGGTACGGCCGGTCGGCTCGGACGCCTCCGCCTGACTCTCGGAGCCGGGCCCAGGCTCCGTCCCACGGCTCGCCTTGGGCCCATGGCTCGTCTTCGGCCCGTGGTTCACAGTTCCGTTTCCCGTCCGGTCCGGCTGGTGACTGAGGGGGCCGTCGCTCATGCCTGCGCCTCCATCACCAGGCGCAGAGCGGCGATACCGCGCGAACCGTACGCCTTCACCGAACCGAGCGAGATACCGAGGGTGTCGGCGACCTGGGCTTCGGTCATGTCCGCGAAGTAGCGCAGCACGAGAACTTCCCGCTGGCGCCGCTGGAGGCCCTTCATCGCCTTGATCAGGGCATCCCGCTCCAGCTGGTCGTACGCCCCCTCCTCCGCGCTGGCCATGTCCGGCATGGGCTTGGAGAGGAGCTTCAGCCCGAGGATGCGGCGGCGGAGGGCGGAGCGGGAGAGGTTGACGACCGTCTGCCGGAGGTAGGCGAGCGTCTTCTCGGGTTCGCGCACGCGGCTGCGGGCGGAGTGCACGCGGATGAACGCCTCCTGCACGACGTCCTCGCAGGAGGCGGTGTCGTCCAGCAGGAGCGCGGCGAGGCCGAGCAGCGAACGGTAGTGGGCGCGGTAGGTCTCGGTCAGATGGTCGACCGTCGTTCCGGCCGCCACCGCCTCCTCAGCACCCTCGCGCTGCGAGGAGAGCCGCACGGGGCTCGTCGTGCTCGCGGCGCTCAGCGGGGCGATCACCGGCATGCCGCCGACCGCACGGGGCCTGCGGAGCGGGAGCACGGAGACCCCTCGCAAGGGGCCGACCACCGGGATTTCGAGAACCTCTGCCACGCAAGTTGGACACACTGCCCCCCGTCAGGGTTGTACGCGTTCGGCAGCGCGTTCAACCCTGTGCGACTCGCCCTCATACGTACCCGCTCTTCCCCAATTGCCCTATTGGTGCGCCCGTCGCGCAAGAAGTGACGGCGAAGACGCCGAACTGCCGACTCACGGTTGCACAGGACCACAGAGTCATCGTCGGATATGACAACGCCCCAGCTCAAGGGGTTAAGGAAGCCGAATTGAACATGTGACCTTCACAGATCCCACAAAACTGTTTCGATGAGACATTTCGATTGCGTACGAAATTCGGTGACCCTGAAGAGAGGCCGAAGAGAGCACGGAGGGAAGCCGGAAAGAGGACCAGGAGAGCCGGAAGACAGCCCTCGACCTCGAAGGCGGCCCCGAAGAAGGCCCGAAGGCGCCCCCCGAAGACCCTCGAAAGACCGCCCGAAACGAGGCCCCGGCAGAAACCGTGCGGCAGCCCGTGTGACGAAACCGTGTGGCGAAACCGAGCCGGATTCAGGACCCGCCCACGGAGGCCGCGAGGGATTCGGCGATCTGCGCCACATTCAGGGCCCCGCCTTTTCGCAGGTTGTCCCCGCAGAGGAACATCTCCAGGGCTTGCGGGTCGTCCAGGGAGCGGCGTACCCGGCCGACCCAGGTGGGGTCGGTGCCCACCACGTCCGCGGGGGTCGGGAACTCGCCCTCGGCGGGGCTGTCGACGAGTACGACGCCGGGGGCGGTGGCCAGGATCTCGTGGGCCCGGGCGACGGTGACCTCGTTCTCGAAGCGGGCGTGCACGGACATCGAGTGCGTGATCACGACGGGGACGTACACGCAGGTGATGGCGGTGCGCAGGTCCGGCAGGCCGAGGATCTTGCGGCATTCCTCGCGGATGGAGAGTTCCTCGGAGGACCAGCCGTCGCCCGCGTCGCTGCCGGCCCAGGGCACGACGTTCAGCGCGACGGGGGCGGGGAACGGGCCGGCGGGCCGGTCGCCGAGGACGCGGCGTACGTCTCCGGGGCGGGTGCCCAGCTCCGTGCCGGCGGCGATGCTGCCTGCGACCAGGCCGAGCTCCTCGCGCAGGGCGGCGACGCCGTCGCGGCCCTGGCCGCTCACGGCCTGGTAGGTGGAGACGGTCAGTTCGCGGAGGCCGAATTCGGCGTGCAGCGCGCCGACCGGGACGATCAGGGAGAGCGTGGTGCAGTCCGGCGAGGCCACGATCCCGCGCGGGCGGGTACGAGCGGCGTGCGGATTGACCTCGGGGACGACCAGCGGCACGTCCGGGTCGAGGCGGAAGGCGGCGGAGCCGTCGACGACCACGGCGCCCCGGGAGGCGGCGACGGGCGCCCAGAGTGCGGCGACCCGGTCGGGCACCAGGAAGACGGCGATGTCGACGCCGTCGAAGACGTCCTCACCGATCGGCAGGACGTCCTTCTCCTCGCCGCGTACGGCCAGCTTGCGGCCGGCCGAACGCGGGGAGGCGACGAGTCTCACCTCGCCCCAGACGTCCGCGTGCTGCGAAAGGATCTGGAGCATGACGCCGCCGCTCGCCCCGGTCGCACCGACGACCGCGAGCGAGGGGCGGCGTGCGGTCATCGGCCGGTGCCTCCGTAGACGACGGCCTCGTCGGAGTCGCTGTCGAGACCGAAGGCGGTGTGCACGGCGCGGACGGCCTCGTTGACGTCGTCGGCGCGGGTGACGACCGAGATGCGGATCTCGGAGGTCGAGATCAGCTCGATGTTCACACCGGCGTCGGAGAGCGCCTCGAAGAATCCGGCGGTGACGCCCGGGTTGGTCTTCATGCCCGCGCCGACCAGCGAGATCTTGGCGATCTGGTCGTCGTAGCGCAGCGAGTCGAAGCCGATGGTGCCCTTGGCCCGCTCCAGGGCGTCGATGGCCTTGCGGCCCTCGGCCTTGGGAAGGGTGAAGGAGATGTCCGTCAGCCCCGTCGCGGCGGCGGAGACGTTCTGCACCACCATGTCGATGTTGACTTCCGCGTTGGCGATGGTGCGGAAGATCGCGGCGGCCTCGCCCGGCTTGTCGGGGACTCCGACGACGGTGATCTTGGCCTCGGAGACGTCATGGGCGACTCCGGAGATGATCGCGTGCTCCACCTGCTGGTCCCCTTGCGGCTCGTTGCTGACCCAGGTGCCGCGCAGTCCGGAGAAGGACGAGCGGACGTGGATCGGGATGTTGTATCGGCGTGCGTACTCGACGCAGCGGTGCAGCAGCACCTTGGAGCCGGACGCGGCCAGCTCCAGCATGTCCTCGAAGGAGATCCACTCGATCTTCTGGGCCTTCTTGACGACCCGGGGGTCGGCGGTGAAGACGCCGTCGACGTCGGTGTAGATCTCGCAGACCTCGGCGTCCAGCGCCGCGGCGAGGGCGACGGCGGTGGTGTCCGACCCACCGCGGCCGAGGGTGGTGATGTTCTTGCCCTCCTGGCTCACGCCCTGGAACCCGGCGACGATGGCGATGTTGCCCTCGTCGATCGAGGTCCGGATGCGGCCGGGCGTGACATCGATGATGCGCGCCTTGTTGTGGACGGAGTCGGTGATGACACCGGCCTGGCTGCCCGTGAACGACTGGGCCTCGTGGCCCAGGTTTTTGATCGCCATGGCCAGCAGAGCCATGGAGATCCGCTCTCCGGCGGTCAGTAGCATGTCGAACTCACGCCCGGCAGGCATCGGAGACACCTGTTCGGCGAGATCGATCAGCTCGTCCGTCGTGTCGCCCATCGCGGACACCACGACAACCACCTGGTTGCCGTTCTTCTTGGCATCGACGACTCGCTTGGCGACGCGCTTGATGCCCTCGGCATCGGCTACGGATGAGCCTCCGTACTTCTGCACGACCAGGCCCACGTGCGCTCCTCGCTCATTCCGTTACTGCGGTCGGCTCAGTTTAACGAGCGGCCCGGAATCTCCCCGTCCTTACCAGATGGTGAGATGTCCCGCCCACCACCTGGTCCGGCGTGTCGTCCCGGGCCGCTCGTACGGGGCCTATGCCCACCCCACGAGCTGCCACGCGTCTCTGTGGTCCAGCCCACACGGTTCCGGCGCGTTCCGCCACCGGGGACGGGCGCCGGCGGGGCCCGGCGGTCCGCGCTGCGGTCCACCCTGCGGCCCGCCGGCGGCCAGGAGGCGGACCTCCGGTGGACCAGGGCCGGATCGGGAGCAGATCAGGCAGGGGCCGTACCCGTTGGCGAGGTCCTGGGCCGCCCTCCTGGACAGAGCCCCGGTGTACGCGTGGACGCCCGGCAATCGCTCAGATCTTCCGTGCAGCCTGCACAGGATGAAGTGCCGAGGTCAGAGAGGCCGTGCCCGCTCGTCGCTCAGCACCGGCGCGGTACCGGCCCCGTCATCGGGCGGCCCGCCGCCGCGCGGAGTCCGGCGACCCGGCAGCCGCGTCTGCTCCCGCCGGGGGCGGGCGAGGAAGGTATCGGGTACGGCGCCGGTGGCGCAGCTCGCCCCGTCCTGGTCGATGGCGGTGCGGCACTCCTCGCAGACCCCGTCGACCAGGATCGTCGCGGTCTCGTCCTCGCCGCAGAGGCGCTCCACAGAGATCCACGGAGATCCACGGAGATCCGTGGCGATCCGTGGCGATCCACGGAGGCAGCCTTGGGGCAGTTTTCCCGTCAGGCGAGTACCCACCGGGGCGGGTGCTCGGCATCCGCAGGGCAGGCGAAGACATGCAAGTCCCGGTCGCGGCCGAAGCGAAGCCGGGTGGGGCGGAGGACGGCGTCACCGCCCCGGACCGACGCGCCGCCCCGCAGGGACGGGGCCCGGTCCTCCAACGGCAGCCAGCTGTCGGAGGGGCCGTCCGTCTCGTATCCCTCGGCGGTCAGCAGCAGGCACATCGGGGTCGCGCAGGTCGTGCACTCGATGTGCATGGGACCCGTCGATGCCCATCGGGGAAAGCCGCCGACCCGCCAACCGGGCGGGATCGACAGGTCGGACTGGTAGCTGAGGGCGTCGGGGCCGTGCTCCAGCTCCTGGGCCTCGTCCCAGGCGTCGATGCGCGCGAGCAGCGCGGCGGGCAGCGAGTCGTCCTCCGCCCAGGGATAGGTGTCCACCTCCTCGGGGTGCAGGACGCAGGGCTCGGGGAGGTCGTGTTCCCAGCGGAGCATGGGCACTTCGGGCGGAGCGGCAAGGAACCGGCCCACGCGTTCGGCCTCCTCCGCCCGCCGCCACCGCAGCCGGTAGAGGATTTCGAGGTACGGCCCGTGGGTGAAGGGGCAGCGGAAGAGCTGCACCAGATCCGCCCCGCCGGGCCCTGCGGCCAGACCCGGGACGTCGCGGCGGAAGAACTGGGCGAGCCCCACCAGGGGCGCCGGGCCCGGCGTCGTGGGGCTGAGCCACGGCCGACGGGGCGGGTGGACGCCCGCCGCCCGCGCGCTGCGGATCTCGTCCGGCGCGTACCCCTCGGCCTCCCTCGGGTGCGGCTCGTCGCAGACCGGCCACGCCTCGCCCTCAGGCCAGAACATCGGCCCGCCGACATGGCTTTCCCGCATGCCGGGCCGACCCGGCCTGGGGTGCAGGCGTGTCGTCCTGCCCCGCCATGCGGCCAGTTCCGGGAACACCGCCTCCACGGACACCGGCCTGGCCGGAGTGGTCCTTGTCACGCTCCGACCTTATGCGGTACGGGAGTTGTCACCACCCGGCCGCCCCCGGCCCCACGCCGTAAGGGAGTTGTCACCTCTCGGCCGCCCCCGGCCCCACGCCGTACAGGAGTTGTCACCTCTCGGCAGCCCCCGGGCCCTCCCGCAGTGCCCCGGCCGCGATCCGCAGCGCATCGCGCGCGACCTCGTCCAGGGTGCGGTCCGTCCGCTCCCGCTTCCAGGCGTACTCCTCGGCGGCGACCCGCAACGCGACGTTGATCATGGCGGCGGCGACCCGGGGCGCCAGCGCGTCCGGCGACTCCCCGGTGCGCTCGGCTAGGGCCTCCGCGAGGACCGGCTCGGCCTCCAGATGGGTCTGGAGCCACACGGCCCGGAGCCCCGGTTCCGTACGGGTGAGCCTGACCAGGCTGAGTACGTCCTCCGAACCGGCCGTGGGGCGCATGGTGTCGGGTCGCATGGCCTCCAGCGCGTCGATCAGCGACTCGTCGCCCGAGCCGTTCCGGAGCGCATCGGCGAGCGAGTCGACGCCGACCGCGAGCAGCGGCTGTACGCACGCCTCCTTGGTCGGGAAGTACCGCCAGAGCGTGCGGGTCGAGACGCCCGCCTCGGCGGCGATCTCGTCGGCGGAGGTGGCGGCGACGCCCTTCTCCGCGAAGAGCCGCACCGCGACCTCCGCGATCTCCAGCCGGGTGGCCGCCTTGCGGCGCTCGGTCAGCGGCGGGCGGCCGGCGCGGACGGACTGCGCGGCAGAGGTCGGAGCGTCTCCCATGGACCCACCCTAACGATCTCCGCACTATGGCGCGGAGCGACTTTCTGGCACCGTGCGCCAAAAAACCGTACAGTCCGGGGCGGAACATCAAGGCAAGGGAGCACCACCATGACCACCACCGAATTCCAGGACCGCAGCGTCGTCGTCACCGGCGCGGGCTCCGGCATCGGCCGGGCCACCGCCCTCCAGTTCGCCGCCCGGGGCGCGAAGGTCCTCGTCGCCGACCTGGACGAGGCACGGGCCGGACAGACCGTCGCCGACATCGCGGCGGACGGCGGCACCGCTGTCGCGGTGGTGGGCGACCTGAGCGAGCAGACTGTGGTGGACGAGGTCGTGCGCACCGCCGTGGAGACCCTCGGCGGGCTGGACGTGCTGGTCAACAACGCCGGAATCATGGACTCCATGTCGGCGGCGGCGGACGTCACGGACTCCGAGTGGGAGCGGGTCATACGCGTCAACCTCACCGCGCCGTTCCTGCTGACGCGGGCCGCGCTCCCGCACATGCTGGCGGCCGGAAAGGGCGCGATCGTGAACACCGCCTCGGAGGCGAGCCTGCGCGGCTCGGCGGCGGGCGCCGCGTACACCGCGTCGAAGCACGGCATCGCGGGCCTCACCAAGTCGACCGCCGTCATGTACCGCGCCCAGGGCGTCCGCACCAACGCCATCGCCCCCGGCGGCACCCTCACCAACATCCAGGTGAACGCCGACCGCGACGCGCTCGGCCCGGCCGTCCTCGGCTCCTACATGGGGAACGTCGGCACGCCCGCCTCCGCCGAGGAGCAGGCCGCGGCGATCGTCTTCCTCGCCTCGGACGCGGCGAGCAACATCAACGGTGTGATCCTCGCCGTGGACAACGGCTGGTCGGCGGTCTGACCCGCCCCCTCGGAGCCGTACGGTCCGTGGCGTCCGGCCGCTACTTCACCGGGCGCAGCCCCAGCGGCCCCGCGATCTCCTGGACCATGACCAGACCCGCGGCCTCGGCGAGGTCGTCGTCGCCCGGGTCCTGGTCGATGTCGAGCCCGTCCAGCTCCGCCAGCGGCTGGTTGAGGCGGATGTGCGCGATCAGCGACTGGAGGGCCCGCAGGGTCGCGGAGGCCGTCGAGCCCCAGTTGGAGAAGTACGAGAACTGCCACCACCACAGCGCCTCGGCCGTGCGGTCCGCCTCGTAGTGGGCGAGACCGTGGCCGAGGTCGGTGACGAGGTCGGCCAGGTCGTCGGAGATCCGGTGCGGCACGGGCGCCTTGCGGGGCTCGTACGGGTCGAAGACCTCGGAGTAGACGTCGATGGGCTCCAGCAGGGCCGCGAACCGCTCCCGCAGCCCGTCCGCGTCCGGCTCGGCGCCGAGGTCGGGCTCGTACCGCTCGTCCGGGAGGATGTCCTCGTACGCGCCGAGCCGGCCGCCCGCGAGCAGCAGCTGGGAGACCTGGAGGAGCAGGACCGGAACGGCCTCCTCCGGCTCGTCGACCTTGGACACCTCGGTGACCGCGACGATGAACGTCTTGATCTGGTCCGCGATCTGGACGGCGAAGTCGTCCGGGTCCTGCGTGACGGAGTTCAGCGTGGCGTCAGACATCGAGGGAACCTCCGGTGGGCACCTGCACGAACGGTGGCTGGAACCTCTGCAACGTACCCGCGTCAGACATCGAGAAGCCGTCTCCCCTCGAACGCGCGGCCCAGGGTCACTTCGTCCGCGTACTCCAGGTCGCCGCCCACGGGCAGCCCACTGGCGAGGCGGGTGACACGGAGCCCCATGGGCTTGATCATCCGCGCCAGGTACGTCGCGGTGGCCTCGCCCTCCAGGTTCGGGTCGGTCGCCAGGATGAGCTCCGTGACGGAGCCGTCGGCGAGCCGGGTCAGCAGCTCGCGGATGCGCAGATCGTCGGGCCCGACGCCCTCGATGGGGCTGATCGCGCCGCCGAGCACGTGGTACCGGCCCCGGAACTCACGGGTCCGCTCGATCGCGACGACGTCCTTCGGCTCCTCGACCACGCAGATGACCGTCAGGTCCCGGCGGGTGTCGCGGCAGATGTTGCACTGCTCCTGCTGCGCGACGTTTCCGCAGACCGAACAGAAACGGACCTTGTCCTTGACCTCGAGGAGGGCATGGGCGAGGCGCCGCACGTCGGTCGGCTCCGCCTGCAGCACGTGGAAGGCGATCCGCTGCGCGCTCTTGGGACCGACGCCCGGGAGCCTGCCCAGTTCGTCGATGAGGTCCTGAACAACGCCTTCGTACAACGGAACGCCTTTCCTTCAATTCCTGCTCGTACCGTAGTGGGTACGCGTGGGTACCAATAGGGGAGTCGGCCGGCTCGGCGGCCGGGACGGCTCGTACGTCGGCTCGGCTCGCGCGTCGGACGGCCCGTGCGTGGGCGCGGCTCGCGCGTCGGCCGGGACGGCTCAGCGGGTGGGACGGCTCAGAACGGGAGTCCGGGCATGCCACCCAGGCCCTGCGCCAGCGGGCCCAGCTTCTGCTGCTGGAGCTCGGAGGCGTTCTCGTTGGCCGCCTGGACTGCCGCGACGACGAGATCGGCCAGGGTCTCGGTGTCCTCGGGGTCCACCGCCTTGGGGTCGATCACGAGGGCGCGCAGTTCGCCGGAGCCGTTCACGGTGGCCTTGACCAGACCGCCGCCCGCCTGACCCTCCACCTCGGTCCGCGCCAGCTCCTCCTGAGCCGCCGCGAGATCCTGCTGCATCTTCTGGGCCTGCTGCAGCAGCTGCTGCATATTGGGCTGACCACCACCGGGAATCATGGTCACTCCTGGGCTTTTCGAGGGCGGATGTTTGGCTAAAACGAGCCTACGTGCTTGCCGGGTGCCCCGCTCCACCCATCGGAAGCAACTCTTTCGAGTGAGATTCTCAACCCCAGGAAAACGCCCTATACCTGACCAGAGGCCGACAGCACGCTGTAATACCGCGATTTCGCTCCCACGGCCCACCATTCGGCGGTAGGAAGGGCATGCGTACCGCCACACACGATCGCACCGCCGGGAACGCAGAGTCAGCGCAGCCCGTGGGCGGAGCCGGCGCAGCGAGCCAGACGGCGGAGTCGGTGAAAGTCAGTGGAGATACCCGAGACAGACCCTCCGTAGTTCCACGCAGAGTGCAGAGGAGTGCCCCGGTGAGCCAGCCGGAGATGCCGCCCGAGGGGCCGCCCCGCAAGGAATCCGCTGCGGGGTCATCCGGTGACAGCACCGGAGTCACGCATTCCGCCCCGGAACCGGGCGGCCCGGCGGGACCGGGGCGGGATCTCGCCGCGCGCCCGTTCCCGCTCGGCGACTGGGGCGAGCCGGCCGAACGCCTGGACGAGCTGTACCGGTGGGTCGAGACGGGCGCGCTGGAGACGGCGGCCTGGTACCTGAGGGACCGCACCTGGAAGCGGCGTGGCGCACGCGGCCTGCGCGTCGGCACCTCGGTCGGGGTCGTCGCGGGCGCGACCCTGCCGCTGCTCGATCTGACGGGCGCGCTGGAGGGCTCGGCGGGGTACGGCTACTTCTCGCTGCTGCTCGGGGCGGCCTGCATGGCCTGCGACCGGTACTTCGGCCTGACCTCCGGCTGGATAAGGGATCTGGCCACCGCGCAGGCCGTGCAGCGCCGGCTCCAGGTGCTCCAGTTCGACTGGGCCTCGGAGTCCGTACGCGAAGTGCTCGGCCCGACCGAGGGCACCGCGAGCGAGGCGGCCGAACGCTGCCTCGGGGTGCTGCGGCGCTTCTCCGAGGACATCACGGAGCTCGTACGGTCCGAGACGGCGGACTGGATGGTGGAGTTCCGCGCCGGGCCCGCCCCCATGGGGATGCAGTCCCTGGTGACGGGCGCCGGCATCGGCCGGGGCGAGCAGACCGGGCCACCGGGCCGCTTCTCGATGCCCGCGGTGACCCGGCCCAACATGCCCCGGCAACGGCCGCCGGAGCCGCCCAGGTGAGGTGGCGGGTGCGGTGGCCGGTGTGGTGACCGGTCGTGGTGGCCCGGTGCGGTGCCTCGGCGAGGTGCGTCCGGGGCTTCCGCTTCGAGCGAGGGCGTGCCGTCAGCTGAAGATGATCATCGAGCCCTGCGCGAGGCTCCGGGTCGCGGCCGCGTGCAGGCCCAGCCAGACGTGCCGCTCCCGGGCGAACGGGCTCGCATCGTACGCGATCGGGTCGGCCGGCTCCTCCAGCTCGGTGGGCCGGGTGGGCGGCGCGGGCGCGGCCGGCGGGTTCGCCGGGTCGATGCCGAGCGCCGGGGCGACGAACTCCAGTTCGCGCAGCAGACCGTGCGAGGACCCGAGCGGGCCCCCGCCCTCCAGCAGCTCGTCGTTGGAGAGGGGAACGGGGAAGTCCACCGGGACGTACGCCCCCGCGTGGTCGAAGTGCCAGACCAGGTGCGACTGTTGCGCGCTCTGCTCGAACATCTCCAGGAGCTGTTCGTAGTCCCCGCCGAGACCGTCGACAGGAGTGACCGCCAGCCCGCTGAGCTGGAGCAGGTAGGCCCGGCGCAGATAGTGCAGCGCCTCGTAGTCGAACCCCGCGACCGGGGCCACGTCCCCGGTGAGGCCCGGCATGTACGCGTACACGGGGACGGGCGGCAGACCGGCCTCCCCCAGCGCGTTGTCGTAGACGGCGATCTCTTCGGCGAACGGGTTGTCGGGGCTGTGGCACAGCACATCGACGAGGGGGACGAGCCACAGGTCACAGGCCACGAAGTCTCGCTCTCACACGGGTTGGGCGCTCGTCGGGACAGCGTAATGCGGCAGGTGGGCCACGCACAGGGTCTCGGCGGTCACGGGACCAGGACGAATCCGGACACGACGGGGGCACGACGCCCCACGGGGCGCAGGGGGCGCAGGGGGCGCAGGGGGCGCACCAGGTCACACGGGTCGCTGCGCCGGAGCGCTGCACCGGGGCACCGCATCGGGGCGTACGGGTCCTGCCGGGTCACGCGGCGTACGGGTCCTGCCGGGTCACGAGCGTACGGGTCCCTGTCGGGGCCGTCACGGGGCGTGCGGGTCGCCTCAGCGGCCGTCCGCCGCGAGCCGCTCCACGGCCAGTAGCCGCTCCGCCCATTCCTGCTCCCGGGCGTAGTACCCGCGCAGCATCGCCAGCACCCCCGCCCGGTCCCCGGAGGTGACCGCGTCGGCGAGCGCCTCGTGGTCGAGCCAGAGCAACCGGTTCCGCTCGGCGCTCGTACGGAGCCGGTGCACCAGGAAGACCCAGCCCTGGACCCGGAGGGTCGCGAGGAAGTCGCTGATGTTCGGGTTGCCGAGGAAGGCGCTCAGCTCGCGCCAGAACCGCAGGTCGTACCCGATCAGTACGTCGAGGTCGCCGCCCTTCGCGGCACGAGCGGCCTCGGAGGCGCGGCGGCGTACGGACACCATCGCCTCGCCCCGGACCGCGATCGGGTGGCAGCCACTGAACACGCCCTCCACGATGACGGCACGCGCCTGCACGATGGAGCGGTAGTCCTCGGCGGAGAACGCGCGGACCTGGAACCCGCGATGTTCGTCGGAGACGAGGAGACCCTGCGAGGCAAGGTCGAAGAGGGCCTCGCGGACCGGGGTCGCGGAGACCCCGTACTGCTCGGCGATCTGCTTGACCGTGAACTCCTTGCCCGACGGCAGACGCCCCGCGAGCACTTCGTCACGCAGCGCACCGGAGATCTGGCGGCGCAGCGTGTTGCGGGTCACACCTCCGTGCGGGCTCATCCCGTTCCCTCCCCATTTTTCTGTTCGGGACACCTTAAGGCAGGCCCGCCCTGCCCGGATCCGGGCAGGGCGGGACAGGAAGCCGACGAAGGGACAGATATGAGGAAGCGTCACCTTTGACGGGAAATTTTCCGGCACAAGGGGTCGATAGCGGGCTTTTCTACAGACTGTGGAGATTCGCTTCAGACCGTGTAGCCGTCTGCGACCGTCAGGGCTTCGTCAAGCGCCGCGAGGCCCTCCAACGCCTCGGCGTCGCTGATGGTGCACGGCGGCACGACATGGGTGCGGTTCATGTTGATGAAGGGCCACAGCCCCCGCTTCTTCGCCGCCGCCCCGAAAGCGGCCATCGGCGCCGCGGCCTCCCCGGTCGCGTTGTACGGGACGAGCGGCTCGCGCGTCTCCCGGTTCCGTACCAGCTCCAGCGCCCAGAACGCGCCGACGCCCCGCACCTCGCCGACCGAGGGATGGCGGGCGGCCAGTTCGCGCAGCCCCGGCCCGAGGACCTTCTCGCCGAGGCGGGCGGCCCGCTCGACGACCTTCTCCTCCTCCATCACCCGGATCGTGGCGACGGCGGCGGCGCAGGCCAGCGGGTGCCCGGAGTAGGTGAGACCGCCGGGGTAGGGGCGGGTCTCGAAGGTGGCCGCGATCTCGGCGTTGATCGCGACGCCGCCGAGCGGGACGTAACCGGAGTTGACCCCCTTCGCGAAGGTCATCAGGTCCGGCACCACCCCTTCGTGGTCGGCCGCGAACCACTCGCCGGTACGCCCGAAGCCGGCCATCACCTCGTCCAGCACGAAGACGATGCCGTACCGGTCGCAGATCTCGCGCACGCCCGGGAGGTAGCCGGGCGGCGGAGTCATGATGCCCGCCGTACCGGGAATGGTCTCCAGCACGATCGCCGCGATCGTGCCGGGCCCCTCGAACGCGATGGTGTCCTCCAGGTGCTGGAGGGCGCGGGCGCACTCCTCCGCCTCGGTCGTCGCGTAGAACGGCGAGCGGTACAGGAACGGCGCCCAGAACCGCACCACCCCCGCGGACCCGGTGTCGGACGCCCAACGCCTCGGGTCACCCGTGAGGTTGATCGCGGTCGAGGTGGACCCGTGGTACGAGCGGTACGCCGACAGCACCTTCGTACGGCCGGTGTGCACCCGTGCCAGCCGCACGGCGTTCTCCACCGCCTCGGCCCCGCCGTTGGTGAAGAAGATCTTGTCCAGGTCTCCCGGCGTGCGGGAGGCGATCAGCCGCGCCGCCTCGGACCGGGCCTCGATCGCGAACGCGGGCGCGAAGGCGGCGAGCTTGCCCGCCTGCTCCTGGATCGCGGCCACGACGACCGGGTGCTGGTAGCCGATGTTGGTGAAGACGAGACTGCTCGCGAAGTCGAGGTAGCGCTTCCCGTCGTAATCCCAGAAGTACGACCCCTCCGCCCCCGCCACGGCGAGCGGATCGAGCAGCCCCTGCGCGGACCAGGAGTGGAAGACGTGGGCCCGGTCGGCAGCCTTCACGGCCGCACCGGCGGCCTGGTCGACGAACGGGTCTCGGGGGCCACGAAGGGCTTCAGCGGTCATGTCGGCGAGCGTAGGGGGTGGGGACGCGGGGTTCCATGACTGTGCGGTGGGGAGTTGACGTGCGGGGTGGGGAGGGAAGGCCCCGCCAAGCCCACTCCCGGCTCTCCCGGCTCTCCCGGCTCTCTCTGCACTCCCGGGCAGCGGTATTGCCCCTGCGCTATTACCGCCGGCAACTTCAGGGAAACCGTCTCCGACAGCCCTCTTGGGGGCCGTCTCCGACAGCCTTTTCGCCCCGAAGGGATGCACGGAACGCCTCGCGCGGGCGGAAGGAATCGTCGCGACAGCGGAACGGCACGCCCCGATCCCCTGGAGGTACTCCTTGCGTCCCTCACGCCGAAGACTCGCCCTGCACGGCGGGGCGCTCGCCACAGCGCCGGGCCTGTCGCTCACGCTCGGTTCAGGACGCCTCACGACTCCGGGCGCACCCGTGGCCACGCACCTTTGCCCAGGAGGGCGCACCGGCACCTACGGGTACAGGAACCGCGCCACGCTCTCCCGATGCTCACAGCGGCGTTGCGCCGGTGATACCCGCGGCATTCCGGAGGCGCGGGGAGCACCCGTCCCGACTCTGGAATGCATCACTCGTTCGTGCGATCCGGGTCTTGAGGGCATCAACCTTTCCGACCCGGCGGTGCTCTGTACAGGAGTGACGGACCAAAGATGTCGGCTCCTCTCCTCAGAGGGCCGACGCGGAGGAAGGCACCCCGATGAAGAGTTCACGCACACCGGCGCACATCTCGACTGCAATCGACCGAGCCACCGCCCGAGCCACCGCCCGGGCCGCCAGCCGGGTCGGCATCCGCGCTCTGCTCGGCTTGCTCACCGTGTGGATTCCTGTCGCTCCGCATAGGCGGTTCCCACGCTGGAAGCACTTCCCGAAACCGGGGAGTTCACCGATGCCTCTACGGCTGGGATCGGCAGCATCCCGCGCCTGGAGGGCCCGCTTGCGGGACGGCTCCGCTCATCGAGGTCCGCGCCGAATACCTCGCCGCCACGGTTCCTGCGGAGATCCGGGCGCGCGGAAAGCGGGCCGGGCCCGACAGATAAACTCTGCCTGGCCCGACCCGCCGGGTTCCACCAACCACGCGCCGCAATCCAGCAGCGCGATCCAGCGCCACGGTCCCGCGCTGCGGTCTCGACTCCGTGATGACCTTCCCTCGTGGGTGCCACCCCGTGGATGACGAAGTCACTTGAAGCCGAAGCCCGTTCTGACGCATGAAGGCGTCAGATGCGACGGTGCCGCCCGTAGTGCTCACCCGTGGTCTCGAAGAACTCGGTGTTCCCCAGGTGCGAGTCCTTGTCGAACTCCGGAGCACTCTTGATCTGCTCCTTGTCGAGGTCCACGTAGACCCTCTTCTCCTCCGGATCGACCCGGCGCACCGTCCCCGCCGGAAGCAGGACGTGCTTACCGAAGATCCAGACCCCGGTGTCGACCACCAGGTAGGAGGAGCCGACCTCGTCGGAGTGCTTGTCGACCTTGCCGATGCTGCCGTCGGTAGCTTCGACCTTGTAGCCGATCAGGTCGGTGCCGGCGGTGTGGCCGGCCGTGGGCTGGTAGCCCCAGATGTTCTCGCTCATCTTCAGGCTTCCTCTCTCGTTGCCGGAATGGATGTCAGGCTCAGTCGGACGGGAATTTCACCGTAAGTACGGTTTCCGTCCTGACCTTCGCTTGCCCGGCATCGCCCGACCCATGCACCACAATTCCCTCGACTTGTAACGCAGAAGCCCCGACGCCCCACTCCGAAACGAGCCGGGAAACGCGAAAGAGGGCCCGCCCATCGGGAGCGGACCCTCTTCCTACTGCGAATTCTTTAAACGGCGGCTTCGTGCTGACTACCACCGGTACCAGCGGTGGCTGCCACCCTTCGGGCGGGCAACGAAGCCGATCAGCCAGAGAACAAGGACAATCGCTGCGACGATCCACAGCGCCTTGAGCGCGAACCCAGCACCGAAAAGAATGACGGCCAGAAGAAGAACGAGAAGCAGGGGAACCATGATTATCAACCTCCAGAGCTTCTGTTGCCCCTACAACTTCGCCCCACACACACAAACTCCTCTGTTTCTTCCCGAATTTACGGGGCAAGCGCAGACGTCCTCCCGGAATTCGCCCCTCACCGAACGGCTCCTCCACCGCGGAGCCGCCACCCCGACACGCGCACAGCCTCACCGGCACCCCAGCCCCAGCCCCAGCCCCAGCACCGGACTCGCTCTCCAACCCACCCACTGGACCCGGACCGCGCCTGCTGCCACGCTCTGGCCATGGGAACGGGGCGAAGGACTCAGGAAGACCGGGACGAGATCACCGTGGAGATCGGCTACGCGCTGCTCAGCGCGTGCTTCCTCGGAGCCGTCGTGTTCGGCGCGATCGCAGGACCCGCGATCGTCTGGGAGCTCTCCCACACCACCGACAAGGTTCTGCTCATCACGGGAGCCTCGGTCGGAGGGCTGCTCGCGGCGCTCCGCGTCGTGCACGTGCTGTGGCGATTCGGCCGGTACCACGCCTGACCCCCGCCCCCGGTCTCACCGGCACCGCATCCGCCCCCGCATCCGCGTCCCCGGCCGCCAACAGGTCGGCGACCGGAGCGCGTTCCTCCCCCGAGGCGTCCCGTACGCGGACTCAGAGGCTGGATCCCTCGCCGTCCCCGGTCTCCTCGTCACCGAGGCCACCCGTCTCCAGGACCTCGTTCTCACCGACCGCGGCAAGCAGCCAGATCGGGAACTCCGGGTCGGCCTGGCCCACCGTGAGGCCGAGCCAGCGGGTGGTACCGGGGATGCGCCAGGCCTGCATGCTGCCGGCCAGGTTGCAGAGCTGCCCCAGGGGCTCGGGTGCCGCGGCAGCCGTCTCCGTCTCGCCGTCACCGGCGAGCCAGGGCCACAGGTCGACCGTCTCGGGTTCGCCCCAGCGTTCGGTGAGCGCCGTCGCCACGGCGCTGAACTCGGACTCGATCTCCTCCTCGGCCGGTTCCACCGCCTCCGCCTCCCGCCCGTCCCAGAAGTCCTCGCTCGCTCGCAGGATGAGCAGATGGTGGCTGGGGCCGCTGCTCCGTACCCCGCTGTCCTCCGCCTCGTCGCCCTGCGGGAACGGCAGGGCGAGCACGTGGTCGACGAGGGCGATCCGCTCGGCGGTCGTGGTGGGGGTGGGCAGGCTGCCGCTGTCGGATGTCTCGGATGTCATGCACACGGATCTTGCCAACGCGGCCTCCGGAACGCCGAAGCGGGGGGTACGGCACGGCCGGGGGCCGGTCGCACCCCCCGCCCGGCCAAGCGGAGGAGGAGGTGGAGACGGTTGCGCGGAGGCAGCTCGTGGAGCGGCCTCGGAGAAGGAAGGGGATCAGCAGCTCAGGTTCGAGCCGGGGGTGACGCCCAGAATCGAGGTGAACGACTGGTAGGAGTTGACGCGGCTCTGGACCTGGGCGGGGTTGCCGCCGTTGCACTCGATGGAGCCGTTGATCGAGCGGATGGTCTCACCGAACCCGGCACCGTTGACCATGGCGTTGTGGGGGGTCATCGTGCCCGGGCCGCTCTGGGTGTTCCAGTACCAGAGAGCGGTCTTCCAGGCCACGGCCGCATCCGTCTGGACGAGGTTGGGGTTGGCCAGCAGGTTGATGCCGAGGGCGTCACCGGCGGCCTTGTAGTTGAAGTTCCAGCTCAGCTGGATCGGGCCGCGGCCGTAGTACGCGGACTGGCCCGCCGGGCAGCCGTAGGACTGCGAGGTGTCGCAGTAGTGCGAGTAGTTGGCCGTGTTCTGCTCGACCACGTACACCAGCCCGCCCGTCTCGTGGCTGACGTTGGCGAGGAAGGCGGCCGCCTCCTGGCGCTTGACGGTGTCGCTGCCGGTGTTGGCGAAGCCGGGGTAGGCACTCAGGGCGGCGGTCAGCCCGGAGTACGTGTAGAAGGAGTTCCGGCTCGGGAACATCTGGTTGAACTGCGACTCACTGACGACGAAGCCGGAGGGGTTCGGCGTGCCGGGGTCGGTGGTGCCGCCGCCACAGGTGCCGGCGTCGGCCCAGACGTCGGTGGTGCCGGGAACCTCGTTCTGGGTCCACCACTTGGCGGTCCAGTTGTGACCGTTGCGGGAGGCGGAGTCGCCGCCCCAGTAGACGGACGAGGAGTTCCAGGCGGCGGCGCAGGTCGCGGCGGAAGCCGTACCGGCGGGAAGGACGACGACCGTGGCCGCTACGGCCGCTGCCGCGGCGAGAAGGCCCATGACGCGTCGGAACACGTGATCACTCCTTCGGTGCGACGCTGTGTCCGGACTTCTGACCGGTCCGGGACCGCGCCGTCTTGTGGGGGTGCGGACACTCAAGCGAGACTGGTCTGGACCTGTCAAGGTCTGGACCAAGCTTCGTCAGCGTCACGCCGCGCCCCCCTCCATGAACCTCCCGCACCGGCGAGGAACCCGCAGCGGCCCTCAACAGGAGCTAAACATGCAGGTGTTGGGCAGTCTTCACCCGCGCGCGCGTCGGTGCCCCGAGAAAGAATCCGAGCAGCCCCACCCGGCTCCGACACCCTCTCACCGCAACTCAGTTCGAAGGGGAGATCGGCCTCGGACTCTGGGTGCACCACAGGGCGCCCCGTGCACGGCATCCTCCCGGCCCACTCCGGCCCACTCCGGGCCGGGGCGCCGGGGCGCGGGACCGCGCCACCCGGGCGACCGATATGCGAGTATCCGGGCGTGGACCCGCTGACTCCTCAAGATCCTCCTCGGGTAGGCCCGTTCCGGCTCCTCGGCCGCCTCGGCACGGGAGGAATGGGACGCGTCTACCTCGCACGCTCCGAGGGCGGACGGACCGTGGCGGTGAAGGTCGTGCACGCCCAGTTCGCGGTGGTGGACGAATTCCGGATCCGGTTCGCCCGGGAGGTCGCCGCGCTGGAACGCGTCGGCAGCGCGGGCACCGCCCCGGTCATCGCGGCGGACACGGATGCCGCCCTTCCGTGGGTGGCCATCGCGTACGTCCCCGGCCCCTCGCTCCGTACCGTCGTGGGCGACCGGCGTACCCGGCGGGTCCAGCGCACCTGGGCGGAGGGGCGCTGGGAAGCCGCCGAGCGTGGCAGACCCGAACCGGCCACGCGGGTACGCCCGTTGCCCGTGCCCTCCGTACGCTTCCTGGCCGCCGGCCTCGGGCGGGCGCTGACCCACATCCATGCGGCGGGACTCGTCCACCGCGACCTGAAACCGTCCAACATCCTGCTCACCGCGGACGGCCCCCGCATCATCGACTTCGGTATCGCCCGGGCCGTGGAGACGGTCACGGACGGCGGCCTGACCAGCACCGGAGCGGTGATCGGCTCACCGGGGTTCATGTCGCCCGAGCAGGTAAGGGGCGAGAGGGTCACCGCCGCCTCGGACATCTTCTGCGTCGGCGCGGTCCTCGCGTACGCGGCGACCGGGGTGCAGCCCTTCGGAGCGTCCGACAGCGGCGTCCACGCGATCATGTTCCGGATCGCGAACAACGAGCCGGATCTGACCGCCCTCCCCGCCGAACTCGGCCCCCTGGTGCGGTCCTGCCTGCACCGCGACCCCCACCGCCGCCCCACTGCCGCAGCCCTGGCGAAGTCGGCCCCAGCCCGGTCGGCCAGGCGGCCCGAAGCATGGCTGCCGCCCGAACTCCTGGCCCTGCTCAGCACCCAGGAGACCCCACCGCTGGACGCGGAAACACCCGCCCCGGACCACCCCGGCCTGGACCACCCAGCACCGGACCACCCCGACCCGGACATCCTCGCCCCGGACCACTCCGGCCCCGGCCACCCAGCACCCGACCACTCCGGCCCCGGCCACCCAGCACCCGACCACTCCGCCCCGGAGCCCACCACGCCGGATCACGCCGCCCCCGGACTCACCGTCCCCCAGCGCCGATCGCCGGAGGCCCCCGCACCCCGCGCCCACCCGGTGCACGCCCCTCCCGGCGGCCCGACACCGCCCGCGGAGGCATCCCCGCCGGCACCCCCGGAGACGCGCTCGGCAGCCGCCACGAAGACACCCCCGGAAAAGCCCCTGGCAGCGCCCGCGCAATCGCCCCCACCGACGCCCCCGACAACGCCCTCGGCGCCTCCTTGGGAGGCCATCCGTGCCCACAGGGGCAGCCTCGCCCTCCGGCGCACCGCGCTGCTCGCCGCCTGCGCCGTCAGCGGGCTCCTCGGCGCGGGCCTGGCCCTCCAGCACTACACCGCCGGCGGGCTCGGCGGATTCAGCCGCCTCGTCGGTCTCGGCTTCGGCAACCCCGCACAGAGCACCGACATGGGCAGCGACATGGGCGACACCGACACCAGCGGCGAGGGCAGCTACGGCTCCCGCCCCTGGGGGCCCAACGGCCCCGGCGACGTCCCCGAGGTCTACCTCGGCGCCTGGGAGGGCGTACTCAAGGGCACCGACAACGCCCCGTACGAGACGGGCCGGATCGAGATCGGGCAGGGCACCCGAGGCCACAAGACCGCCACCTACGTCCAGGTCTTCGGCGAACGCCTCTGCATGGGCCGGTCCGTCCTGGTCGACGCGGACGAGGACCACATCGTCTTCGGCGAGAGCGACGTGAACATCAGCATCCCCGCCGGCCGCTGCACCCCTGCCGCCCACCAGACGCTGGCCGTGCGCTCGCCCGACGTCATGGAGTGGACCTCCGGGGCGGTCCACTCCGTCTTCCGGCGGGCCGCGAGCGGCTCCCGAGCCGTACCGGCCGCCTTCCTCGGGTACTGGAGGCGTGCCCCCATGCCCGAACTCAGCGCCAGGGAGCGGCATCTGTACCGGTTCGACCTCACCGTCGCCCAGGGCCCGGTGGGCGCCCCGCTCATCCGGTACGTATCGAGAACCCCGAAGCTGGACCCCGACACCGGGATGCCCGCCCCGGACCCCGTCGCCTGCACGAGCACCGCCGTCGTCGGAGGATCGGGCGAACTGCTGGTCGCCGGACCGGACATGCTTTCGGCAGCGGACCGTTCCGACCCCGACTGCTTCTCCAACGGCTCGCAGTACCTGCGGATCGACACCTTCGAAGGCCACGAACGTCTGCTGGTCAACGGCATGAGCGCGGACGGTGAACCCGCCGAGTACTACCGGGCCTTCTGACTCTCCACCCGCCGGAACCAGCCGCCCACCGCCGGAACCACACCCCACAGCGGGAGCCACGCCCCCTGCGGGAACCAAACCCCGCCGCCGGACCCGCCCCGCACATCGCACCCCACCTCACCCCACCCCACCCCACCCCACACCACGCCACACCACCCCCGCACCGAGCGGCACAAGGGGCGAGCTGAACAAGGGGCGAACACCCGCCGACAACATGCGCTCCCCCGCTCCGCTGCTGTCTCCCCGCTCGTACGGTGGCGGCCCGAGGGCGCGCCGAGCGGGCCCGGTCCGGTACGCGCGGAGGGGTGCGAGGCAGCCGTGGAGTGGTTGAGCGCCGAGAACGTCGTGGCCGTCGTGACCGCCGCGGTCGGTGTGCTGGTCTCCGTGGGGGTGCTCTGGTACGAGCGCCGCATCCCGGCCCAGCGGCGCATCGGGTACCGCGTCCAGATGGACACCCCGATCGGCAGCGGCGTCAACGTCCGGCTGGGGCTGTTCGACGAGACCCCTGACATGTCGGACGCCACTCTCGTCCTGCTGCGCATCGAGAACGACGGCTCGCAGTCCATCTCCCGCGACGACTACACCGGCATCGAACGGCACGGCCTGACCGTGGAGTTCACCGACCGTGCGGTGCGCGGCATAGCGGTGACCCAGCCCGTCGAGACCGGGCACCTGATGGAGCACTTCACCCCCGCCGCCGGCATGCGGCAGGAGGGCGGTCTGATCCGGCTGCCCCGGGTGCCCCTCAACCGTCATCAGCACTTCAAGCTCCTCGTGCTGCTCACCGGCGGCGAGGTGGGCAGCCCGATCCGGATCGTCGGAGGCATCCGGGACGGGGACGTACGGGTCAACAGCGCGGCCCGTCCCGACGAGAAGCCGCCGGTGTTCAGCAAGGCCGCCCGGTCCATCACCGTGGCGCTGACCGTCGGGGTGGTCACCCTCTCCACGATCATCCTCGCGTTCGACCGCACCCCGCCGCCGGTGGAGTGCGCCCGTGGCTCCCTGCGGGTGGCGGGCTCCACCGCGTTCCAGCCGGCCGTGACCGAGCTGGCGAAGCTGTACACGCAGGCGTGCGAGGGCTCCTCGATCGACGTGGACATGCACGGCAGCGACGCCGGAGTCCGGCTGCTCGACGAACGTGGCGCTTCCCCCGCCACGGTCGTCTTCGCCGACGGCCCGAAGCCGGGCGGTTATCCGGAGCTGCACGAGAACGGCCGGGTCGCCGTCGTACTGTTCTCCCTCGTCGTCAACGACAGCGTGCAGGTGAAGGATCTGTCGCTCGACGACGTACGGCGGATCTACCGGGGCGAGATCCGCAACTGGAACCACTTCCCCGGCAACCCGGACCTGGAGATCCGGCTCGTCAGCCGGGACGCGAACTCGGGCACCCGGGTGGCGCTCCAGCGCCGGGTGCTGGGCGGCAATGAGCCCATACCCACGTCCTCCCGCGACTGCCTCACCCGCGACGACCCGAAGGCACTGGTCACCCGGTGCGAACTGGGCAGCACCGACGAGGTGCTGCGCACCGTCGGCACCGTGGACGGGGCGATCGGCTACAGCGAACTGCGCACCGGCGCGGCCGCCCCGAAGGGGCTGCACCGCATCACCATCGACGCCAGGGAACCGTCCCCCGAGAAGATCACCACGAACGGCTACCCGTACTGGGTGGTCGAGTACGCGTACACGTACCGGGACCCGGCCCCCGACTCGCTCGCGGCCCGCTTCCTCGACTACGTGAACAGCCACGACCAGCAGGCCCTGCGCACCCACGGCCTCGTGCCCTGCTCGGCCCCGCAGGCGTACCCCCTGTGCGGCGACCGCCCCCGCTCCTGACGACGGACGCCCCCTCCGGACGGCCGCCGACGAAACGGCCGCCACGGACGAAACGGCCGCGGGCCGGGGCACAGAACGTGTCCCGGCCCGCGGCCGTCGTCGTACGAGGATCCTCCCGGAGCCCGACAGAACCTGCCAGACGAGCCTTGCCAGACAGACCTGCAAGACAGGCCTTGCCAGACGGGCCCTGACAGACAGGCCTTGGCAGACGGGCCCCGACAGACTCCCTACAGGAACGAGTTGATCTCGATCGTCTCGGTGCGGCCGGGGCCGACACCGATCGCGGAGATCGGAGCGCCCGACATCTCCTCCAGCGCCTTCACGTAGGCCTGCGCGTTCTTCGGCAGGTCGGAGAAGGTCTTCGCCTTGGTGATGTCCTCGGACCAGCCCGGCAGCATCTCGTAGATCGGCTTCGCGTGGTGGAAGTCGGTCTGGCTGTAGGGCAGCTCTTCGACGCGCTTGCCGTCGATCTCGTACGCCACGCAGACCGGGATCTGCTCCCAGCCGGTGAGCACGTCGAGCTTGGTGAGGAAGAAGTCGGTCAGGCCGTTGACCCGGGTCGCGTACCGCGCGATGACCGCGTCGAACCAGCCGCAGCGACGGTCGCGGCCGGTGGTGACACCGCGCTCGCCACCGATGCGGCGCAGCGCCTCGCCGTCCGCGTCCAGCAGCTCCGTCGGGAACGGGCCGGAGCCGACGCGCGTGGTGTACGCCTTCAGGATGCCGATGACCCGCGTGATCTTCGTCGGACCGACGCCGGCGCCGGTGCAGGCGCCGCCCGCGGTCGGGTTCGACGAGGTGACGAAGGGGTACGTGCCGTGGTCGACGTCGAGCAGGGTGCCCTGGCCGCCCTCGAACAGGACAACCTTGCCGTCGTCGATGGCGTTGTTGAGGATCAGCGTCGTGTCGGCGACGAACGGCTTGATCTGCTCCGCGTACTGGAGCATCTCCTCGACGATGCCCTCGGCCTCGATCGCGCGGCGGTTGAAGACCTTGGCCAGAAGCTGGTTCTTCTGCTCCAGGGCCGCCTCGACCTTCTGGACGAGGATCGACTCGTCGTAGAGGTCCTGGACGCGAATACCGACACGGTTGATCTTGTCGGCATACGTCGGGCCGATTCCACGGCCGGTCGTGCCGATCTTCCGCTTACCGAGGAAGCGTTCCGTCACCTTGTCGAGCGTGACGTTGTACGGAGTGATCAAATGAGCGTTGCCGCTGATCAGAAGCTTGGACGTGTCGACGCCTCGCTCGTTCAGACCGCTCAGCTCGGAGAGCAGCACCGCCGGGTCGACCACGACACCGTTACCGATCACCGGGGTACAGCCCGGTGACAGGATTCCGGAGGGGAGGAGATGCAGTGCGTACTTCTGGTCGCCTACGACAACCGTGTGACCGGCGTTGTTGCCGCCCTGGTATCGCACCACATAGTCGACGGATCCACCGAGGAGATCGGTGGCCTTCCCCTTGCCCTCGTCACCCCACTGAGCACCGAGCAGCACAAGTGCGGGCACAGGCGTACACCCCTTCCGGGCGGGGCATGTCCAAGGTCAGGGGCGTACGTAAAGGTCGTACTTGCCATACGACGATGTACGACAAAGCCTGAGCCGTCGAACCGGGTGCCCCGGAATAGACGAAGCCCCTGGCGCAATAGCGCAAGGGGCTCTTGCACCAAGATGCTACCCGAGGAAGGACCGAGGTGTCGGCTGCAGAGCCCCCCGGCGACGACGGCCACCAGCTGCTGGTGGTCATCGACCCGGTTGCCCGCCGGACCGACGGCGAGTCCGTCCGTATCGCGAAGGACGTGCTGAACGCCGGAGCGCACGCCAAGATCTCCCTTCCGGACACCCCGGAGGAGTTCGCCCGCGCCCTGTCCCGGCGGGGCAGCAGGCGGCCGGTGGTCATCGGCGACGACCACGCTCTGCTCCGGGCGGTGGCCCAGCTGCACCGCGACCGGGAGCTGGCCGACAGCGCCCTGGCGCTCGTCCCCGTCGGCTCCCCGCCCTCCCTCCGGCTCGCCCACGCCCTCGGCGTGCCGCGCGGCGCGGTGGCGGCGGCGCGGACGGCGCTGGACGGGGCGGTGCACCGTCTCGACCTGCTCGTCGACGACAGCGACGGCGTGGTCCTGGGCGGCGTGGACGTCCCGGCGCCCCCGCCCGCCCCCGGCCAGACCGCGGACGGCCCGGGGCAGGCGCCGCACACCGGCGTCACGGCCGTCTGGGACACCTGCCTCTCCCTGGTCCGCACCCTCGTCCGCCCCGCCCCGGCTGCCACCCCCTCCGGGGCACCCGGCTACCGCCTCCGTGTGGAGGCGGACGGTGTCCTCCTCAACGACCTGGACAGGCCCGTCGAGGGCGTCACCGTGACCTCGCGGAGCGGCGGCGGCCTGGCGGAGGTGGTGGTACGCACGTCGAGCGGCGAGACCGTGACGGCGGAGGCCAAGGCGGTGACGGTCTCCGGCCCCGATTTCCGCTACCGCGCCGACATACAGCTCCACGGCCCGGTACGGCGGCGGACGTGGACGGTGCTGGCGGACGCCTGGGGACTGATGGTCCCGGCGGCGGAGGCGGCGGCCTGAGACCCACCCGCGATCCCGGCGTGAGACCCGCCGGCCGCGGCTCCGGCACCGCCCGGGGCTCGCGCGCGGGGCTCAGCGGCCCCCGCCCCGCGCCCCGACGTCCTGGTCGAAGGTGGCCGGTCCGCCCTTCAGATCCACCCGCAGCCCGTCCTCGGTGACCGTGACGGCGGTGGGGCGAAGGCCCAGCGCGTCCGCCGCCGCGTCCGGACCGGCCGCGCCACCGCCCGTACCCGCCGCACCGCCCGCACCACCCACACCGCCCGTACCGCCCGTACCCGCCGTACCGCCCGTACCGCCCGTACCGCCCGTACCGACAGGGGACAGGTCCGTGAGGGCGGACTCGATGCGGTCGGTCAGCGACTTCGGGGCGTCCACGCCGAGCATCTTCGCGCCGGTCAGGGTGAAGCGGACGGTGCCGTCACGCAGCTCGGGCCGTATGTCGGCCTGCCCGAGGCCGCCCGGGCCCAGCTTGATCCGCAGCGTTCCGTCCCCGGGCCGGGGTTCGACGTCACCGACCATCGCCGCGAACGCGCCGCCGGCCGCCGTGACCCGGTCGCGCAGGGCACCGGCCGGCACCTCGGCCCGGGCGCTGCTGGCGGTGACCGAGGCCCGGCCGTCTCCGCGGGGGGCGACGAGGTCCCGGAGTTCCGCGTCGACCGTGACCCCGTCGAACCCGTCGAGTGCGGCGTCCTCCGCGTGCAGGGTGAGGGTGCCCAGCTCGCCGCGGGTGAGCGCCACGAGGCCCCAGCCGTCGGTGTCGGCCGTCACCTCGGAACCCAGCCGCTCACCGGCCAGCTTCTCCACCCGCCCGTCCACCACGTGCCGGGCGACGGCCTCCGCGCCCCCGGTCAGGGCCACCAGCCCGACGAGGACGGCGCCGCCCGCCAGGACGACGGTGCGGCGCCGTACGGGCCGTGCCTTCATGCGGTGCCTCCATGGCGCTCGTACACGGGTCGGCGGTCGGTGTCGCCGCCGTCTCCGGCCCCTCGGATCACTGTCGGGCGTCCTGGCGGGCCTTCCACCGCTCCATCATCGTGACGATCTCGGACTGCACGAAATCGAAGAACTCCGCCGTCTCCGCGAGCCGGGCGCCCGCCGGGGTGTTCTCGCCGAGCGAGCGGGCGCCCTCGCGGAGGGTCTGCTCCCAGCGGGTCATCACCCGGTCGCGTCCGGCGAAGGTGGTGTACCAGATCTCGTGGTGCAGACGGTAGCGGTCGCGGCGGGAGCCCGGTTCGCGTTCGCGGCCGACCATGCCGACCTGGGTGAGGTAGCCGATCGCTCCGGAGACCGCTGCCGGGCTGATGCGCAGATCGGCGGCGAGTTCGGCCGAGGTCATGGTGGCGTCGTCGTCGGCGAGGAGCGCGGCGAAGACCCGGGAGGCCATGCGCTGCATGCCCGCCTCCGTCATGTCGGCCGCGAACCGCTCGACGAACCGCGAGACGGCCTCGCCGTCCCGCACCTCGCCGTCGCGCGCCTCCCCGCCCCGCACGCCCCCGTCCGTACCGTCCGCACCCTCGCCCATCGCCGTTCCATCCTCCCGATCCGACCCGTCCGACCCGTCCGACCCGTCCGGCTTTCCGGACGCCCTCCCCCGGACGCCCCCACGCCCCGGCTCCGCACGCCGCCCAACTCCCTGACTTTATACGGTTCTTTATCTTCAGAAAATTGTGAAACCAGCGTACGTTCAGAACCATGACGACGGCCATCTCCATGTCGGGACTGCACAAGTCGTTCGGCCGGACCACCGCACTCGACGGTCTCGAACTCACCGTGGACCACGGGGAGGTGCACGGCTTCCTCGGTCCCAACGGCGCCGGGAAGTCCACCGCCATCCGGGTCCTGCTCGGCCTGCTGCGCGCCGACTCCGGCACCGCGCGGCTGCTCGGCCGGGATCCCTGGCAGGACGCGGTCGCCCTGCACCGCCGGCTCGCGTATGTCCCGGGCGACGTGACGCTCTGGCGGAACCTCACCGGCGGCGAAGTCATCGACCTGTACGGGAAGTTGCGCGGCGGACTTGACCGGGCCCAGCGCGACGCGCTGATCCGGCGGTTCGAGCTGGACCCGGCGAAGAAGGGGCGTACGTACTCCAAGGGCAACCGCCAGAAGGTCGCCCTGGTCGCCGCGTTCGCCTCCGACGCCGAACTGCTGATCCTGGACGAACCGACCAGCGGGCTCGACCCGTTGATGGAGTCGGTGTTCCGCGACTGCGTCACCGAGGCGCGCGACCGGGGTCGCACGGTGCTGCTCTCCAGCCACCTCCTCAGCGAGGTCGAGACCCTCTGCGACCGGGTGAGCATCATCCGCCGGGGCCGCACGGTGGAGACCGGTTCGCTGGCCGGGATGCGGCATCTGACGCGCACCGGCATCACCGCCGAACTCGGCTCCGTACCCGACGGGCTGGCCGCACTGCCCGGAGTGCACGGCCTCGACGTACGCTCCACCAGGATCAGCTGCCAGGTGGACACCGACAAGCTCGACGCGGTCCTCGCGGCGCTGGCCGCCGCCGGGGTACGCGCACTGAGCTGCGCCCCACCGACGCTGGAGGAACTCTTCCTGCGCCACTACACGGCGGACGCGGACGGCGCCCCAAAGAACGCGCGCGGCCGCGACGAGGACGAGGCGGCCCCGCGATGACCTACGCCGCCTCGGGCGCGCTGCCCCGCACCGGTCCGGACGACGCCACCGCCGCCGGCTCGGGCCCCTTCACCGGCACCCTCGCCCTGCTGCGCCTCGCACTCCGCCGCGACCGGGTGCTGATCCCTGTCTGGCTGCTGGCGATCGGCGGCTCGTTCGCCTCGGTGGCCGGTTCCTTCGCCTCCCTCTACCCGGCCGTCGCCGACCGTGCCCGTCTCGCCGCCACGACGAACGCCAACGGCAGCCTCCGCGCGCTGTACGGACCCGTCCTCGGCGACTCCGCCGGTGCGCTCGTCAGCTGGCGGACGGGCGGTTTCGGCGCGGGACTGGCCGCCGTGATGTCGCTGGTCGTCGTCGTGCGCCACACCCGCGAGGAGGAGGAGACCGGCCGCCAGGAGATGCTCTCCGCCGCGCCGGTCGGCCGCCGGGCCCCGCTGACCGCCGCCCTGCTCGCCGCAGCCGTGGCCGATCTGGCGCTCGCCGCGCTCGTGGTGCTCCTCCTGACGGCCGCCGGGTGCGGCGGCCCCGGGGCGTACGCACTGGGCCTCGCGGTCGCCGGTACGGGCCTGGTCTTCGCCGCCACCGCCGCCGTCGCCGCCCAGCTCACCGGGGGCGCCCGCGCCGCGAAAGGGGTGACGGCCGCCGCCCTCGGCGCCGCGTTCGTGGTGAAGGCCGCCGGCGACGCGGCGGGCACCGGCGCCTCCTCCGTGCTGACCCGGCTCTCCCCGTTCGGCTGGGTGGAGAACACCCGCGCCTACGCCACCGAGCGCTGGTGGGTGCTGCTGCTCTTCGTGGCCGCTGCCGCCGCGCTCCTCGCCCTGGCCGTCGTGCTCGCCGGCCGGCGGGACCTGGGCAGCGGCCTCTTCGCCACCCGCCCGGGGGCCACGCGCGGCCGGATCGCCACGCCGTACGGGCTGGCCCTACGGCTCCAGCGCGGTTCGCTGGTCGGGTGGACGGGGTCGTTCGCGGTCGCCGGGCTCGTCTTCGGCCGGCTGGCGGACGGTGCGGCCGACCTCGTCGGCGACAACGAGCAGACCCGCGAGATCATCGCGCGGATGGGCGGCGCGGCCGGACTGACCGACGCGTTCCTCGCCGCGATGGCCGGGATGCTCGGCATGGTTGCGGCTCTGTACGTCGTCTCCTCGGCGCTGAGGCCGCTCTCCGAGGAGACCGGCGGACGGGCCGAACCCGTCCTCGTGGCGGGCGCCGGACGGACCGCCTGGGCCGGTGGGCACCTGCTGATCGCGTTCGGCGGTTCGGCCCTCGTGATGGGCGCCGGCGGCCTCGGTCTCGCCGCCGGTTACGGCCACCGCCTCCCGGCCGTGCTCGGCGCCGCCCTGGTCCAGCTCCCCGCGATCTGGCTGCTGGGCGGCGTGGCCGTGCTGCTGTACGGGGCGGCGGCCCGGATCGCCGCCGCCGCTTCCTGGGGCGCGGCCGGGCTCTGCCTGGCGCTCGGCTGGATCGGCCCGGCGGTGGACCTGCCCCAGGCGGTGCTGGACGTGTCGCCCTTCACCCACCTGCCGAAGCTCCCCGGCGGCGACCTGCGGGCAGCGGCCCTGACCGCGCTGACGGCGGTGGCGGCGGCCCTGGTCGCGGCGGGCCTCACCGCCCTGCGCCGCCGGGACCTGCGAGGGTGAGTCAACCTCGCGGGTCCACGGGAATCACACCTCCACGTGGAGCTCCTTCAGCCCCCGGATGACGTACCCCGGGTGCCACTCCGGCTCGTCGACCAGCTGCATCCCGGGCGCCTTGCGCAGCAACTCACCGAAGGATGAGCCGAGTTCGATACGGGCCAGCGGGGCGCCCAGGCAGTAGTGGATGCCCGCGCCGAAGGTGATGTGCGGGTTGTCCGGGCGGGACAGGTCAAGGGTGTCCGGGTCGGCGAAGCGCTCGGGGTCGCGGTTGGCGGAGCCGAAGAGCAGCGCCACCTCGGAGCCGCGCGGGACGACCGTACCGGCGATCTCGATGTCGTCCAGTACCCAGCGCTCGAACATCTGCAACGGTGTGTCGTAGCGCAGGAGTTCTTCCACGGCCGTGGACAGCAGGCCGTGGTCGGCGCGGAGCGCGGCGAGCTGTTCGGGGTGGTGGAAGAGGGTGCGCCAGCCGTTCACGGTGGTGTTGACGGTCGCCTCGTGGCCCGCGTTCAGCAGCAGCACGCAGGTGGAGATCATCTCCTGCTCGGTGAGCCGCTCGTCCTCGTCGTGGGCGGCGATGAGACCGGAGATCAGGTCCTCGCCGGGCTTCTCCCGCCGCACGGCGATGAGTTCGCGCAAGTAGGCGGAGAACTCGGTGGACGCCGAAACCGCCGCCCGTGCGGTCTCCTCCGAAGGGTTCAGCTCGAACATTCCGCAGATCGCGGCCGACCAGGGGCGCAGCAGCGCCCGGTCGGACTCCGGTACGCCCAGCATCTCGGCGATCACGGCGACCGGCAGGGGTTCGGCGACCGCCGTGAGCAGGTCGCCGCCGCCCTCGGCGACGAACGTGTCGACCAGCTCGGCCGCCAGACGCCGCACGGTGGGTGCGAGCCGCTCGACCGTGCGCGGCGTGAACGCCTTCGAGACGAGACGCCGGATGCGGGTGTGGTCGGGCGCCTCCAGGTCGAGGAGGCCCTCGCCGTTGAGGGTGGTGAACGGCTCGTGCGCGGCGGGCGGTGCGGTGCGGCCGAACTCCTCGTGGGTGAAGCGGTGCAGATACGTCCGGCCGAGCCGGCGGTCGCGGAGCAGACCCGACACGTCGGCGTAGTGCGGGATCAGCCACTGCCGGGTCGGCTCGAACCAGTGGACGCGGCCGGCGGCGCGCAGCGCGGTGTAGGCGGGGTACGGATCGGCGACGAACGAGGGCGACCAGGGGTCGAAGGACACGTGCATGACCCGACGCTACCGGCCGCCGTCCGCCGGTCCGGCACGCCCTACCCCGGCGTGACCAGCCGCGCTTCGTAGGCGAAGACCGCCGCCTGGGTGCGGTCGCGCAGTCCGAGCTTCACCAGGACCCGGCTCACATGGGTCTTGACGGTGGATTCGGCGACCACCAGGTGCGCGGCGATCTCCGCGTTGGAGAGCCCCTGCGCGACCAGCACCAGCACCTCCGTCTCGCGTTCGGTGAGGTCCCCGATCCGGGCCAGGGCCGGGGGCTTCGGCGCCTGGGAGAGTCTGGAGAACTCGGCGATCAGCCGGCGCGTCACGGTCGGCGCGAGGAGCGCCTCGCCGGAGGCCACCACCCGTACGGCATCGGCGAGTTGACGGGCGGAGGCGTCCTTGAGGAGGAAGCCCGAGGCCCCGGCGCGCAGGGCCTGGTAGACGTACTCGTCCAGGTCGAACGTGGTGAGCACGAGCACCTTCGCCTCCGCGTCGGCGGCGACGATCTCGCGGGTGGCCTCGATGCCGTTCATCTCCGGCATCCGGATGTCCATCAGCACCACGTCCGGGGCGAGCGCGGCGACCCGCTCGACCGCCTGCCGTCCGTCGACCGCCTCGCCGACGACCTCGATCCCGGGCATGGCGTTGAGCAGCACCGAGAAACCCTCGCGGACCATCATCTGGTCGTCGACGATCAGAACCCCGATGTCGCTCACGCGGCGGCCTCCTCTTCCGTACCGGTGCCGGTCGCGGCGTCGGCGTCGGCGTCGGCGTCGGCGTCGGCGTCGGCGTCACCGGTACCGGTCGCGGTGTCGGCGTCCTTCACCGCCCGGGGGACGGGGATGAAGACGGCGACCTCGTAACCGCCCTCCTCGGTCTCCCCCGCGGTCATCTCGCCCTCCAGCATCGCGACCCGCTCGCGCATCCCGGTGATGCCGTGCCCGGCGCCCGGTGACGCGTCGACCGGCCCGGTCGGCGGCCCGTTGACGACCCGTACGCCGAGCCCGCCGAGGACGTAGGCGATCTCTACGGCGGCGGTGGCCCCCGGAGCGTGGCGCAGGGTGTTGCTCAGCGCCTCCTGGACGATCCGGTACGCCGACAGCTCGACGCCCTGCGGCAGTTCGCGCACCGCCCCGGTGACCGTCTTCTCCGTCTCCAGGCCCGCCTCGCGGACGTTGTCCAGCAGCCGGTCGAGCCGGGCGAGGGTGGGCTGCGGGGCGTCCGGTGCCTCCTGGTCCTCCGCCCGTACGACACCGAGCACGCGCCGCAGTTCGGTGAGCGCGGCGACCGCGTTCTCGCGGATGGTGACGAACGCCTGCGCCAGCTCGGGCGGCGGGTTCTCCACCCGGTACGGGGCGGCCTCGGCCTGGATCGCCACCACCGACATGTGGTGGGCGACCACGTCGTGGAGCTCGCGGGCGATGGTGGTGCGCTCCTCGAGGAGCGTGCGCCGGTCGCGCTCGACGGCCGTGACGGTGCGCTGGACCGTCACCTCCCGCTCGGCCTCGCTCACCTCGCGCTCGGCCTCCCGCCGGACCTGGACCACGGTCACCACGAGCAGGGCCAGCGCCGACACCACGAACATCGGTGCGGCGGTGGAACCGCCCAGCCGGTACGGCGCGACGGTCCCCAGCAGCGTGCCCAGCACCAGGGTGAGCAGCCACATCCCGGCGGCGGCACGCGGCCGGGTACGGGCCGCGCACACCACCAGCACCACCAGGTGGCCCCAGAAGCTGCTCGGACCCCAGGGCCAGGCCGTACCGGCGAGGGCGACGACCACCGTGGCCGCCATCGACCCCCAGAAGGCGGCCACCGGCCGGACGAGCGTCAGCACCACCGGGATCGCCGGGACCACCCCGAGGACGAACTGCTCGCTCGGCGCGTTCAGTCCGAGGAGAAGGCAGATCACCGCAGCCACCAGCACCAGGGCGTGTGGGGTCCAGACGAGCTTCTCCCGTGCGCTCACGGGCAGTCGGCGCAGCAGCGGCCCCTCGCCGCTGAGCGGGGGCAGCGGGCGGTAGGCCAGCGCGTCCTGGCGGAGGTCCTCCCGCAGGCTCTCCACCGCGCCCCGCGCCCAACGGAGTTCGGGTGCCTTCGTCTTCGCTTGCACAAGGGTCTCGGTCACGGGCACCACGGTAGGGCGGAGCACCGGCCGGGGTCGTCCCCACCCAAGCGGATACCGGGGCCTCCGTCTCAGGGACTACGAAGCCCAGGGACCGCGCGCCTCACCCGCGGCCGGCCACCCAGACGCTCCGTTCGGTACGGACGGTGAGGTCGTCGCGGTGCAGCACGCCGTGCGGGCCGTCCGCTTCGGTGAGCGCGTCCAGGGTGGCGAGGTCCTCGGCGTCGAGTACGCCGTCGAGCGCGGAACGGACGCGGGTGAGGGACGCCTGGACGTAGCGGCCGGTGGCGGCGGGCAGCGGGGCGGTCAGGTCGATGGCGACGACCCGTTCGGCCACCACGTCGAGCCCGGCCTCGCGCAGCCGCGCCCCCCAGTCCTCGGCCATGTGCATCCCGGCCGCCGTCCGCCCCTCGGCCTGCGCCGCGTGGACGCGCTCCTCCAGCCCGGGGCGGCCGATGCCGAGGTCGTCGGGGAGGAAGCGCGGGAAGCCTTCGAGCTCGACCGCGACCATGAGTCCGCCGGGCCGCAGCACCTCGCGGACCTGGGCGAGGACGCGGCCCGGGTCGGCCATGTGGTGGAGCGAGGCGGAGGCCCACACCAGGTCGTAGGGCCCGGCGGGCAGGGCCTCGGTGTCGAGGTCGGCGACGACGGTACGGACACGGTCGGCGACCCCGCGCGCGGCGGCCTTCTCCGCCAGACGGGCGGCCATCTCCGGCGAGGCGTCCACGGCGGTGACCTCGGCGTCCGGGAACCGCTGGAGCAGGGCGAAGGTGCCCGCGCCGGTGCCGCTGCCCAGGTCGAGCACGCGCGGGCGCCGCCCGCCGGGCTCCTGCGGCGCTTCGGCCGCGTCCGCCGCTCCAGGAGCCCTCTCCGCCGCTTCCGCACCTCCCGCCGTCCCGCCGGACAGCTCCTGGATCCAGCCGGTCAGCTCGTCCAGGTGCTCGTGGAGCACCTCGGCGTCGAGATCCAGCATCTCGGTCAGTACGGAGAAGTCGCCGGCGTCCTGCGCCCCGTGGCCGTGACCGTGCCGGTGGCCGTGACCGCCGCCGTGCCGATGCCCGTGACCGTGCCCCTCGTGCTCGCCGTGCCCGTGCTGGTGCTCCTCGTGTGCGCTCATGCTTCGAGCCTACGCACGCCTTGCGCCGAAGACATAGCATCTTGCGTATGACGCAAGACGGTGAACTCGACTCCCTGGTCCGCAAACGGATACGCGGCCTCCGCACCGCTCAGGGCTGGTCGCTCGACGATCTGGCCGCGCGGTGCTTCCTCAGCCCGTCCACCCTGAGCCGTATCGAGACCGGACACCGGCGGATCAGTCTCGATCAGCTCGGTTCGATCGCGCGTGCCCTCGGAACCACCCTGGACGCGCTGGTGGAGTCCGTGTCCGACGAGGACGTGGTGATCCGCCCGCAGCACGACGCGGAGTGCGGGACGACCACCTGGCTGCTGAACCGGGAGGGCGGGCAGCCGGGCGTCACCGTGGTCCGGATGGGCATCACCGCGCCCGAGCCCCGGCACGGGCGGGACGAGCTGAAGGTCCACCCGGGCGGCAAGGACTGGTTCACCGTGCTCTCCGGCACGGTCGTGCTGCTGCTGGGGGAGCGGACCATCACGGTCGAGACCGGCGAGGCCGCGGAGTTCTCCACGATGGTCCCGCACGCCTTCGGCTCACGCGGCGGCCCGGCGGAGATCCTCGCCATCTTCGACCGCGACGGCCGGCGCACCCACCTGCGCCCGGAGCGCTGAGCCACCGGACAGCGCCGGACACGCCCCGCTCACCAGGCGAGTTGCTCCAGCTCCTCCGCGACCACCGCGCAGGCGTCCGCCGAGGGGTCGATGAGCGGGAAGTGGCCGACCTCGTCCAGCAGGGTCAGCCCGACCGTCTCCCCCGCCGTCGCCGCCGCGGCGACGAACGCCTCCGCGACCGGCTGCGGCACGACGACGTCCGCGCACCCCTGCACCACGACGGTCGCGATGCCGGTGGGCAGCAGAGCGGCCGGATCGACGTGCGGGCGCCGCTCGGCGAACCCCTCCTCGCCGCCCAGGAGTTCGTGGACCGCACCCGAGCAGATGCCGAGCTTCGCGGCGGTCATCAGATCGGCGACCGGGGCCAGCGCCACCACCCCGCGCAGCGGCGGAGGTTCGGGCAGCCGCCACGGCGAGCCCGCGGGCAGCACATGCCGGGCCGCCGCCCAGAGCGCGAGGTGGCCGCCCGCCGAGTGGCCGGTGACGACGGTCCGCCGCAGGTCGGCCTCGGGCAACTCCCGCGCCACCAGCACCGGGAGGGCGTCCATCGCCGCGGCCACGTCGTCGAAGGTCTCGGGCCAGCGCCCGGCGGCGTTGCCCTCCTCCGCCGGGGAGGCGGGGCCGCGCCGGTACTCGACGTTGGCTACGGCGAAGCCCCGGCGGGCCAGGAACCCGGCGAGCGGCGACACATGGCGGCGGTCGTACGGGGCGCGCCAGGCGCCTCCGTGGAGCAGTACGACGAGCGGCACCCCGGTCCGCCCGTCGCGCGGGGCGTAGAGGTCGACGACCTGGTCGGGGTGGTCCCCGTAGGCGGCGGTCCGGTCGGGGGCGACCTCCGGATGCGCGAACGCCGACTTCTCCTCGACGGCGTCACGATCACGCGCGGCGTCACGATCACGCGCGGCGGAATCCGACATTCTTGCTCCAACCATCCTCGGGGCCGCCCCACTTGTCCGACCTGCGGGGACCGTACCAGTCCCCGGAGCGGCCGCCGGACGGAGCCGGTTCACCACCGGACCCGTCCGCGACCACCCGGGAGCTACCGGCCCTGCGTGGCGGCCCCCGCCGGCACGTCCGCCAGCACCCCGGCCAGCACCCGTGCGGCCCGCTCCGCATCGGCGAAGCCGACGTACAGCGGGGTGAATCCGAACCGGAGCACGTCGGGGCGGCGCAGGTCGCCGACGACGCCCCGGGCGACCAGTTCGCGCATCACCGGTTCGGCCTCGGCGCACCGCAGCGCGACCTGGCTGCCGCGCTCGGCGTGCGCGGCCGGGGTCACGGAGACGACCCGGCCCTCGGGGGCGTACGCCTCGACGCACTCCAGGAAGAAGTCCGTCAGGGCAAGGGACTTGGCGCGCACGGCCTCGATCGGGACGTCGTCCCACACGTCGAGCGCGGACTCCAGCGCCAGCATGGAGAGGATGTCCGGCGTGCCGACCCGGCCCCGGACGGAGCCCTCGGCGGGCTCGTACCCGGGGGTCATGCCGAACGGGTCGGCGTGCGAGTTCCACCCCGGCAGCGGGGAGTCGAAGACGTCCTGGTGGCGCTCCGCGACGTACAGGTACGCGGGTGAACCCGGGCCGCCGTTCAGGTACTTGTAGGTGCAGCCGACCGCAAGGTCCACGCCGTGCTCGTCCAGGCCGACCGGCAGCGCACCGGCGCTGTGGCAGAGGTCCCAGACCACGACGGCCCCCGCGCGCTGCACGGCGGCGGTGAGCGTGGGCAGATCGTGCAGCCGCCCGGTGCGGTAGTCGACATGGTTCAACAGCACTGCGGCAGTACGGGAGTTGACGCGGTCGGCGACGTCGGCGGGGTCGACCGGTACGATCCGGTGGCCGGTCATCCGGGCGACCGAACCGGCGATGTAGCCGTCGGTCGGGAACGTCGAGGCGTCGACCATGATCTCGTCCCGGCCGCCCGGTGCGAGCCGGGTCGCGGCGACCAGCGCCTTGAAGATGTTGACGCTGGTGGAGTCGCCGGCCACGATCCGGCCCGGCGCCGCGCCGACGATGGGCGCGATGCGGTCGCCGACCCGCTCGGGCGCGGTCCACCAGCCGCTCTCGTCCCAGGACCGGATGCGCAGCTCACCCCATTCGCGGGTGAGGACGTCGTGCAGCCGGTCGGGCACGTGGACGGGGAGCGCGCCGAGCGAGTTGCCGTCCAGGTAGACGCCCTCGTCGAGGGTGAACAGCTCGCGCATGGCGGCGAGTTCGTCGGCGGCGTCGAGCTTGGCCGCACGGTCCGCCAGCAGGCGGTGGTTGGTCTCAGACATGACTGCGGGCCGTCCAGAGTTCGGGGAACACGTTCTTCGATGCGCGCTTCTCCAGCCACGCCACTCCGGCGGAACCGCCCGTTCCGGTCTTCGAGCCCATGGCCCGCCGGGTCGCCACCAGGTGGTCGTTGCGCCAGCGCCAGACCAGCTCGCCGACGTCCGTGAGCAGTTCGCCGAGGCGCACCAGCTCGTCGTACTTCTCCGGTTCGGCGTATATCCGGGCCCAGATGGCCTCGATCACCGGGGAGGGTTCGTACTTCTGCCGCAGGTCGCGGCCGAGGACGGACTGCGGCACCGGGTGCCCGCGCCGCGCGAGCAGCGCCAGCGTCTCGTCGTAGAGGCTCGGCTGGCTCAGCGCCTTCTCCAGCTCGGCGTACACGCGCGGGGAACCCCGGTGCGGTACGAGCATCGAGGCGGACTTGTCACCGAGGAGGAACTCCATCCGCCGGTACATCGCCGACTGGAAGCCGGAGCCCTCGCCGAGCGAGCTCCGGTAGGAGTTGAACTGGGCGGGGGTGAGCTGGGCCAGCGGGCGCCAGGACGCGTTCAGTGCCTCCAGCTGGCGCAGCGAGCGCTTCAGGGCGTCCCGCGCGACCGGCAGCCGGTCCTCGCGCAGGGCCAGCGCCGCCGTCTCCCACTCGTGGACCAGGACGGTGAACCACAACTCCATGACCTGGGTGGTGACGAGGAAGACCATCTCGCCGGGATCGTCGGAGCGCAACTGCTGCAAATGGGTGAGAACGTCCGCCTGGACGTAGTCCTCGTAGGGAGTCGTTCCCGCGAAATCGAGGTACGGGGTCTCCGCACCGGTCTCTTCGGAATCGGGGTGTTTCGCCGACATCGCTGTCTCCTCGACACGAGCTTCCGGGTAGCGGTCCGCCCCGTCCTAGCTGGGTGGGCTCCGGTCCCCTGCGGCGCATCCTATGACCGGAGACCCGCGAGGTGCTCGGCCGCGAGGAACTTGATCCGCCCGGTTCGGCGCCCGGCCCGCGCCCGCCGCAACGCATACCGGCCCGCAGCCGACAAAGCGGCTGCGGGCCGGTTGACCAGGCACGACGGGCGGCTCCGGGCCGTCCGGCGCTTCCTGGCGGATCAGCTCGGGGTGGATCAGCTCAAGGTGGATCAGCCCAGGATGTCGGCTGCGGTCGGCGAGGAGTCGCGGAGGAAGGTCGAGCAGCGCTCGTACTCCTCCTGCTCGCCGATGGCTCCGGCGGCGCGCGCGAGGGCGTGCAGGGCGCGGAGGAAGCCGCGGTTCGGCTCGTGCTCGAACGGGACGGGCCCGTGGCCCTTCCAGCCGGCCCGGCGCAGGGCGTCGAGCCCGCGGTGGTAGCCGGTGCGGGCGTAGGCGTACGACTCGATGACCCGGCCGCCCTCGAAGGCGTCGTCGGCCAGCTGCGCCCAGGCGAGCGAGGAGGTGGGGTACTTCGCCGCGACCTCGGCGGGCGGGGTGCCGCCGGCGAGCAGCCCACGCGGCTCCGGGTCGTCGGGCAGGTGGGTCGGGGCGGGGCCCCCGAGCAGGTTCTCGTGGATGGACATGGGTCCCAGTGTGCCTGGCACCCGGGTGTTCCGGGACACCGCCCGGCCCGCTGCCGGGGACACCGCCCCGGCCCGCCACCGGGCCCCCGCAGCCGCACCGCCGGTCCCCTTCGCGCGGCGCCGGCCGGTCACTCCTCGGGGCGCCGCCGGGCGGGCTCCAGGGGCGGCGCGACGATCCCGCAGTGCACGGTGCACTCGGGCCGGCAGGGCGCCCCGGCCGGATGGGCGCCGCCGCCCTCCACGCCACCGCCGTCCACCCGCTCACGGTCGCCGTCCATGGACGGGGCCGGGCCCGGGGCGGGCGTCCGTACCGTGCAGAAGGCGAGCACCGCACCCGCCACCAGGAGCCCCGCGCACATCGGCATCGCCCGCCGGAAGGTCGCGGCGAACTCGCCCGCGTCCCGGTACGCTTCCGGGCCCATCCCCGCCAGCAGCGGCAGCGCGGCGACCGCGATCAGGCCGGCCGCGCGGGCGGCGGCGTTGTTGATGCCGCTGGCCAGCCCCGCCTGCCCGGTGTCCACCGCCGCCAGCACGGTCGCGGTGAGCGGCGCGACCAGGGTGACGAGTCCCAGGCCCAGCACCACCACGGCGGGCAGTACCTCGCTCAGGTACCCGGTGAGCGAGGCGCTCCCGGGTCCGACCCGCAACATCAGCAGCATGCCCCCGGCGGCCAGCAACGGGCCGACGGTGAGCGGGATGCGGGGGCCGATCCGGTGCCCCAGTTCGCCGGAGGCGGCCGAGAAGAACAGCATCAGCACGGTCGTCGGGAGCAACGCGGTGCCCGCGCCGAGCGCCGAGTACCCGGCGACGACCTGGAGCTGGATCGCGGAGAGGAAGAAGAACCCGCCCAGCGCCGCGTACACGCAGAACGTCACCAGGTTGACGACGGTGAACAGCCGCGAGCGGAAGATCGCCGGAGGCACCATGGGGTCCGGCCGCCGCCGCTCCACCTGCACGAACGCCGCCCCGGCCACCACTCCGCCCACCGCCGCCCCGATCACCGCGGGCGAGGCGCCGCTCCCCGGGGCCTCGATCAGCGCGTACGTCACCAGGGCCAGTGCCACCGCCCCGAGCACCGCCCCGAGGACGTCGAAGCGCCCGTGGGCGCGCGGGTCCCTGGACTCCGGCACATGGCGCAGCGCGACCGGTACGCAGAGCGCGGCGACCGGCAGGTTGAGCAGGAAGACCCACCGCCAGCCCGGCCCGTCGACGAGCCAGCCGCCCACGAACGGCCCGATGGCCGCGCCGACCCCGCCGAAGCCGGACCAGAGCCCGACCGCCCGGGCCCGGTCGTCCGGGTGGAAGCTCGCCTGGATGAGCGCCAGCGACCCCGGGGTGAGCAGCGCCCCGCCGATGCCCTGGAACGCGCGCGCCGCGACGAGCACGGCGGCGTTCGGCGCGACGGCGCAGACCAGCGAGGCGAGGGCGAACCAGATGACGCCGACGACGAAGACCCGCCGCCGCCCGTACCGGTCGCCGAGCGAACCGCCCAGCAGGATCAGCCCGGCGAGCGTCAGCATGTAGGCGTTGACGGTCCACTGGAGCGCCGCGAGGTCGGTGCCGAGGTCCTCGCCGATCCGGGGCAGCGCCACGTTGATGACGGTGGAGTCCAGCATCGCCATGCCGGAGCCGAGGACGGTGGTCAGGACGATCCACCGTCCGGGCGCCGAGGCGGCCCGGATCTCCCCGGCGGTCTTCGGCGCACCGGCGTCCGCCGCTCCGTCCGTCCGCGCGGGCGTGCGGTCCCGGGGCGTCGGAGGTTTCTCGGGGGTTTCACCCATGGGGGCAGCATCGCCGCTGCCCGCCGGGGCGTCCAGTGGGCGCCGGGCACGCCCCCGTACCCCGCCCGCGGCTACCGCAGCGAGCGGATCGCCCGGACCAGCGCGTCGACGCCCGCCTCCGCCTTGGCGCGCGGGCAGCCGACGTTGAGCCGTACGAAGCCGTCCGAGCCGTAGACCCCGCCCGGCATGATGGCGACCTTCTCCCGCTCGATCAGCACCCGCTGGAGGGCGTCGTCGTCCAGGCCGAGCGGCCTGAGGTCGATCCAGGCGAGGTAACCGGCCTGCGGCGGGCGCCAGTCCAGCTCCGGGAAGGCGGCCCGCAGCCGCTCCTCGACCAGGGCGAGGTTCCCGGCGATGTACGTGCGCAGCTCGTCGAGCCACGGCCCGCCCTCCCGGTACGCGGTGATGTGGGCGGTCAGCGCGAGCACCGCCGGGGACTCCAGACCCTCGGCCGTGGCCATCCGCCGCAGGTACTCGGCCCGGTCCGCCGGGTCGCCGATCAGCCCGTACGAACCGCTCAGCCCGGGGAAGTTGAAGGACTTCGAGCCGGAGGTGATGAGCGCCCAGCCCGCGGGGCCCCGGTCCGCCACCCGGGTCCACGGCACGTGGTGGTACCCCTCGTGCGCGAAGTCCGAGTGGATCTCGTCGCTGATCACCCGCACGTCGTGGAGCGCGGCCAGCTCCGCCATCCGCGTCAGCTCGGCCTCCGTCCACACCCGTCCCGTGGGGTTCTGCGGCGAGCAGAGCAGCAGCACCTTCGCGTCGGGGCGGGCGAGTTCCCGTTCCAGGGCCGCGTCGTCACCGACCGGCACCCCGCGCATCTCGCGCCCCAGGCCGAGGACCGCCTTACGGAAACCGTCGTACGTCGGGGTGTGGGTGACCACCGCGTCGCCGGGTCCGGTCCACATCCGCAGCAGCTGGGAGAGCTGGTTGAGCACCGAGGGGCCGTAGACGAGCTGCCCGGTGTCGATGGCGGTGGCGTAACGGGTGGCGTACCAGTGGGCGATCGCCGAACGGAAGTCGTCCTGCTGCCAGTCGGTGTACCCGAACACCCCGTGGTCGATCCGGGCCCGCAGCGCGTCCAGCACCTCGGGCGCGGTCCGGAAGTCCATGTCGGAGATGGTGAACGGCAGCAGCCCGTCCACCCCGAACCGGTCGGCGACCCCGTCCCACTGCACGCTCCAGGTACCCCGGCGGTCGACGACGGCGTCGAAATCGTAGGACGGACTCACAGCGGTACCTCACATGGTTCGGTCGTTCACAGGTCGTGTGCGGCGCGGGGTGACGCCCGGTGTCGCGCCGGGTGCTGCCCCTGGGCCGCACATGCCACGGGCCCGACCTCACCGGGGATCACCCAGGAGTGTCGGGCCCGCGACACACGCAGGACGGGGCCGAAGGGCCCCGAACGCGCCTACTTCAGCTTCGTGCCCGTGGAGCGCAGGTTGGCGCAGGCCTCGGTGACACGCACGGCCATGCCCGCCTCGGCGGACTTGCCCCAGGTGCGGGGGTCGTACGTCTTCTTGTTGCCGACCTCGCCGTCGACCTTCAGCACGCCGTCGTAGTTGCGGAACATGTGGTCCGCGATCGGGCGGGTGAAGGCGTACTGGGTGTCGGTGTCGAGGTTCATCTTCACGACGCCGTTCTCCAGCGCGGTGGCGATCTCCTGCGCGGTGGAGCCGGAGCCGCCGTGGAAGACGAAGTCGAACGGGGAGGTCTTGCCGTACTTGGCGCCGACGCCCTCCTGGAGGTCCTTCAGGAGCTCGGGGCGGAGCACGACGTTGCCCGGCTTGTAGACGCCGTGCACATTGCCGAAGGAAGCGGCCAGCAGGTAGCGGCCCTTCTCGCCCAGGCCGAGCGCCTCGGCGGTGCGCAGCGCGTCGTCGACGGTGGTGTACAGCTCGTCGTTGATCTCGTGCGTGACACCGTCCTCCTCGCCACCGGTCGGGGTGATCTCGACCTCAAGGATGATCTTGGCAGCGGCGGCCTTGGCGAGCAGCTCCTGACCGATGGCCAGGTTGTCCGCGAGGGTCTCGGCCGAGCCATCCCACATGTGGGACTGGAACAGCGGGTTGAGGCCCTTGGCGACGCGCTCGGCGGAGATGTCCAGCAGCGGACGGACGTAGCCGTCCAGCTTGTCCTTGGGGCAGTGGTCGGTGTGCAGCGCCACGGTGATGTCGTACTTGGCGGCGACGATGTGCGCGAACTCGGCGAGGGCCACGGCGCCCGTCACCATGTCCTTGTTGTACTGACCGCCCAGGAACTCCGCACCGCCGGTGGAGATCTGGACGATGCCGTCGCTCTCGGCCTCGGCGAAACCGCGCAGAGCCGCGTGGAGCGTCTGGGTCGAGGTCACGTTGATGGCCGGGTAGGCGAACTTGCCTGCCTTCGCCCGGTCGAGCATCTCGGCGTAGACCTCGGGGGTTGCGATGGGCATCTGTCCGCTCCTTGGGATGTGCGGGTGTGCAGTGCTGGTCCCTGACCTGGGGGCGACGTCATCGTCGTGCCCATCTTCCCAGACTCCTGCGGGGACTCCACCCGGAGGACCCCCGTAGAAACGGGTCCGGGGCGCACTGTTTCACGTGAAACAGTGCGCCCCGGAGAAAACCGCAGGTCAGAGGGGAAACTCCCGGAACTCCCGCTGCTCGGCTCAGGCCAGGTCGAGATCGGCGACCGAGTAGACGTGCAGATACGGCAGTCCCGCCTCGGCGATGGCCGGGGCGGCGCCCCGCTCCACGATCACGGCGACGGCGACGACCTCGCCACCGGCCTCACGGACGGCCTCGACGGCGGTCAGCGGCGACCCGCCCGTGGTCGAGGTGTCCTCGACCACCAGGCAGCGGCGGCCCTTGACGTCGGTGCCCTCGATACGGCGCTGCATCCCGTGCGCCTTCTGCGCCTTGCGGACGACGAACGCGTCCAGCGACTCACCGCGCGCGGCGGAGGCGTGCAGCATCGAGGTGGCGACCGGGTCGGCGCCCAGGGTCAGACCGCCGACGCAGTCGTAGTCCAGTTCGGCGGTGGCGTCGAGCATGACCTGGCCGACCAGCGGCGCGGCCTTGCCGTCCAACGTGATCCGGCGCAGGTCGATGTACCAGTCGGCTTCCAGACCCGAGGAGAGGGTCACCTTGCCGTGCACCACGGCCTTGTCCTTGATCTGCTGGAGCAGGTCAGCGCGTACGTCAGTCATACCGTCGAGAGTACGTGGCGGGGCAGGCATCCTCAGAGCCGAGCCCAGCTCCAGGTGGTCTCCATCTCCAGCGGCTCGATCGGCGTGACCAGGCGCGGAGTCGAATTCAGCCCGTTGGGCGGGCCGGACTGCGGCTCCACGCAGAGCGCCTCGTCCTGCTCGTCGTAGATCACGACCCACTCGTCGCGGCTGGTCACGGTCAGCTCCAGCTGCTCCGGCCAGGTGACCGTGGCCTTGACGCCGTCCGGCATCCCGAAACAGTCGTCCCAGGGCCCGGGGAGCGGGTCGATCCTGCGGCCGGTCGGCATGTGGTCCGCACCGCGCTCCTCCTGCCAGGCGGCGTCGAAGGAGAGCTGGGCGTCCTGGCCGCCGATGTTGCGCAGGAACCAGGGGTGCCAGCCGGCCTGGGCCGGGAAGGAATCGCCGTACGTCTCCACGGACATGCGGATCGTCAGGGCGTCCTCGGAGAGTCCGAAGGTCTGCGTCACCCGCCCCCGGTACGGCCACGGTTCGGCGAGGTCGTAGTAGAAGGCGGCCTCGCCCTCCAGCTCCCGCGCGGTGGTCCAGGAGGTGTCGCGGCCGGTGCCGTGGATGGCGTGCGGCGGCGAATTGAGCGGCAGGGTGTGCACCGTGTCGCCGTTGCGGAACTCGCCGTACGCCGTCCTCCCGACCCACGGCACCATGGGGAAGCAGCCGTACCGCTCGCCCTGGCGCAGCAGTTCGGTGCCCCCGATCCGCAGGCTGGTGATACGGCACCCCCGGACGGGGTCGATGGTCAACTCGGCGTCGCCGGCGGTCAGCCGGATGCTCTTCTCGCTACTCACGGAACGACCCTAAGGGTTGTCCGCGGGACAGCCCCTACTGGCGCGCTCACCCCCGGCGCCGCAGCGCCCGCCCCACGACGACGGCGGAGGCGATGGCGAGGGCCGCCGCCGGGGCCACCCACCGCAGGGTGGAGGAGGCGGTGGTGGTCTCCGGCGAGGGCACCGGCGCGTACCGGCCGCGCGGCGGCGCGTGGTCCACCTCCTCGGCGCTCCTCCCGATCATGGTGCGCCGGGCGTGCGCGGCCTCGGCCGGCGGCTCGTCCGGGACGGCGAACTCGATGCCGGCGCTCGCGTCGAGCGAGGAGGGCGGCACCGGGGCGTCGAAGAGGGACCCGGTGCCCGCACCGGCCGGGGAGTCCGTGTCGCCACCGTCGGGACGCGTCTCCGCGTCCGCCTGCGCCTCGATGCCGGTGCTGCTGTCGGCGTCCTCGTACGGACCGCCGGCGGGAGGCGTGTCGGCGGAGGGTGTGCCGGCGGGGGGCGTACCGGCGGAGGTTTCAGGCGCCTCGCCCGCCTCACCGGCCCCCGGCGTCCCGTGGCCCCCTGGCCCTCCCGGCGTCTCCTGCGCCCCGTGGACGGCCAGGCTCTCCGTGACGAGCTGCTGGGTGAAGCGGTCGAGCAGCCGGCGGGCGGCGACGCGTACGGCCTCGGCGTCGAGCTCGGCGAGGCGGCCGTCGCCGCCGGCGGTGCCCGTGTAGCGGATCGTCGTACCGGACGCGCCCTCTTCGCTCCCGGAGTCCTCCAGGGCGATCGTCAGGGCCAGCTTCACCGCGCCGGCGCCCCGGGCGGCGGTGCCTTCTCCGGTGACGGAGACGGTGTCCTCGCCCGTCGCGGTGAGCTCCAGGGCGCCCCGGTAGGTGATCGTGTGGCCGTCCACCCGGAACCTCAGCCGGCCGGCGAGCGCCTCGGACGCGGCCGCGTCCTGCTGGAGGGACGGGACGCAGCGCGCCACCCTGACGGGATCGCCGAGCGCGCTCCGCAGGGACGCGACCGGAACCGGAACGAACACCTCATGCTCCATGAATCCGAGCCTACTCACGCTCCGCCCTCCGCGTCAGGTCTCCGAGGCGTAGCGCGGATGCAGCAGCGTGGACGGCGGCTGCCCCGGCAGCCGCATCGCCTCCGCGGTCCGGCCTGCCGCCGCCAGCCCCTCCGCGCCGAGGGTCCTCAGGACGGGGGTCCCCGGGCCGAGCCCGAGCACCGGCGACGCACCGCCCGGGGCCGCCAGCACGAAGCCCCAGTCCTCCTCGGCGCCCGCGTCGCCCTGCACCCGGTCCGGACTCGCGCCGAAGCCGGTACGCCGCCCGAGCACCCGGTAGGGCCGGGTGGCCATGCCCGCCGCGCGCACGGTGGCGTCCACCGTCCAGTAGGTGCGCGGGCGCTTCCCCGGCGGCCCCGCGTGCACCACGAACCGGCCGCCCGGGGCGACCACCCGCCTGACCAGGCCGTAGAACTCGGCGGAGTACAGCTTGGTGCTCGCGGTGATCCCCGGATCGGGCAGATCGGAGATGACCACGTCGTAGCGGTCGTGGGCGGTCCGCAGCCAGGTGAACGCGTCCGCGTTGACGGCCGTCAGCCGCGGATCCGCGTAGGCCCGGCCGTTGAGCGCGGAGAGCGCGGGGTCGGTACGGGCCAGCCGGGTGACCCCCGGGTCGAGCTCGACCACCGTGACCCGGCGTACGTCGGGGTAGCGAAGCACCTCGCGGGCGGCCAGCCCGTCACCGCCGCCGAGTACCAGCACCCGGGCGTGCGGCCCGCGCATCGCCGGGTGGACGAGGGCCTCGTGATACCGGGACTCGTCGCGGGCGCTGACCCGCAGCCGGCCGTCGAGGTAGAGGTCCAGGGTGTCGCGCCCGGAGCCGGTGAGGACGATCTCCTGCACCCCCGTCTGCACCGCGACCCGCACCTCGCCCCCGTACACCGCCCGGCGGGCGGCCCGCTCGAAGTCGTCCACCAGCACGGTGGCGGTCGCCAGCAGCGCCATCGCGCAGATCCCGGCGAGGACGAGGAGCCAGCGGGACCGGGCGGTGAGGTCGCGGCGGAAGAGCCAGAGGATCAGGGCCCCGCCCGCCGCCGCGTTGACCGCCCCGGTGAACAGCGCACCGGTCAGCTGCCCCAGCATCGGCAGCAGCAGGAAGGGGAAGGCGAGCCCGCCGACCAGGGCGCCCACGTAGTCCGCCGCGAAGAGATCCGCGACGGTGCCGCCCGCGTCCTGCCGGTCGACCCGCTGGATCAGCGTCATCAGCAGCGGGATCTCCGCCCCGATCAGGACGCCGATCGCCACCGAGAACCCGACCAGCGCGACGCGCGACTCACCGAGCCAGGCGAAGGAGGCGTAGAGCACCAGGGCGGAGAACCCGCCGACCAGTGCGAGCGCCACTTCGATCAGGGCGAAACCGACGGCCGCGTGGCAGCGCAGACGCTTCGCGAGCAGCGAGCCGATGCCCATCGCGAAGACCATCACGGAGAGCACCACCGACGCCTGCGTCACGGAGTCGCCGATCAAGTACGAGGCCATGGCTACCAGTTCGAGCTCGTACACCAGACCGCAGGCGGCGCAGACGAACACGGAGGCCAGCACGAGGAAGCGGCCGGTCCGCGGGCGTACGGGAAGGGGCGCCGCACCCCCGAGAAGGGGCACCTGCTGGTCGATCATGCCCGAAACGCTACGTCACGATTCCTTCGCACCCTGTCACCCGCAAGGGTGCACCTGAGGCTTCGCAGCGAGCGCCCGGCGTGCGCCAACCGCCCACCGGCGCACGCCAACAACCCGCACGCCGCGCGCTTTTCGGTCACCTCAGAGCACCAGGGCGGGCGCACCGGCCCCGGCGGAAACAGCGGGCACCCCGGACACCGCCGAAGCGGCCGGAAAGACCGTAGCCATCAGGGGAGTTGAGTGCTCAACGAACGCCGGAACACTTCCCGCGCCCTCACTCGCCCCCGCCCTGGGTACCGCCACTCCACTCGGCTGCGCCGGAATCCGCACCCCGACCCGGGTCCGCGTGGCGACCAACTGCCCCTCCTGCGGGTACGCGTGCCACGTACGCCACCGCACCTGCCCCTCCGAACACTGGGCCAGCATCGCGGTGAAGGCGTACGGGCTGCCCGGAAAAGTGCCCGCCAGCCCGTGCGGGTGCTCGGCCACCAGCGCGAGCAACTCCTGGGCCCGCGCAGCGAATTGCCCCTCGTTGAGGGTCTCCACACGCGCGGCGAACTCGTACTCCCGGTCGCCCAGTCGCTCGGCCACCCCCAAGGGCAGCGGGGTACGCGTACCCGGGAGGCATGCCACGGTCTCCGAACAGGTGTCGCCACCCTCCTTCAACAGGACCTGATGTGAGGCACCGAGCAGCCTCAACTGCATGGTGGCGCCGCCGAGCTGGAGATCCAGCACGGCGAGGGCGGGCAGCGGCTCCCTGCCGAGCGCCCACGCCAGGTCGGCAGCGCGGGTGTCGGAATAGGCCGTCTGGAGGGACGTGAGCATGGGTCGGCTCCGCAAACGCAGGGACACATGAGCAGGGGGCGCCACCGGAGGAGAGACGTGGGGAGGTGGGAGGCACCAGATCCGGCCCAACTGGGGTCCGTGGGCTGAAATGTTCTGTCAAACGAGGGAATCACGAACTACGCCGTACTCACCGCGTTTTTGACCAACTTGACGTGGTTTCCATCCCCTGGGGGGCAATACAGCTCAACTGTTCAACCAGAAAGCCCCCGTGCGGCCCCGGCCGCGCCGAAGATCCACAACACGACGGGGCCCGGCCGGAGTTGATCACCCCCGCCGGGCCCCGCACTTTCTCTCCACGAGCGCCCACCGGCGCGCACCGGACCGCGTCAGCTGCTGCCGCAGCCGCCTCCCCCGCCGCACGAGGATCCCCCGCCGCACGAGTGCCCGCCCCCGCACGAGTGCCCACCGGAGTGCCCGCTCGAGTGGCTGGAACCACCGTCCCCGGACGAACCGCCGTCACCGGCCCACCAGCTGTCCCCGGACGACCGCCCGCGCCCCGAGGAGCGGCGCGCCTTCTTCGTGCTCACCGTGTACCCGCGCGGTCCGCTCCGGGGCCCGGATCCGCCGGACGCCGGCCGGTTCCTCCCCGACCACCTCACGGCCGTCACGACGACCCCCGCCACCGCCAGCGCGATCAGCGCCATCAGGACGTACGTCACGCCCCTCACATCCTTCCGTCCCCCGTGGCGGCCCCCGCCGCCTCCGAAACCCCATCCGGATGTCTGCGGGATGCCCCGCCCGTATCCGCGCCAAAGCGGACTTGAGCAACTCCAGAGCTTGCCGACAGGATGACCATGGGTCCCGGAGACGCCGGCCCGCATCGAGGACGGTGGAGAGATGAGCCGCAGGCCACTGCTGAACCGCAGGCTGGACGGGCACGGGACGACGATCTTCGCGGAGATGTCGGCCCTGGCGCTCACGACCGGAGCCATCAACCTGGGGCAGGGCTTTCCCGACACCGACGGCCCCGAGGGGGTCCGGGAGGCCGCGGTCCGCGCCCTGCGCGAGGGGAAGGGCAACCAGTACCCGCCGGGCCCGGGCATCCCCGAACTCCGTACGGCCGTCGCCGGCCACCAGCGCCGGTTCTACGGCCTCGCCTTCGACCCCGACACCGAGGTCCTGGTCACCGCGGGCGCCACCGAGGCCATCGCCGCGAGCATGCTGGCCCTCCTGGAGCCGGGCGACGAGGTCATCGCCTTCGAGCCCTTCTACGACTCGTACGCGGCGTGCATCGCCATGGCCGGCGGCGTCCGCGTCCCCCTCACCCTGCGCGCCCCGGACTTCCGCCCCGACCTGGACGCGCTCCGGGACGCCATCACCCCGCGCACCCGGCTGCTCCTCCTGAACAGCCCGCACAACCCGACCGGCATGGTCCTCACCCGCGAGGAACTGTCCGCCATCGCCGAACTCGCCGTCGAGCACGACCTCCTGGTCGTCACCGACGAGGTCTACGAGCACCTCGCCTTCGACGGCGACCACATCCCGCTCGTCTCCCTGCCCGGGATGCGCGACCGGACCGTCTCCATCTCCTCGGCCGGCAAGACGTTCTCGTACACGGGCTGGAAGATCGGCTGGGTCACCGGCTCCGCCGCCCTGGTCACCGCCGTCCGTACCGCGAAGCAGTACCTCACCTTCGTGAGCGGCGGCCCGCTCCAGTACGCCGTGGCCGAGGCCCTGGCCCTCCCCGACGCGTTCTTCACCGGCTTCCGCGACGACCTGCGCGCCAAGCGCGACCTGCTCACGGCCGGCCTCACCGCCGCCGGCTTCGAGGTGTACCGGCCCCAGGGGACCTACTTCGTCACCACCGACGTCGCACCCCTGGGCGAGAAGGACGGCGTCGCCTTCTGCCGCGCCCTCCCCGAGCGCGCCGGCGTCGTGGCCGTCCCCAACTCCGTCTTCTACGACGACCGGGAGGCGGGCCGCACCCAGGTACGGTTCGCGTTCTGCAAGCGCGAGGAAGTGCTCCGGCAGGCCGTGGAGCGCCTCGGGAGAATGTGACCCCACCTGGGTGCCGTGGTGGATTCCGCGCGTGGCGAAGCGTCAACGAGCAGTGAGCGGTTGACTCGTACGCGAGTGATCGCAGGTCTCCTCTGGGCGACGGACGGGCCAGGGCTGCCCCGGCCGTCCGCGTGCCCGAGCGAGAGCGGTCCTCCGCTGGCACTCTTTTCGTAAAATCACTCGATCGTGTAGATCTTGGACCGCGAGCACCACTCATCCCGTCGCGTGCCTAGCCTCTCCCTGTGCCGAAGACATTTCCCGTGGGAACGAAGATCTACAAGGTGCTGAACCGAGCCCGTACGGTGGAGCCGTACCCCGTCTGGATGACGTGGGAAGGCGTTGCGCAGCGGGTCTATGGCTACTCCTTCGAGACTCGAAATGCGCAGCAGTGCGTGAGCAGGCTTTCCTCCGTTGGCGTGGTGCGCTACAAGAACGGACGAACGGCAGGCCCCAGGATCTACCCCACCTCCGCCGAGACATGGATGCTCCAGCAGGTGCAAAAGGTATTCTCCGACGTCATGGTCCCCGTGGACAGCGCGCGATATCGGCCGCCCACGAAAGAAGAAGTCGTGGAAGCATTCATCAACGGTATCCACAACCCCCACGTACCCGTCGATCTCGCCGAGGTCGTCGGTCTGGTCAATCTGCACTGCAAGACGTCCTTCGACGCTTCGGAGGTTTCGTGGTGGCGCCTGGGCTTCGAACAGCGGCAGACGCAGGAACGCCACTCCTGTTTGGCCCGGATGGCGCGCGCGATGGGTCAACTCCGTGACGAAAGGGAACGACAAGAGATCGAAGCCCGCAAGGTGTGGGTGGGACCTTGGCGAGTCGACCTCGCATCCCTGACGGAGTGTCCTTGCTGCGGGCAGAAAATCGCGGTCCCGTCAGCGGTGCATACCCGGGCCGCGTCGCTCTAGGCAACGTGTAGGCCCGTCCGCGACCGAGACCAGCACGCGGAGTCCCGAAAATGATCAGCCCCAGGCCGGCCTGCCGGTCTGGGGCTGGCTCGCGCCCCAGAACTCAAAGCAAATGATCGCGCCACAGGGGTACAGGAGCAGTTTCGTGACGGCGCGCGTATGCGTCGCGGACACTCCACCATCCCTCTTCTTTTCCGATAATACTAAAAGCGTGTACACGAAACTCATTTCGCGAACCGAGCCGACCGCGCATCGAACACACTTCCACATCGATTCCGCATTGCAATAAATCAACCACTCTGAGATTCTGTAAGGCTTTACTCGTAGGCGTGTGCAGCCTAACGCGGCTGCATGAGAACGCACCGCAGCGAAGCCGTCCGCATCGCCAAGAGCACCGCAAGATCGAGCAGGAAACGTTGTGACCGGACAGCCGAGGAGAGAGATGAAAGACCCGGAAATCGAAGCCATGACCGCCCTGGCGGAAGCGCTTCACGCTCTGGAGGGGGACGCCCAGGGGAGAGTGCTTCGTTGGGCGGCCGAGCGTTTCGGTGTTCCCCTGCCAGTCCCCGCCCCGAGGCAGGAAAGCGTCGAGGCAGGACACGAGCTGCCGTACAGCGCGCTCCACGGCGCCCCGGAGGAAAAATCGGAGACCGATAGGCCGAAATTCGAGCACTTCGCGGAGCTCTACAACCGGGCGAACCCGTCGACGGATGTCGAGAGGGTCCTGGTGGCCGGCTACTGGTTCCAGGCAGTTCGCGACCAGCCTTCCTTCCAAGCGGCTCACCTCAACCAGGAGCTGAAGCATCTTGGCCACGCCGTCAAGCACGTGACGATGGCCTTGGAAAGCAATCAGGTAAGGAAACCCACCAGGATCATCCAGCTGAGGAAGTCCGGTGCCGCCAAGCAGGCACGTAAAACGTACAAGCTTACGCACGAAGGTCTCGTGCGTGTCCAAGAAATGATTGCTTCCTAAATGAAACTAACCCCCGATTGCGCCCTCTCCGGCCTCCCGGAGGGATTACGCGGAGATCTGATCGGATCATTCAACCAGATCGTCCGGAATTACCGCGAACGCCGATGGGAACCAGCAGAACTGAATGGTGGGAAACTCTGCGAGGCTATTTACACTGCCATTGTCGGCCACATGGACGATTCGTACGCGGATCGATCGTCCAAGCCTAACAACATGTTGGCCGCCTGCCAGGCTCTGGAACGCAGGCAAGGCTTCCCGCGATCCATCAGGATTCAGATTCCGCGCATGCTGATCGCGCTCTATGAAATTCGGAACAACCGCGGAGTCGGGCATGCAGGTGGAGACGTCGACCCAAGCCAGATGGACGCCACAGCGGTCCTCTACATAAGCAAGTGGCTCATGGCCGAATTGGTGCGTTTCTTCCACTCCCTGACGACGGAACAGGCTGCCACCGTTGTCGATAGCCTCATCGAGCGCGAGGTCCCACAACTCTGGTCAGACGGAAGAAGAAAGCGTGTTCTACTCACAGGCATCTCCTGGAAGAAGAAGATGCTCCTTCTCCTCCTCCCTGAAACTGGGGAAGTCGAGGAGCGGGACCTGATCACATGGCTGGAACATCCGAGTCGCTCACGTTTTCGACGGGATGTCCTACGTCCGGCACACAGGGAAAAACTGATCGAGTTCGACGAAGAAAACGAGTCCGTACGCTTGCTGCCCCCTGGCATCGCGGAGGCAGAATCCTTTGTCGGAACTCTGGCCGGATGAGGGCTGTTCGCCTTCCGTGGTGGATCAGTGTGCGGTGCCGTAGCCCCAGGTTCGGCCCGCGCATTCCTTACAGTCCCGCCCCCGGCGGGCAACACGGCGAATCGAACGCCCCCGCCCCCGGAAACACCGACGGCCGGGTCGGCGGTCGTGGTGACCGCCGCCCGGCCGGGCGTCGTGCGGGTGCGGCCCGCGGAGCGCGGTGGGTCAGCCCTCGGGCGTCTCGTCCGCGGACTCCTCGGCCTTGTCCTCGGCCGGCGCGAGGCCGAGGCGCTCGACGAGCCACTTGTCGAACTCGATGGAGGCGCGGACCCAGCTCACCGTGGAGGAGACGAAGTGCTCCAGGTTGACGCCGGTGCCGATGAGCATCTGCGCCTCACCGATCAGGCGGACCGAACCGGCCTCGCCCTCCTCGCCCTCGTGGGAGTGCGTGTAGACCTTGGGCCACAGGGTGCGGCGGTTCCAGTCGTCGATGGCGTCCAGCAGGACGGCACGCTGGTCGAGGGCGTGCGGGCGGTCGTAGAAAGTCCGCACCGAGAAGACCTGCTGGTCCGCCTCACCGCGGAACATGAAGTACGTGCGGAACTCTTCCCACGGCGCCGCGAGGTCGCCCTCGTCGTCGACGACGAACTTGAGCTCCATCTGCTCCAGGAGCTGCTTGACGAGGTCCTGGTCAGGGACGACGGGGCCCTCCGGTCCTGCCGCCTGCGGTTCGGGCTGGCCCCCGAAATTAGGAATCGAGGACGGATCGATGCTCACCGTTATTTCCCTTCGTGCGGTTGTACGCCATCCTCCCCCATGGCGGGCGGGGAATGGCAACCCCCAGCAGGGTCGATCCGCTCCCGGCGGACAACATGATCCTCCTGCCGCGCGAACGGGGAACGCTTCGCCACCGGCCGGCGTCTTCCAGAGCCGGAGCCGGGACCGGCGCACGGGAGGCAGACCGTGGACAGACCTCAGGAAGCCCAGGAGTCTCACGAAGCCCAGAAGTCTCACCACGTCCGGGAAGCGCCGAGGGACCAGGGACCACAAGGCCCCCAGGAGCACCCCTCGTCCTCTCCGGCTCCCCGGCCTGCGCGGCGGGCGCGTCCCTGGGTCTGGGCGCTGCCGCTGACGCTGGTGGCCGGCACCGGCGCGGTCATGCTCGGCGCGGTCGGCTGGTTCGTCTTCGCCGCCATGACCGGCATGCTCTTCCCCGACGCGGACTCGGGGACGAAGGTCTCCTGCGACGAGGCGATGACGTTCGCCCGCAGGGAGCTCCCCGCAGGCGCGTACGACCGGCGGTGTGAGACCCGGGGAGTCATGGACACCGAGTACGACGTCCGCTTCCGCACCACCGCGCGGGAACTGACCGCCTGGCTGGATTCGGCCTTCCCCGATGTCGCGGACACCGGACTCCGCGCGAAGTCCTGCGACGACGACGACGCCGGCACATATCTGGAGCTGGGCGAACCGCCGCCGGACGGGGCGGTGGCCGCAGACGTGACGGTCGTGTACGAGGACGGCGGCACCGTCCTCGTACACTTCCGCCCCTTCAACGTCTGACCGACGCTTCAGCCGCACCGGACCGAAGCCCGTGCCGCCCTCAGCCGCACCGGACCGAAGCCCGTGCCGCCCTCAGCGCGCCGCCCCCACGATCAGTCCGGTGTCCCCGCCGGTCTCGGCGTCCCCGGACACGTCCACGCGTACGGTGTCGCCGTCCGCGATCTCGCCCGCGAGGATCTCCCGGGCGAGCTGGTCGCCGATCGCCGTCTGGATGAGGCGGCGCAGCGGCCGGGCGCCGTAGGCCGGGTCGTTGCCCTTCTCGGCGAGCCAGGCCAGTGCGGCCGGGGTGACGTCGAGGGTGAGCTGCCGGTCGGCGAGCCGCTTGGCGAGGCGGCCGATCTGGAGCCCCGCGATGTGGGCGAGTTCGTCGCCGGTGAGCGCGGAGAAGACGACCAGGTCGTCCAGCCGGTTCAGGAACTCCGGCTTGAACGAGGCCCGTACGACCTCCAGCACCCGGTCCTTCTTCGCCTCGGGCTTGAGCAGCGGGTCGACCAGGAACTGGCTGCCGAGGTTGGACGTCAGGATCAGGATGGTGTTGCGGAAGTCCACCGTCCGGCCCTGGCCGTCCGTGAGCCGGCCGTCGTCCAGCACCTGGAGCAGGATGTCGAAGACCTCCGGGTGCGCCTTCTCCACCTCGTCCAGCAGGACGACGCTGTACGGGCGGCGGCGGACCGCCTCCGTGAGCTGGCCGCCCTCCTCGTAACCGACGTAGCCGGGCGGGGCGCCGACGAGCCGGGCGACGCTGTGCTTCTCGCTGTACTCGCTCATGTCGACGCGGACCATGGCCCGTTCGTCGTCGAAGAGGAAGTCCGCCAGCGCCTTCGCGAGCTCCGTCTTGCCGACGCCGGTGGGGCCGAGGAAGAGGAACGAGCCGGTGGGCCGGTCGGGGTCGGCGATCCCGGCCCGGGTGCGGCGTACCGCGTCCGACACGGCGCGGACGGCCTCGCTCTGGCCGATCAGGCGCTTGCCGAGCTCCTCCTCCATCCGCAGCAGCTTCTGCGTCTCGCCCTCCAGCAGCCGGCCGGCCGGGATGCCCGTCCAGGCGCCGACCACGTCGGCGATGTCGTCGGAGCCGACCTCGTCCTTGACCAGGGTCTCCTTGGGTGCCTCGGCCGCCACCTGCTCGGCCTCGGTCGCCTCCTCCAACTCGCGTTCCAGGCCGGGGATCTCGCCGTAGAGGAGCTTGGACGCGGTGTCGAAGTCGCCGTCGCGCTGGGCGCGTTCGGCCTGGCCGCGCAGGTCGTCGAGACGTTCCTTCAGCTCACCGACCCGGTTGAGGCCCTGCTTCTCCTTCTCCCAGCGGGCGGTGAGTCCGCGCAGCTCCTCCTCCTTGTCGGCGAGGTCGCGGCGGAGCTTCTCCAGCCGCTGCCGGGAGGCGGCGTCGGTCTCGTTCTTCAGCGCCAGCTCCTCCATGTGGAGGCGGTCCACGGCGCGCTGGAGCTCGTCGATCTCGACGGGCGAGGAGTCGATCTCCATGCGCAGCCGGGAGGCGGCCTCGTCCACGAGGTCGATCGCCTTGTCCGGGAGGAAGCGGGAGGTGATGTAGCGGTCGGACAGGGTCGCGGCGGCCACCAGCGCGGCGTCCGCGATGGAGACCTTGTGGTGTGCCTCGTAACGCCCCTTGAGGCCGCGCAGGATCGCGATGGTGTCCTCGACGCTGGGCTCGGCGACCAGCACCTGCTGGAAGCGGCGCTCCAGGGCGGGGTCCTTCTCGATCCGCTCGCGGTACTCGTCGAGCGTGGTCGCGCCGACCATCCGCAGCTCGCCGCGGGCCAGCATGGGCTTGAGCATGTTGCCCGCGTCCATGGCGGAGTCGCCGCCGGCTCCGGCACCGACGACGGTGTGCAGCTCGTCGATGAAGGTGATGACCTTGCCGTCGCTCTCCTTGATCTCGGAGAGGACGGTCTTCAGCCGCTCCTCGAACTCGCCGCGGTACTTCGCGCCCGCGACCATCGCCCCGAGGTCGAGGGAGACCAGCCGCTTGTCGCGCAGCGACTCGGGCACGTCGCCCTTGACGATGCGCTGGGCGAGCCCTTCGACCACGGCGGTCTTGCCGACGCCGGGTTCGCCGATGAGGACCGGGTTGTTCTTCGTACGCCGCGACAGCACCTGTACGACGCGGCGGATCTCTTGGTCCCGGCCGATGACCGGGTCGAGCTTGCCCTCACGGGCCGCCGCCGTGAAGTCCGTACCGAACTTCTCCAGGGCCTTGTACTGACCCTCCGGGTCGGGTGTGGTCACCCGTCGCCCTCCCCTGCTCTTCTCGAACGCGGCCAGCAGCTTCTTCGCACCGGCCCCCTGAGCCCCGAGGATCTCACCGACGCGGCCGCCCTTCTCGGCGACCGCGATCAGAAGGTGCTCGGTGGACACGTACTCGTCGCCGAGGTCCTTGGCGCGGCGCGCGGCGTCCTCGACGACGGCGAGCAGCTCGCGGTTGGGCTGCGGCGGTGCCACGGTGGAACCGGTGACGCTGGGCAGCGCGCCGAGCAGCCGCTCGGTCTCCGTGCGTACGGCGGCCTGGTCGGCCTCCACGGCGGCCAGCAGATCGATGATGTTCTCGTTGTCCTCGCCCGCGAGCAGCGCGAGCAGCAGGTGCGCGGGGGTGAGATCGGGGTGTCCGTCCTTCACGGCCCTGCTGGTGGCCGCGGTGAGGGCGTCCCTGCTCTTGTTCGTCAGCTCGGCGTCCACGTGCGCTGTCTCCTCCTCAACGATCGCGTATTGCCCAGGCTCTGCACCGGGCCCATGCTTCGACCAACGTGCACAAAGTTGAGTCTATTCCACTCAAGCCTGGGATTCGAGCGGGCCGGGTCCGGCGAGGGCGCGGAAAGCGGATCGCGGTACGGCTCATACGCTTCGGCCATGGCCGTCGACGTACGCAACCCCAGCCCCGAGTACCTCGCCTTCTGGCGCGAGTACCACCTCTGCACCCTGACCACCCTGCGCCCGGACGGCACCCCGCACGTGGTGCCCGTCTGCGTGACGTACGACCCCGGGGCGGGGCTGGCCCGCATCATCACCGACGGCGGGAGCCGCAAGGTCGCCCACATCCGGGCGGCGGGACCGGAGGGCGCGCGGGTCGCGGTCTGCCAGATGCACCGCGCGCGCTGGGCGACGCTGGAGGGCCGCGCGACGATCCGTACGGAGCGGGAGGCCGTCGAGGACGCCGAACGGCGCCACACCGAGCGCTACGGACGCGAGCCGAGGGTCAACCCGACCCGTGTCGTCATCGAGATCGCCCTCGACCGGGCGCTGGGCCGGGCCTGACCGGGCGCCGGCGAAACGTCCCGGGGCAAGCACAACGGCGCCACCGTGTCAGGTCACGGTGGCGCCGCTGTGTGGGGGACAGCACTTGAGCGATGCTGTACTTCGGGGGAATCGCTCAAGCGCTTCGGGGGGTGGCGGAGATGGTCTCGGGGTCGAACAGTTCATGGTCGCGCTGGTCCAGATTGACGAAGATCATGCCGTACCGGACGGCGCAGCGGACGGGCTGTGGGGCGCCACGTGGCCTGCGCAGACAGCGGTAGGCGCGAATCTCTTCGCCCTCCTCCATCACGACGACTACAGGTTCACCGAGCAGGGTGACCATCAACGAGTCACCCGGGCCCGGCAGTGCGGTGAGCAGATCGACGAAGTGCCACCCCGAGCGATAGGCGGAGGCCATCTCGCGCCGGAAGATCCGGTCGTCCGGCGGGGTGGTCATGCGCCTACGGAGGCCGGAAGCGAGTCCCAGCCGATGTCACCCTGGACCTTGTTCAGCGAGTCCCAGCCGATGTCGGCCTGGACTGCGGCGAGCGAGTCCCAGCCGATGTCGCCCTGAGCCTTGTTCAACGAGTCCCAGCCGATGTCGCCCTGGCCCTTGCCCGGCACGGGCCAGCCGATGTCCGCCTGGACCGCTGCGAGCGAGTCCCAGCCGATGTCGCCCTGGACCTTGTTCAACGAGTCCCAGCCGATGTCACCGGGCGTCGCCCGGGCTTCGTCGTCCCAGCCAATGTCCCCCGGGACAGCAGCCGCCTCACCGTCCCAGCCGATGTCGCCCGCGCCCAACAGCCCAAAACCCAAGGCCGCGACGAACGAGGCGGCAAGCACCGAGCGAAGCATTCGCTTATCCATAGTCGGCTTCGTCCTCACTTGTGGATTCATCTCCCCCGCTCCTAAGACGATGTCTCACGCGACCCTGTGAACACCACAGAGTCGATGCATCATGTTCTTGCATGTTCAGGAACCTGGGGGGTGGAGAAATGATCACAAGCGACACAAAAAAGACACATCCTCATGGGATCACCGAACTGTGTGAGGACGGAAAGCGCCTCTATTCGGGCGCACTGCGCTCCGGACGCATCGCGCGCGACGAGGTCGAACCCGCGCCGTGCCTCATGGAGTTCGCCCTGCTGCACGCTGATCCCGACGACCCGAACTGGCTGCGGCCCGTACCGCCGTCCACCGCCCTCGCGCAGCACGTGAACCCCCTGGAGCGCGAGATACAGGAGCGCAGACGGCACTCGGTCCGGCTCGCCCAGTCCTTCCAGCCCTTCATGGAGATCAGCGCACAGGGGCCGCCGGCCACCCACGCCATCACCGTGCTGGAGGGCGTGAACCGTATCAACGGCGCCCTGGACATCGCCACCGCGGAGTGCCGCACCGAGGTCCTCACCATCCAGCCCGGCGGCGGCCGGAACGAGGACCGGCTGGGCAAGGCGCTGGAGCGCGGCCTCTCCGTCGTGGACCGCGGCATCCGGATGCGGACGCTGTACCAGCACACGGTCCGCTACAGCCCCAGCACCCTGGCCTACGCGGAACGCATCGCCGACGTGAACGTGGAGATCAGGACGTCCGAAGAACTCATCGAGCGCCTCATCGTCTTCGACCGCACCGTCGCGTTCATCCCGGCCCAGGACGACCGCCAAGTGGCCCTGGAACTGCGCCACCCGGGGCTTGTCGCCTATCTCGCGTCGGTCTTCGAGAAGTTCTGGACCCGCGCCACCCCGCTGCTGGAGGAGGTCCGGTACGAGCCGACGCCGGACGGCATCAGCGCCGTCCAGCGCTCCATCGCCCACCTCCTCGTCGAGGGGCACGTGGACGACTCGATCGCGCGCCGGCTCGGGATGAACGTACGCACCTGCCGCGCGCACATCGCCAAGCTCGCCGCCACCCTCGGCAGCAGCAGCCGCGCCCAACTCGGCTTCCTGATCGCCCAGTCGGGCATCCTCAACGAGGACGACTGACGGCCGGCTCCGCACGGCACACCCCGCACGAAGGAAGGGCCCGCTCCCGGCGATCACCGGAAGGCGGGCCCCACGCGCGGGACGGGCGGCACGCGCCCGTCCGGCGTCAGTCCTTCGGCCGCTTGGGCCGCCAGACGACCAGCGCACTGGTCTGCTGCACGTCCTGGTACGGCACGAGGTCGCGCCGGTACGAGGCGTGCACCTGGGCCTCGGCCTGCCGCATGGCGACCGCCGCCCCGTCCACCGCGTCGGACAGCTCGACGACGCGCTGCTGGAGCGCGGCGACCTGGTTCTCCAGCTCGATGATGCGCTTGATGCCGGCCAGGTTGATGCCCTCGTCCTGGGACAACTGCTGGACGTTGCGCAGCAGTTCGATGTCACGGGCCGAGTAACGCCGCCCGCGCCCGGCCGTGCGGTCCGGGGAGACCAGGCCGAGGCGGTCGTACTGACGGAGCGTCTGCGGGTGCAGGCCCGAGAGCTGGGCCGCGATCGAGATCACGTACACCGGGGTCTCATCGGTCAGTTCGTACGGATTACGTCGGCGGCCGTCCATCTCAAGCTCCCTTCGCGGCCTGGAACAGGTCGGCCCGCGGGTCCTGGGCCGCGGTCGCCTTGCGGTAGGCCTCCAGCGCTTCTCTGGCTTCGTCGCCCAGCTCGGTGGGGACCGCGACCTCCACGGTGACGAGCAGGTCGCCCCGGGTGCCGTCCTTGCGCACGGCGCCCTTGCCACGGGCGCGCATCGTACGCCCGTTCGGGGTACCGGCGGGGATCTTGAGGGTGACCGGAGGGCCACCGAGCGTGGGCACCTTCACCTCGCCGCCGAGCGCCGCCTCGGGGAAGGTGACGGGCACGGTGACCGTGAGGTTGTCGCCCTTGCGGCCGAAGACCGGGTGCGCGTCGACGTGGACGGCGACGTAGAGGTCGCCGGCCGGACCGCCGCGCTCGCCCTGGCCGCCCTTGCCGCGCAGCCGGATGCGCTGCCCGTCGGAGACGCCCGCCGGGATGCGGACCTGCATGGTGCGGGCGGACTTGGCGCGTCCGCTGCCCTTGCAGACCTCGCAGGGGTTCTCGGCGATCAGGCCGCGGCCCTTGCAGTCCACGCACGGGTCGGTGAGCGAGAACCCGCCACCGCTGCCGCGCGAGACCTGTCCCGTACCGACGCAGGTCGGGCAGACCCGCGGGGTGCCGTTCTTGTCACCGGTGCCGGAGCACGCCTTGCAGGGTGCCTGGCTGGACATCCGCAGCGGGACCGTGGCCCCGTCGACGGCCTCGGTGAAGCTGAGCGTCACCTCGGTCTCGATGTCCTGGCCCCGGCGCGGCTGCACCCGGGTACCGGCGCCACCGCCGCCGCGGTTGAACAGCCCGCCGAACACGTCGCCGAGGCCGCCCCCGCCGCCGAAGCCGCCGCCGCCCTGGCCCGCACCGCCCTGGGCACCTCCGAAGAGGTCGCCCAGGTCGAAGCCGCCGGGGAAACCGCCCCCGGCACCGGGACCGGGCCGGAACCCGCCGTTGCCGAAGAGGGCGCGCGCCTCGTCGTACTCCTTGCGCCGCTTGGCGTCCCCGAGGACGTCGTTCGCCTCGGAGATCTCCTTGAAGCGCTCCTCGGCCTTGGCGTCGCTCTTGTTGGCGTCCGGGTGGAACTCGCGGGCGAGCTTCCGGTACGCCTTCTTGATCTCGGCGTCGGTGGCGTCCTTCGGGACGCCGAGGACCTTGTAGTAGTCCTTCTCGACGAAGTCCTTCGTGCTCATCGACGTCCCTCCTTCCGGACGATCGGCCGTGGGCCTCTCGCGTACGACAGGTCCGGCTCACGGGGAGCGCGGTCGCTCCCCGGTCCACGCCGGTTCCTGTGAACGGCCCTGGCGGCCGGCCCTGGGGCCGGCCGCCCGGCCGGTCGGTGTGCGACCGGGTGATCCGACGTGGTGTCAGACCTCCGTAGGTCCACCGCTCTCCTCGTCGTCTGCCTTCTCTTCCTTCGCCGCGGCGGGCGTGGCGCCCGGCTGCGGCTCCGCGACGGCCACCCGCGCGGGGCGGATGGTGCGCTCCCCGAAGCGGTACCCCGGCTGCAGGATCGCCACGCAGGTCGTCTCCGTGACGTCCGGCGCGTAGCTGTGCATCAGGGCTTCGTGGATCGTCGGGTCGAAGGGCTCGCCCTCCTCGCCGAACTGCTGGAGACCCAGCTTGGTGACGATCGACTCCAGGGAGTCGGCCACCGACTTGAAGCCTCCGACGAGCTCACCGTGCTCGCGGGCCCGGCCGACGTCGTCGAGGACGGGGAGGAGCTCGGTCAGGAGGTTCGCCGAGGCGATCTCCTTCACCGTGACCCGGTCCCGCTCGACGCGGCGACGGTAGTTCTGGTACTCGGCCTGAAGGCGCTGGAGGTCCGCGGTGCGCTCGGCGAGCGCCGTGCGTACCTGGTCCAGCTGCGCGGTCAGACCTGCGGTCTGGTCAGCGTCCCCGGCCGGGGCCGCCTCCTCGGAGGCGGCCTTCGGCTCGGCGTCGTCGTCGGTGGCGCCGGAGGGGACGTCGGGCTTCTCCTCGAAACCCGGGGTCTCCTCCGTCACACCGCACCGCCCTTGCTGTCCTTCTCGTCGTCCACGATCTCGGCGTCGACGACGTCGTCGTCGGCCGGACGGGCCTGCTCGGCACCGGGCTCACCGGCGGCCGCACCATCGGCCTGGGTGTTGGCGTACATCGCCTGGCCCAGCTTCTGGGAGACGGCGGCGACCTTCTCGGTGGCCGTACGGATCTCGGCGGTGTCCTCGCCCTTGAGCTTCTCCTTCAGCTCGCCGATCGCGGTCTCCACCTCCGTCTTGACGTCGCCGGGGACCTTGTCCTCGTTGTCCTTGAGGAACTTCTCCGTCTGGTAGACGAGCTGCTCGCCCTGGTTGCGCGACTCGGCGGCCTCACGGCGACGGTGGTCCTCGTCGGCGTACTGCTCGGCCTCTTCGCGCATCCGGTTGACCTCGTCCTTCGGCAGCGAGGAGCCACCGGTGACGGTCATCTTCTGCTCCTTGCCGGTGCCGAGGTCCTTGGCTCCGACGTGCATGATGCCGTTGGCGTCGATGTCGAAGGTGACCTCGATCTGCGGCACCCCGCGCGGGGCCGGCGGCAGGCCCGTCAGCTCGAACATCCCGAGCTTCTTGTTGTACGCCGCGATCTCGCGCTCGCCCTGGTAGACCTGGATCTGCACGGAGGGCTGGTTGTCCTCGGCGGTGGTGAAGATCTCGGACCGCTTGGTCGGGATCGTCGTGTTCCGCTCGATGAGCTTGGTCATGATGCCGCCCTTGGTCTCGATACCGAGGGACAGCGGGGTGACGTCGAGGAGCAGGACGTCCTTGACCTCACCCTTCAGGACACCGGCCTGGAGCGAGGCGCCGATGGCGACGACCTCGTCCGGGTTCACGCCCTTGTTGGCGTCCTGGCCACCGGTCAGCTCCTTGACGAGCTCGGCGACGGCCGGCATACGGGTCGAGCCTCCGACGAGAACGACGTGGTCGATCTCGGAGAGCGCGATGCCCGCGTCCTTGATGACGTTGTGGAACGGGCTCTTGCACCGGTCCAGCAGGTCGGCGGTCAGCTGCTGGAACTGCGAGCGCGTGAGCTTCTCGTCCAGGTGCAGCGGACCCTCGGCGGACGCCGTGATGTAGGGCAGGTTGATCGTGGTCTCGGTCGAGGACGAGAGCTCGATCTTCGCCTTCTCCGCGGCTTCGCGGAGACGCTGGAGAGCCATCTTGTCCTTGGACAGGTCCACGCCGTGGCCGTTGGCGAACTGCTTCACCAGGTGGTCGACGACGCGCTGGTCCCAGTCGTCACCACCGAGGTGGTTGTCACCGTTGGTGGCCTTCACCTCGACGACGCCGTCACCGATCTCCAGGAGCGACACGTCGAAGGTGCCGCCACCGAGGTCGAAGACGAGGATCGTCTGGTCGTCCTTGTCCAGGCCGTACGCCAGCGCGGCGGCGGTCGGCTCGTTGACGATGCGCAGGACGTTGAGGCCCGCGATCTCACCGGCCTCCTTCGTCGCCTGGCGCTCGGAGTCGTTGAAGTACGCCGGGACGGTGATGACCGCGTCGGTCACCTTCTCGCCCAGGTACGCCTCGGCGTCGCGCTTCAGCTTCTGCAGGATGAAGGCGCTCATCTGCTGCGGGTTGAAGGACTTGCCGTCGAGGTCGATCTTCCAGTCAGTGCCCATGTGGCGCTTGACCGAGCGGATGGTCCTGTCGACGTTGGTGACGGCCTGACGCTTGGCCACCTCGCCGACGAGCACCTCGCCGTTCTTCGCGAAGGCGACGACGGACGGCGTGGTCCTGGCGCCTTCGGCGTTGGTGATGACGGTGGGCTCGCCGCCTTCGAGAACGCTGACGACGGAGTTAGTCGTGCCCAGGTCGATGCCGACCGCACGTGCCATTTCGATTCCTCCTGAAGAACTACTTGAGCGGATCTGACTCAAGGATGCATGACACCCGCCAAAGAGTCAACAGACCTGAGTCATGCAGACTCAACTTAAGTGCCGATGCCCCACGCCATACGGTAAATGCGCAGCTCAACGCGGGTACGTACCCCTCCGGCGCTCCGGGCGAACACCCCACACGCCCCGGCCGCCGCACGGCTCCGCCCCTCGTCACCACCACGGCCCCGCCCCTCGACCGCATCGGACACGACCCGGGCGAGACACGCAGAACGCGGTGCGCGCCACTCCCCCCGTCCCACCATCGCACCGTGGGATTGTTCTGTCACAAAATGCCGTGAGCCGGTCAAAACGCACCGGCCCCGGACCACCCCACCGAACTCCGAAACCCCGGGCGGGCGCGATGCGGAACGCGAGGCAGCGGCGCTACAGACAGAGCGGCGGCGCATGGTGGCAGTCACTCCAGCCGGTCCGGCCCCCGAGGCGGCCGGCACCGTGGCGGCGGAGGCCCGCAGCCACCCCGGCGAGCGGCACGGGACGACCGCCGGACCCGACCCTGCCCCCCGCCGGAGGGGCCAAACGACTCCTGGACGTGACCCTCGGCTCGGCCCTGCTGCTCCTCGCGGCCCCCGTCCTGCTGGCCGCCGCCCTCGCCCTCGCCGTACGGCACGGCCCGCACCAGGTGGTCGACGGGCGCACCCGGGCCGGGCTCGGCGGGCGGCCGTTCGTCCTGCGTTCGCTGCGCACCCGGCGGCTGCGGCTCGACGCGGTCTCCCGGCTGGTGCACGTCGTACGCGGAGAGCTGTCGCTCGTCGGTCCGGCGCCGCTCGCGCCGGACGACCCCCGGCTCCTGGACGGCGGGCCGCGCCGCTGGCGGCTGGAGCTGCGCCCCGGGCTGACCGGGCTCGCGCAGGTGCGCGCCCGGTCCGGGATGCCCTGGGACGAGACGGCCCTGCTCGACCTGCACTACGCCCAGACCCTGGCCCGGAGCCGTACCGAAATCCAGCGAATCGGGCTCGACCTGGCAATCCTGGCGGAATCCGTGCACACTCCTGTGCGCGCGACCCTCCGCGGAACGACCCGGCGGGCCAAGGGTGGCCTGAGCGACACAGATCACCGCTTGCCCGGCTACAGCCCACTGGAATAAGTGGATAGGGTCAGCACAGACTGATTAAGTTACTGCTTAGTAGTGTCAAAATCCCACCCTCGCAGGCCCGAGGAGCCCCTACATGCAACTCGCCGCGATCATCGTGTCGCTGGTGCTGACCGTGGTCGGCGTTGCGCTCATTTCCCGAGCCGTCGCGCAGATCTACCGGTTCGTCCGCCTCGGACAGCCGGTCCCCGCGGGCAGCCGCACCGACAACCCCAAGAACCGCACGATCACCCTGGCCAAGGAGTTCGTCGGCCACACCCGGATGAACCGGTGGGGCATCGTCGGCGTCGCGCACTGGTTCGTCGCCGTCGGCTTCCTGACCCTTGGTCTGACCATCGTCACGGCCTACGGACAGCTGTTCAAGGCCGACTGGGTGCTCCCGGTCCTCGGCGGCTGGCTGCCGTACGAGGCGTACACGGAGTTCATCGCGCTCGCGACCACGGTGGGCATCCTCGTCCTCATCGCGATCCGCCAGCTCAACCTGCCGAGCCGTCCGGGCCGCAAGTCCCGCTTCGCGGGATCCAAGATGGGCCAGGCGTACTTCGTCGAGGCGGTCATCCTCGTCATCGGCCTCGCGATCATGACCCTGCGCGGACTCGAGGGCGCCCTGCACCACGTGGACGGCTACGAGGCCGCGTACTTCGCCTCGTACCCCCTGGTCGCCGCCTTCAAGGGGCTGAGCCTCTCCACGCTGCAGAACCTCGTCTACCTCACCGCGATGATCAAGCTCGGCGTCACCATGGGCTGGGCGATCACCGTCGGACTCAACACCAACATGGGTGTCGCCTGGCACCGCTTCCTCGCCTTCCCGAACATCTGGTTCAAGCGGAACGCGGACGGAGCCGTCGCGCTCGGCGAGCTCAAGCCGATGACCAGCGGCGGCAAGGAGATCGACTTCGAGGACCCGGGCGAGGACGACGTCTTCGGCGTCTCCCAGGTCGAGCAGTTCTCCTGGAAGGGCATCCTCGACTTCTCCACCTGCACCGAGTGCGGCCGCTGCCAGTCGCAGTGCCCCGCCTGGAACACCGGCAAGCCGCTCTCCCCGAAGCTCCTCATCATGTCCCTGCGCGACCACGCGCACGCCAAGGCGCCGTACCTGCTGGCCGGCGGCGGCAAGGACATGGAGGGCAACGAGAAGGCCACCGAGGAGCAGCTCAAGGACGTCCCGGCGGCGGCTCTCGCCGAGGCCGAGCGCCCGCTGATCGGCACCGCCGAGGAGAACGGCGTCATCGACCCGGACGTCCTCTGGTCCTGCACCACCTGCGGTGCCTGCGTCGAGCAGTGCCCGGTCGACATCGAGCACATCGACCACATCGTCGACATGCGCCGCTACCAGGTGATGATCGAGTCCGCGTTCCCGTCCGAGGCGGGCACGATGCTCAAGAACCTGGAGAAGAAGGGCAACCCCTGGGGGCTCGCCAAGAAGCAGCGCGTCGAGTGGACCAAGGAGGTCGACTTCGAGGTCCCGATCGTCGGCAAGGACGTCGAGGACCTCACCGAGGTCGACTACCTCTACTGGGTCGGCTGCGCCGGCGCCCTGGAGGACCGGGCGAAGAAGACCACCAAGGCCTTCGCCGAGCTGCTCCACATCGCGGGCGTGAAGTTCGCGATCATGGGCGGCGACGAGAAGTGCACCGGTGACTCCGCCCGCCGCCTCGGCAACGAGCCGCTCTTCCAGCAGCTCGGCCAGGAGAACGTCGCGATGCTGAACATGGCGTTCGGCGAGGACGACGACGACGACTCGACCAAGAAGGCGAAGGCGACGAAGAAGATCGTCGCCACCTGTCCGCACTGCTTCAACACCATCGCCAACGAGTACCCGCAGCTCGGCGGCGAGTACGAGGTCATCCACCACACCCAGCTGCTCCAGCACCTGGTGGACGAGGGCAAGCTCGTCCCGGTGACCCCGGTCGAGGGCCTGATCACCTACCACGACCCCTGCTACCTGGGCCGGCACAACAAGGTCTACACACCGCCGCGCGAGATCATCAAGAGCGTTCCGGGCCTGCGGAACGAGGAGATGCACCGTCACAAGGAGCGCGGCTTCTGCTGCGGCGCCGGCGGCGCGCGGATGTGGATGGAGGAGCGGATCGGCAAGCGCATCAACAACGAGCGCGTCGACGAAGCCCTCTCCCTCAACCCGGACATCGTCTCGACGGCCTGCCCGTTCTGCCTCGTCATGCTGACCGACTCGGTCAACGGCAAGAAGAACGACGGCAAGGCCAAGGAGTCGATCCAGGTCGTCGACGTCTCGCAGCTCCTCCTGGAGTCCGTGAAGAAGCCCGTCGAGCCGGAGCCGGAGCCCCAGCCGGAACCCGAGCCGGAACCGGCCGCGTAACCACCCCGCACAGGGAGCACCCAGCACGGGGGACTCAGCCACAGGGGACTCAGCACAGGGGACTCAGCACGGGGGCACCCAGCACAGGGGAACGCGCCACCCGCACCACCCGCACGGCGAGAAGCGGTCGGACCTGCCTCGGGGGCAGGACCGGCCGCTTCTCGCGTACCACCCCGCGATTCCACCCGTACGGGCATCCGATTTCACCCGTACCAGTGCCCGGCTTCACCCGTGCCGGTATCCACTTTCACCCGTACGGGGAGGCATACGGAAACCCGTACGGGATGTCACAGCTCAGCCGCAAAGCCGTCCCGGTCCCCCCGCCCCCTCACTGGGCGCCCCGCGGACCAGGTACGTTCGATCACGTGGCTGGATTCAGGATCGGACGCGGCCGGGACAACCGCACCCCGCAACAACCGCAGCAAGCGCGAAACCCGCAGCAGCGGCAGTCGTACGGAGGGCAGGCACCACAGCCCCCGTACGGCGGTCAGCAGTGGCCGCAGGCGGGCGGCAACCCCGCCCCGCCGCAGTACGGCGCGCCACGCGCGACCCCGTACGGCAACGGCAGCGGCGGGTACACCTCCGCGCCCCGCGGCAACGACGGACGCGGGCAGCAGCCGGGCGGGCACGGTGAGCCGGAGTACTTCGGCGACCCGTACCAGGAGCCCCCGCGCCACGACCCGTACGCCAACAACCCCGGGCACACGCAGGCGTTCAGCGTCGGCGACGACCCGTACACCGACGGCGGCACCTACCAGGCGGGCAACGCCCCGGCCCAGCCGGCCGGCCCCCGCCTGGGATGGAAGGACCTGCTCTCCGGGATCGTGCTGCGGCCCGGCGCGACGTTCTGGCAGATGCGGGACTACCCCGTCTGGGGCCCTGCCCTGATCGTCACCTTCGTCTACGGGCTGCTGGCGCTGTTCGGCTTCGACCAGGCCCGCGAAGAGGCCATCAACGCCACCATCTCCACCGCCGTGCCGTACGTCCTCTTCACCGGCGTCGGCTTCGTCATCGGTGGCCTGGTCCTCGGCGCGGTGACCCACACCCTGGCCCGCCAGCTGGGCGGCGACGGAGCCTGGCAGCCCACCGTGGGCCTCTCCATGCTGATCATGTCGATCACCGACGCCCCGCGGCTGCTCTTCGCCCTCTTCCTGGGCGGCGAGAACTCGTTCGTCCAGATCGTCGGCTGGATCACCCTGCTGGCCGCCGGAGCGCTCTTCACCTCGATGGTGAGCAAGTCCCACGACCTGCCGTGGCCCAAGGCCCTGGGCGCCTCGGCGATCCAGCTGATCGGCCTGCTCTCCATCCTCAAGCTCGGCACCATCTGAGCCGCGTCACGCGTACGACGAAGGGCCCGGACCGCTGCTCAGCGGTCCGGGCCCTTCGTCATGCGTGGCGACTCCTCAGGAGTGGCGACTCCCTCAGGAGTCGAGGACCTGCCCCGTACGCCGTACCACGGGCTTCTCGACGCTCCACGGGAAGTTGATCCACCGGTCGGTCTTCTTCCACACGTACTCGCACTTCACGAGCGACTGCGGCTTCTCGTAGATGACCGCGCTGCGCACCTCGGCGACGTGGTCCAGGCAGAAGTCGCGGACCAGCTTCAGCGTCTTCCCGGTGTCGGCGACGTCGTCGGCGATCAGGACCTTCTTGCGCGTGAAGTCCACGACGTTCGGGACGGGCGCCAGCATGACCGGCATCTCCAGGGTGGTGCCCACGCCGGTGTAGAACTCCACGTTCACCAGGTGGATGTTCTTGCAGTCCAGCGCGTACGCCAGACCGCCGGCCACGAACACACCGCCCCGCGCGATGCTCAGCACCACGTCGGGCTCGAACCCGTCGTCGGCGACCGCCTGAGCGAGCTCGCGCACGGCGAGCCCGAACCCCTCGTAGGTCAGGTTCTCCCGGTCCTCGGCAGCTGCCATGCCCGTCACCTCGGCGTCCTTCGTGCGTGTCAGACCTGGGTCCGGTGGAAGTTCAGGTACGAACGCGAAGCCGTCGGGCCGCGCTGCCCCTGGTAACGGGAGCCGTACCGCTCCGAACCGTAGGGGAACTCCGACGGCGAGGTCAGCCGGAACATGCACAGCTGCCCGATCTTCATCCCCGGCCACAGCTTTATCGGGAGCGTCGCCAGATTCGACAGCTCCAGCGTCACGTGCCCCGAGAACCCGGGGTCGATGAACCCGGCGGTGGAGTGCGTCACCAGCCCGAGCCGCCCGAGCGAGCTCTTGCCCTCCAGCCGCGAGGCCAGGTCGTCGGGCAGCGTGATGACCTCGTACGTCGACGCGAGCACGAACTCACCGGGGTGCAGGATGAACGGCTCGTCCCCCTCCGGCTCGACCGTGCGGGTCAGGTCGGGCTGCTCGACGGCGGGGTCGATGTGGGGGTAGCGGTGGTTCTCGAACACCCGGAAGTAGCGGTCCAGCCGCACATCGATGCTCGAAGGCTGAACCATCGACGGATCGAACGGGTCGATACGGACCCGACCGCTGTCGATCTCGTTCCGGAGGTCTTTGTCAGAGAGAAGCACGATCCGAGGATACGCAGAACGCGCGAGCCCGCCCCAACCGGACCGCACCCGCGCGCCTGCCCTCACCTCCGGTGACGGCCACCGGTGACGACCTCCGCCGCCCTCCGCCGCCCTCCGCTAAGCCTTTCGGATACCGGTACCTCTTCCGGCTACCGTCTCGACGCCGCTACCGGCACCGAGCTCCTCAGCCGCGCACACCGCGGGCACCGGATCAGCCGCCCGGGCCCGATCCGGTCCGTCCCGAGCTGCTGCATCGGGAACGACGAGGTGGCGAACACATGCCCCTCCGCACAACGGACGACGGTGCCCTCCACCGACTCCACCGCCCTGAGCGACAGCTCCGCCTGCACCGGTGACTCCACTGCCTTCAACGACTCCATCAAGTCCCTTCCCCAACCAGCCGGCCTCGAACGAGAAACCCACACATTAGGGGATGAACAGGACCCACTCCACCCGCCGCTCCACACGGCGGCCCACACACGGTTCCCCGCGGTTCCACACGCGGCTCCGCTCCAACCTACGCCCCCAACTCCCGCCCCCCGCACCCCCGTCACCCCCACCCCCGGAACCACCCACCCCACACCCCGACAAGCCCCCCGAAACACCGAAAGGGCCCGCGACGAATTCGCCGGGGCCCTGCCATGAGGTACAGTGTGCGAGCATGCACAGCCGATCATCGGCGCGCTACGCGGGTGTAGTTTAATGGTAGAACATGAGCTTCCCAAGCTCAGAGCGCGAGTTCGATTCTCGTCACCCGCTCCACTAGAAAGCCCCAGGCCAACAGCCCGGGGCTTCCTTGTTGTCTAGACCACTTAATAGCTCTCGTGCCCGTTACGTGCCCGATGGCGGTTGGGCCGGCTCAGCCCGCGCCTTCAGCCGCTCTGCCTGAACGTGGGCGTCAATGCCGCTCGCCACTTCCTTCTGGCGCTCGGTGTCGGAGTGCTGGTACATCATGGCCGCCTTCTCCGAGGACTGGCCGGCTCGAACCATCGTGTCTCGGAGAGTCGCCCCCGAGCGGGTTGAGAGCGTGTGACCGGTGTGGCGAAGATCGTAGAAGCGGAAATTGTCGGGCAGCCCCACCGACGAGCGCGCCTGTCGCCACTTCCGTCCGAAGGTAGATCGGCGGAACGGCTTGCCCCGCTCCCCCACGAACAACAGACCGTCCGCGCCCTTCTCGGCATACCAATCGAGGTGGCGCCTCAAGTCTTTTTCCATGAAGGGCGGCAGAACTAGGAAGCGGCGGCCGGCTGCCGACTTGGTGTCGCCGGGCGCGCGGCGGCCGGTGGTCAGTTCAGGCTCTGCCGTGCGAATCCAGACGCCGACGTTCTCCAGATCCACATCCGGCCGGCGCATCGCCGCTTGCTCCTCGGGGCGGGCGGGACCATACGCGGCGATGTAGATCATGAGCCGCCACCGCGGTCCCATCGCGTCTGCGAGAGCATCGACCTGCGCAACGCTCGCGGTGGGCCGTTCCTCGGCCGACTCCTTACCCGCCCCCTTGATTCGGCACGGATTCCTGCGGATCAGCTCATCATCAACGGCCGTCTCCATGATGGCCTTGAGCAGCCTGTACGACTTCGCAACGGTGGTGGGGGCTTCCGTCGCCTTCAGTCGCTCACTGCGCCAGGTCCGTACGGCGGGCGGGCTGATCGCGTCGAGGTCGCTGCCTCCGAAGGAAGGAAGGATGTGGAGCCGGAGCAGCCGCCGGTACAACTCATCCGTGGTTGCGGCCAAACCTCGCTCTTCCACCCACCGGAGCGCGAAGTCCCCGAAGTTCACCGCGCCAGCATCCGGATCTCGCCAGCATCCGGACCGGACTTCGCTCTGCCGTTCAGCCAACCAATCGTCCGCATCCCTCTTCGTGCGGAACGTCTGAGGTGCAGGGCGGTCAATGCCGTCAGGTCCCAGGTACCGAGCCTGATAGCGGCCAGAGGGAAGCCTGCGGACACGGCCAAATTGCCGCTTCTTGGCCGCCATCAGACAACACTCCGAAGACGTCGAGTAGGCGTCACGGTGTGCGCGGCGATGAACGCTTCAACGACGCCCTCGGCGATCCGAACATGTCGGCCCACCTTCACGTACTCGATGCGCCGTTCCGCCACCAGCCGCCGAGGGAAACGCACGGTCGTCCCCAGCCGATCGGCAACTTGTTCCACAGTCAGCAGTCGTTCTGCCATGGTCACCACTCCTCTTCGGTGGACGCTTCGAGTTCTGCGCGGTGTTCGCGGACGGTGTCGCGGTTGTGCTGGATGTCGCGGTGGATGTTGGCGGCGAGCCAGGATTCGCCGGGGGTGTGGCCGTGGCCGGCGTAGGCCCAGTGGGCGAGGGTGAGCGTGGTGGCTTCCGGGTGGTCGTCCAGGTTCGGGAGGCCGAGGGCTTCGCGTTGTTGGGCGGTGCGGTAGTCGGCGCGGACCTGTCGGAGGGCTCCGAGGGTGGTGGAGTACGCGCGGGATTTGGTGGAGAAGTGGCCGCGGAAGCCGAGCATGTGGGCCCAGTCGCGGAGCTTGCGGTCCGGGTAGGCGTGATGGAGGTCAAGGCACGCTTCGATTAGCCGGCGCGGGTGCTCGGGGACGTCGAGGAGGACGAGGGCTTCCTTGTTTCCGATGCGGTGGTCGACGGTCCCGGTCGTCTCTGCTGCTTTGGTGGCGTACTTGGCGACGTAGGAGGCGACGGCTTGTTCGGTGAGGTCTTCGCCGTTGCCGAAGGCGGCGATGGGCTGGACGTCGAGTTGGGTGCCCCAGCGCAGGACCCAGCCGGGGAAGCCGGCTTCCTCGTGGGAGGGGACGGTGAGTTCGACCCGGTTGGCGGCGGCGCGGATCGCGTCGTCCAGGAGGGTGTGGGTGGCCCAGGCAGGTGGGGGTGTGTCCGGGCCGTCGGGTCCGTCGAAGCGGATCACGGCGTGGAAGTGGACCGCTCCGCGCTTCTGGTACTCGGCGACCTTCCCGAAGGAGAGCCGGGACTGTTCCCGGGCGGCTTTCTGGGTGAGGCCGGCGCGGCGGGCGATTTCGCGGCGGAGGTAGATCGTGAAGTAGCGCCACAGGTCGGAGGCGTGGTTGTTCCACAGCACCGCGCCGGCGTAGTCGTACGTGGTCCGGTCGAGCGGGGTCCCGAGCTCCTCGGCGTCGTCGGTGTGGCGGGTGCCGCAGCGGCAGGGCCGGTTCCCGGGGCGGTTGTGGACCGGGCCGAACGACGGGGCGGTGAGGGTGGCGAAGACGCGGGGGTGTTCGCGGACCGTGTGGGGGGTGCCCTTGGTGGGGTCGCCGGTGAGGCCGGCGCGGATGAGGTGGTAGGTGTCGCCGGCGTAGGTCCAGGCGCAGGCGGGGCAGCGGGAGGCGCGGCGGTTGCCGCAGGCGATCCGGAGCCGCCCGCCGGGTTCGTTGTCGGTCGTGTAGTGGTGGAGCAGGGTGCCGGTGGTGCGGTCGATGGTCTTGGTGGCGCCGGTGAGGTGGATGGGTTGGGCGCATCCTCCGGTGCGGCGGAGTTGTTCGGTGAGGCGGTCGAAGCCGGGGGACCCGGCCACCCTCAGCACGTCGGCGAGGGTGGTCGGGTCCAGGCCCGCCGCGGTGGCGGGGTTGGTCACCGGTTCTCCTTGGGCGGGTGGTTGTCGATCCACTCCTCGGCGCACACCTTGTGGACGGGCTTGCCGCGGTCGGAGCGGAGCGGGGTGGGCTTGTCGCACAGCACGCAGGGCTTGTCGCCGGAGGCGTCGAAGTGCTTCTTGTCGGACCAGTCGAGGAGGGCCATGGGGCTCACGCCCCGACGCGGGTGTAGGCGCGGGCGGGGGTGGTGTGGCCGGTGCCGTGGCAGGCGGGGCAGTCGGCGGTGATGGTGCGGCGCTCGCCGTCCGGGGTGGTCTGGCCGGTGGTGACCGCGACGGTGGGGAAGCCGTCGCAGTGGGCGCAGATGGGCCGGGGCCGGGTGTTCTCGGGCATGATGGGTCTTCCCTTTCGGGTCCTTTGGATCAGGGATGGGTGGGGCTCCCGGGGCGGCGGAAACTTGGCGGTTGAGGCCGCCCCGGGGGCCGTTAAGAGCGAGTGCGCGGGGTGTTGTTGCGCCGGCCGTGGCCCTTGGCCGCGTACATCGCGGTGTCGGCGGCGGCGAGAGCGTCGGTCAAGGTCCGTACGGGCAGATCGGCGACGGAGCAGAAGCCGACCGACGCGGACACGGGAATGACTTGGCCGCGGTAGATGACCGGCTGTCGGAGCGCGTGGTCCAGTGCGGCGGTGCCGGGGTGGTTGGTGGAGTCCGGGACGAGGGCGGCGAATTCGTCGCCTCCGAGCCGGGCCGTGAGGGCGTTGTCGGCCGCCCAGTGGGCGAGGCGTTCGGCGGTGGCGGCGATGACTGCGTCGCCGGCGAGGTGGCCGTGGGTGTCGTTGATGGCCTTGAAGTCGTTCAGGTCCACCAGGAAGGCCATGGCGTGGGGTGCGCGGGCGACGATGCGTTCGGCGCGGGCGGTGAAGCCGGCCCGGGTGTGGAGTCCGGTGAGCGGGTCGCGGCGGGCGGCGGACAGTCGGCGGGTCAGGACGCTGCTGTGGAAGGCCCAGCCGAAGGCGGGTAACGCCGCCGCCATATTGATCAGGTCCATGTCAATCACTGGCCCTTGCGGGAATCGTTGAGCATGAGGCGCAGGACGACCGCGAGGAGCGCGAGGGAGCCGGCGGTGATGGCGACCGCGAGGAGCATCGAGACGAGGACTGCGCCGACGACGAGGACCGCGGCCGTGCCGCCGGCAACGGCGACGACGAGGGCGCCGGGGGTGAGCTGCACGCTGGGGCGGCCGACCGGGGCCGGCGCCGGGGTGGAGGTCGGGGCCGGGGTGGCGGGGGTGTGGTGGCAGTCGCAGACCGGGGCCGGGGGGTGGACGAGGCCGGTGAGCGGGCGGACGAGGGTGGTGTCCGGGGTCGGTGCGGTGTCGGGGGTCGGGTACTTGGGGGTGAACATGTCGTTCTCTCCTCTCAGATGGTGCAGCGGTGGGTGCGGGCGGCGAGTTCGGCGGCGGGCCGGCTGGTGTAGTCGGCGGAGAAGTTGCAGGCGGGGGCGGTGCAGGCGGCGGTGTGCTTGGTGCGGCCCCGGCCGTCGTAGTGCGTGCCGACCCGGACGGGGCCGATGCGGATCACGTCGGTGAAGCGGTTCGGACGCGGCATAGGTCAGCCCTCCCGGCGGAGGCTGTCGCCGGTGAACTCGGCGCGGATGCGGGCGGCTTCGGTCGGGTCGGTGGTGCGGTCGGCAGCCTCCTCGGCGAGAAGCCGGGCGAGGGTGGGACGGCCGGAGTCGGCCATCTCGCGGGCGGCGTCGAGGTAGTCCGCCGGGCGGTTGAAGTTGAGCAGGGCCATGGGCTTTGTCCCTTCTGATCAGGCGAGTTGGGCGTTGATGGCGTCAGCGAGCGGTGCGGGGACGCCGAGGCGCAGGCGGAGCGTGGCCAGGTCGATGCGGTCGCCGGTCGAGGCGCGGTGGCTGTCGGCGACCTTCTTGGCGTGGTCGAGCAGTGCCGGCGGAACCGACACCGCAGGCACCGAAACCGCGACCGGAACCGGAGCCGCGACAGGGGCGGGTCGGGGGCCGGGGGAAGTTCCGGGGCAGGTTCCGGGACCCGTTCCACCGTCACCTCGTGGGTGTCCGGGACCGGCGCGGGCTCTGGGGCGTCCAGAGGTACAGCGGCCGGGGGTGCCGGTTCGGGGGTGGTGGGGGTGTGGGCGAGGAGGGTTCCGCCGAGGAAGGCGAGGGCGGGCCAGCCGGCAACGAGGATGCGGAGCCAGGCCGGAACGTTGCCGAGGTCGAGGAGGCCGGCGGTGGCGATGTTCGCGCCGAGGGACGCCGCGAGGGCGATGACGAACCAGACCCACGCCGGCCGGTTGTCGCTGGTGGTCCGCATGCGGCGCCAGGCGGCAACGAGAAGCAGATCCACGCTGATCGGGTAGGCCCAGGCTTTCCAGCCGTCCTGGCCGGCCGCGGAGGCGAGGTCGTGCAGGTGGGAGAAGGACAAGGCGCCGGCGATGAACGCCTGGATCAGAACAGCGTCGGGGCGGAGTTTGCGGGGCATCGGGTCACCTCCTTTCGGGAGGTTGGGCCGGGGCCGGGCGGGATGTGGTGGTCACCGCCCGGCACCCGGAGCGCGAGGGGGTCAGGCGTTGGGGTCGGTGCCGGTGCCGAAGCAGTTGAGGCAGAGGCCGTCCTGCTGGCCGACCGTGCGGCGCTTGCGGCCGACGCGCACCGTGATCGGCACGTTTCCGGTGCCGCCGCAGGGCTGACACGGGGCGGGAGTGGTCTTCGGCGGGGTGGTGGTCCGTTTGGCCATGACGAGGGGCCTTTCGGGTTCAGGCATGGGAGGGGTAGGGACCCGGCGCGAAGACGGTCACGCCAACCGGCGAAGCAGGAGGAGGGGGTGCTACTCGGTGACCGGCACCGGGGCGACCAGCGGAGCCGGGACGCCGGGGGCGGTGGGGACGACCGGGCGGAACGCGGCGAGCGCGGGGATGAGCGGGGTGAGGTGTGCGTACTCGCGGCAGGTGGCAACCGCTTCGGCGGGGGTCATGGCGGGGGTGCGGATGCGGGACCAGCCGCCGGAGGCATCGCCGGCCACGGCCACACCGGGACGGTCCGGCGGGATCATCGTCACCGCGGCCACCGCGTCCGGGGCGATGTCGCCAAGGCCCATGTCGGCGGTCTGCTTGTCGTTGACCCGGTGGACCACGCGGCCGGTGAGCTGGGCGCGGAGCATCGTGGCGCCCTTGCCGAGCTCGGAGCCAAAGCGCTGCCCGCAGATTTCCAGGTAGATGCCGACCGCACGGGCCATCTGCGCGAGCCGCACCAGGTGCATGACCATCCGGTCCCGGCGCTCTTCGTCCTTCTTTGCCGCGGTGAGGAAGAGTTCGGCGACCTCGTCCACGAGGACGACCAGCGGCACTGGCCGGACCTTGACGGGCAGGTCCCACAGGTCGGAGACACCGTGCGCGCTCAGGGTGTCGAAGCGCGCTTCCATCTCCCGGACCAGGGCTTCCAGGAGTTCGGCTGCTTCGTCCGGCGTGACCGCGAGGGCGGAGAGGCGGGGTGCGTAGCCGCGCTGTTCGACGCCGCGCTTGCAGTCGATTCCGACCAGGCCCACGGGGAGTTTGGCGAGACCGGCTATCAGGTTGCGCTGGAACATCGATTTGCCCGACTGGTTCGCGCCCAACGTCAGGGAGTGCGGGACCTTCTTGTAGTCGCGGACGAACGGGGTTCCGTCCTCCCGGACCGCGACCGGCACGACCAGTGGACCCGACAGCGTGCGGGGGAGCCGGCGGGGCATCTTCACCCGCCACAGCACGTCGTACCCGGTCATCCGCAGTTCCACGAACCCCGGCTTGGTCTCCACCACGTGCACGGAGTGAACGCCCCAGGCGTGGCGCAGCCGCTCCGAGGCGGCGGCGACGTCGGCGGGTTCCAGTCCGGCGGGCAGGCGGAGGGTGGCGCGCATACCGGTGGACGAGGCGCGGACCTTGCGCACCTTCGGCGGGACCGGCTGCACATCAGGGCGGCGGGCCACGTTGCGGACCATGAACGCCCGCAGGCGGGACGGCTGCACCGTCAGCCCGCACACGTCCATCGTCGAGTGGTACGTGGCGGCGAACCGGACCCGGGCGACCGGCAGACCGACCAGCGACCAATACACGCGCGGAGCGCGGACCTTCGCGTAGCCGAGACCGCCGGCGGCGGATAAAGCTCCGGCCGCTTCGATCACCGTGGACACGTCCGCCATGATCAGACACCCGCCGTGATGGCGACCGCGCGGAAGCTGATGCCGTGACGGGTCTGGCCGTTGAACGTGTTCTCCCAGTCCCGGGCCTTGAGGCCGATGACCGTGACCATCGTGCCCGGGATCAGGTTCTCCGGGACCCCCGTGCTCGGCACCGTCACCTGATACAGGTTGCCCTCCCCCTCGTCCGAGATCAGCAGGCCCACCGTCGCGAGCGGGGCACCGGTCTCCCGGTCCATCGCGATCTCACCGGTCTGCTTGCTCACGAGCTTCGGCGTCGGGGGCGTCGCCACGAACACGACAGCGGTCGAAACATCGATCTTGAACGACGGCATCTGAAACTCCCTAGATTGACGTGGAGCAGCCCAACGAGCCCCTCCGGCGACTCGCTGTCCTAGGACTGCGAACCGCTAAGCAAGATGATGGCTCGTAGTCCTGGGACTGTCAACAGTCCTGGGACTGTGTTTGACTTGGTTCCGACGAGAGGAGTTCGGGATGGCGCCCAAGTGGCGAGAGCTGGCAGACGAGCTGGCCGAACAGATCAGGCGTGGTGACTACACCCCCGGGGAGCGACTTCCGCACATCCGGAAGCTGGTGGAGGAGGGCAGGGGCTCCAAGTCCACCGTGCATGCCGCCTTCAAGGCTCTCGAAGCCGAAGGCCTGGTCACTTCATCCCGCGGTCACGGCACGGTCGTACGCGAACAGGTTCCTCTCAAACGACTCGGCATCTCTCGGTACGACAAGGCAAAGTGGCGCGATGGCGACGAAGTGGCTTTCATTGCAGACCGTGTGGCAAGTGGGCGCGCCTACCGCCGGAATGAGCAGACGCAGACCGTCAGTCGCGTAGAGGCTCCCCCCGCCGTCTCGGAAGCGCACGGCTTGCCTGCGGGAGCTGACGTGTACGCGCGTGCTCGGCTCGTCAAGGAAGGCGAGCAGCCAACTCACACCCTGACGAGCTACTACCGACCCGAACACGTCGAGGGAACCCGCATCGTTGACCCGACCCCCGGACCCGCCGGCAGAGGCGGAGGCTTCCGGGTGCTCTTCGACGCCGGGTACGAGATCGACCACATGAAAGAGCGAATCTTCGCTCGGGCTGCCACGGCAGACGAGTTGAAGCTTCTCCAGCTGCCGCCAGGCGAGCCCGTAGTTGAACTGCACCGGACGACGTACACAGCCGACGGGACCGTAGTGGAGTTCGCCATTGGGGTGCACGCGGCATCGCGTTTCGCCTGGGAATACGAGTTCCAGGTGCCTGACTCGGCAGCGGACGTGGAAGGCTCGAAGTGATCTCGACGCAGGATTGGGCCGATGCCCAGCTCATTTGGGACTACCACCAGATGGGCCACAGCCTCAAACGCTGCTCCGTTGCCATTGGGCTCGGTAGTCATGACCTTGGAGTGGCCGACACGTCCGCAGACCTGTACCAACGCGGGTACGTGCCTCTAGTGCTGTTCACAGGAGCCACGAGCCCCACGACCCGGGAGCGAATGCCCCGCGGTGAAGCCGTCCACTACCGAGAGCGGGCAGTCGAATTGGGTGTCCCCAGCTCGGCCGTTCTTGTGGAGCCGAGGGCGCGCAACACGGGGGAGAACATCCGCTTCTCGCGGGAAGTGTTGGAGGGGGCCGGCGTCGAGGTGGCCTCTGTCTTGCTGATCAGCAAGCCGTACGAGGAGCGACGGGCGTACGCCACCGCCCGCAAGCTGTGGTCTGAGGTGGAGTTCGTCAGCGCTTCAACGCCAATGACTCTAGACGAGTACGTGGACTCCATCGGTGACGCACGTCTGGTGATCGACATGCTCACGGGCGCATTGCAGCGGCTGATGGTTTACCCGGACCAGGGATTCATGATCCGCCAGCCCGTACCCGCCGACGTGGCCAAGGCCTACCAGCGACTTTGCCGAGCCGGATTCACCAGCCGTCTCCTGGCGACCGAAGCACCCTCTGCTTGATTGGTACCGAGAGCTGTTACAGGTTTCTCTACCTCATCAAGGCCCCCGGCTGCGCTCCGCTCCGCCGGGCGCGCTCCCGGCTCTGGCCGCGCCCGCGCTCCTGCCTCCGGCCC